>JAFLCP010000102.1 GCA_017303505.1 Planctomycetota bacterium | reverse complement strand
ACCGTTGTTCCACCGCCTTATGCTTGTTGTACCACTCACAATCGTTTAACCCGTACGCCGTAGGCTAGGCCGCGCAGAACTCTCCTTCTTATTGCCGCCAACACGCCGTTTGACGTATCATCAACTTTATAACAATTTGACATTCAGTTACTCCACCGCCCTGTGCGCGAGGTTCTTGCGTCTTAACAGCATCCCAAAGCGGATGAGAGCCCCCCAGCGTGTACCCAACGCGAGTTCACTCGCAACGACACATCCAACGTACGGTGTGTTCTGCGGTCCATCCAACCAAGCGTTCAGTCAACTCCTTCGATGTCAACAACGCCGATTTGAAAGTTACTCACATCGACCGCGGCACACACCCTACTTTGCCGCAGGCGACGCGAAGTAAAGACGAACGGTGGAGACTACAGAGATCTCGGGTTGCATCGGTAGCTTGCGTGCGCGAATGTCGCCATCGAAATTGAGTCCACGATAGTACGTGTTTTTCGGGCGATGAGCGCGAATCAAAGGAACGTCGCGATGCCAACTGCTTACCATCTCTTCAGCCTGCACATTGACAAAAGATTCGTAGAGCGATTCTGGATAATGCACCGTCGTTTGTTCCTGCACATTGATCACAGGTGGAGCGACTTCAAACAAAGCACCCAACAGTTGATCAGACTTACTCCGAGCCGCTTTGACGGCTTGCTCGCGAGCTTTCACTTTATGGTCATCTATTTCGTCACTCCAATAATCAAAAGCAATGATATCGGTTACTCCCTGTTCAAAGGCAATTGCAAGTGCCTTCTCGACATTGGCGTCGTTCGGTGCAGCCAAATGCACATTCGTCTGCATCCTATAACCGGCTTTCTTTTCTACTCCTATATCACTCCCTTCCTGTTTCTTGAGCTCCCACTCATAGACCGGCAATACGGCAATGAAATCCTCCACAACATTCTCTTTGGGAAGCCCCAACTCGATCCATGACTTCTTCAACCTAGCAATCGTTTCGCTGATCGCCATGCGACACTCCCGAGCGGTCTGGCCCTCATTCGTAACAGCCAAGACCATTCTGACTTCTGTAGGCTTCACTCGCACTTCCGCGCGACCTTCGATCGAGATATAGGCTTCGACCACTTCACGTGCTAGCGCAGGTGGTCCAGCGACCACATTCGAATGATCATCGATCCCTGCCCGCGAACCACCGTACTGCGCATGAGCTTTTGATTCGGGCAAGATCATTGTCAACGCGAGCCCAACGCACAACATCAGACGAACCATTTTGTTTCAACTCCGGTTGTAGAACTTTGAATCGAACGAAATAACTCGCCACGCGCGATAAAATCTCGTTTAACCCGTACGCCATAGGCTAGGCCGCGCAGCACTCTCTATCTTATTCCCGCCAACACGCCGTTTGATGTGTCATCAACACTTTAACCGTTTTTCGTAGGCTTGTTGGACCACAAAATCTCGTTTAGCCCGTACGTCGTAGGCTAGGCCGTGCAGATCTCAACCTCTTATTGCGGCCAACACGCCGTTTGACGTATCAGCAACTCAATAACAGTTTGGCTTACAGTTGCTCCATCGCCCTGTGCGAGAGGTTCTTGTGTCTCAACAGCTACCAGAGCGGATGAGAGCCCCCACCGTGTACCCAACGCGAGTTCACTCGCAACGACACATCCAACGCACGGTGTGTTCTGCGGTCCATCCAACCAAGCGTTCAGTCATCTCCTTCGATGTCAACAACGGCGATTTGAAAGTTACTCACATCGACCGCGGCACACACCCCACTAGCCAACTTCGCTATTTTCCCAAACCCCATTTTCGCCTACACTCCAGACTCCACTACGGCTCAATCTGCATGGATGCTAGCATTGATGAATTCGCCCCAGTCCAGTTCCCAAATAACGACCGCAACCCCAAGGAACCCAATTCGGTTTGGGGGAGCACCCTTATTCGTGCTGTTTCTTGCCTCCTGCACGCTATTGTTCGGTCTCGGTTGGCCGCAATTATGGGACCGCGATGAACCGCGAAATGCAGGCTGCACCCTAGAAATGTTGGCGCGAGCCGATTGGGTTGTACCCGTATTCAACTCCGAACTACGAACCCATAAACCCATTCTGCTCTATTGGCTCCAAATGGCAGCCTATCAAGTGGTTGGTGCTAACGAATGGGGAGCTCGACTTCCCTCCGCTCTCTTGATGATGGGGACGATCTTTTGCGGCATGCTTCTCTCGTCGCGATTGTTGACGCACCGTTTTCTGGCAGGCGCTCTGCCGAACACCCCTCAAGCCGTCCAGTGGTATCGCTGGAATTCGCCCGCGATGTGGACTGGCGTCGTACTGGCTACCTCGATGATGGTCATCGTTGCCGGCCGAGCATCTACACCCGATAGCCCCCTTATTTTTTGCTCGACCCTATCCATTACCGCCTTTATCTTTGCGTTGACTTGTCAACCTAATCACTCCAGCTTGCGTTGGACTTATTATGTTCTCGGATATGTGGCACTCGGCTTAGGCGTATTAGCCAAAGGTCCAGTCGGTTTTGCATTACCTATCACAGTCGTATCGGCTTGGTTTCAATGGGAACGAATCTGCCAAGATCCACGGTGGGCTCAACAACAAACAACCATTTCATTGATTCGCCAATGGAAGCTCTGGCTGCCCAGCATCCTCGCGAGACTTGCTCCGCGCGCCGTGGGTGATTATCTGTCGAACACTAAATTACTGGTGGGTATCCCAATCATCTTGGCCGTCGCTTTACCTTGGTACATCTGGGTTGGCGTTCGCACTGATGGAAGATGGTTGCGCGAGTTCTTCTGGGAACATAATGTGCAACGCGCAGTTCAATCGCTCGAAGGCCATCGCGGTGGGCCATGGTATTATCCAGTCGCCATGTTGGTAGGCTTGTTTCCTTGGTCGTTATGGCTGGCACCTTTCTTGGTTTGGCTGTGGAAGACTTCGCCACTTGGCTCGCTCTTCGTATCCACTCATGCATCTTCGACCCATGCTCAATCCACTCCATCATCCGATATCGCATCCTTAACACGTTTGTCAGTGATGTGGGTCGCCGTATTTGTGGGAGCCTTTAGTTGTGCGAACACCAAACTCCCTAGCTATATCACACCTTGCTACCCAGGCGCCGCACTGATCCTGGGCTTGTTCTTTGCATCACTCGCGAACAGGGGAGGGGAGTGGTACCAACAGCACTTGAAATCATGGCTCCAAGCGAAGCTGATGCGTTATGCCGTATCAGCCACCTTGCTAACGGCCATCTTAGTCGGCATTGGGGCCACCGCTGGCTTAGCGATTACGGCCTCTCAAGAGCAAATGCCCAACGTCATGCTTCAAAGTTTTTGGGGGATCGCGCTGAGCCTCGCCGCCATTTCAGCGATCATTACCTGGCAACGTCGAAACCCCGAACACATGCCAGCCCTCTATGCTATGGGCACTGTAGTCTGCATGGCGGGTTGGATGGTGGGTGGAGCAAGCAACGCCAGTCGCTATCGACATGATCTGCATGCCCTCGAGCAGATTCAATTGCAGAACCCACAACAACGCTGGATTGCTGTCGGTGTGCTTGAACCTAGTTGGATTTTTTATACAGGACACTCGATCCCTGAGATTCCCGTCGCTCCTCAATCCCATGTTGCAGCTGAAAGCGAAGACTTCATCCCTTGGCCAACCCAAGTCATCGAGCGTTGGGAAAAAGATCCCCAGCTCGGCGTAATCACCTTAGCTGTCTGGGCCGACGAATTGGAACAACGACTGCAGAATCGATCGGGGACGAGTTTGCAAGCCTATCGACTGGTACGACAAGATTATCCCTACTTTCTAAGGCATCAGCCCCTCTGTTTAATCAGGCTGGAACCTGCAGGGACCGAGCGGAGCCAAACGGCGGAAAATTCGCCCGAAATCGACTCCGATTTTCGCCGATAATCGGAGCGGATTTAGGGGTATTTTGCGCCTAATCTGGGCGATTTTTCTGCCTAGCGATCCATTGCCAGCCATTTTTCGACGAATGTCTATCCAGCAATTCGAATTTTGGCACGCGTCCGCCCACTACGTTGATTGTCGACCGAGTGGCCGAACGTTATCTTGTTCAGCAACGGAATCGAATCTCAAATTCATCCTGTAAATGGAAGCGATACGATGAGTGGCACGGCCAGCAAGTCAAATAAGTCCGATGTGTTGATCATTCGCAATTGGCCCAAGATGGTCTTCATGTGGCCAACGGCGGTGATGTCTCTTGTGTGCGGCTTGGTCGCGAGTTTCCTCCCTTCCTGGGATGCATTCTTCGGTGGAGCCTTTTTGATTTGCTTCACCTTCAATCTTTTGGTCATCACTTACGACTTTCCTCGGTCCACCTCGTTGACCATGCTAGCCGCTATCGTAGCCCTCGTACTGGCGGTCATCTTGATCAATCAAAAGTACGGCATCATCGCGCCGCTCCAAGCTTGGCTTGGCTCTCTCGACTTGAAAGCGTCTGCGGATTTCTATTACGCGATCTTTGCGGGAATGTTCTTGCTCTTCATCGGCATGGCCTTTGTAACACGTTTCGATTATTGGGAACTTGCCAGCAATGAATTGATTCATCACACTGGGCTCCTCGGCAACATTGAACGTTTCTCAACTGCCGGCCTCAAATTGAACACCGAAATCAACGATGTCTTCGAGTACATTTTGGCAGGGGCAGGTCGCATCATCATGACCATCCCTGGCGCACCACGTCCCGTCGTCCTAGACAACGTATTGCGTTTCAATTCCATCATGGAACGCTCGAAGCACATTCTCAGCCGCCGCGTCGTCGAGATTGAACAAGACGAGCCCGCTAAGACAAAAGAAACGTCTCAACAAACACAAGACGAATACGAGTGATACGGTGGTAACTATTGGTTGCGGCTATTGAGGTAATTGATCACCACCAATGCATCAATAGCCGTCACGTTACCATCATTGTTCACATCGTATTGTAACTCGACGGCTCCAGGAGCAGCTCGCCGAAACGCGGGGAGTTTGTACGAACCGCCAACTCGATTCAACGAATTGATAATCGTCAATGCATCAATGGCATTGACCACATCATTGCCTTGTGCATCGATATCAAAGTTGGTGTTATACTTTTGCCGCTTGTTGTGCCACGGGTTTGTATTCTGCAAGATATCGACAGGGAGAATGATCGACGACGTCTTGGCAGCGTTGTTTTGATCCTGAACCGTAAGCCTTACGAAAACAGCCTGTTCGTTGAGCAGGCTCAAGTAGGCATCAGTGGCAAGTCGCAATTGATTATTTTGCCATTGAAACCTTGAATCGCTGAGCGTCACAGTTCCCGCACTGGCCATAAGCTCCTGAATGGGTAAGCCACCGATTACCAATCCAGCCAGATTTTCTGAGGAGCTTACATCGCCAAAGGTCACTTGCAGATTTTCGATGCGCAAGTGGAATGTACCGCGACTGGCGGACTTGGAAAGAACTTGCAATTGATATGTTTCGCCACTTGGCGGAGCTTTATACCCCAACAGCAACTCGTTGGTTCCGCTGGCCCGTGACACGACTTGCCCAGCGTTATTTTTAAGGACAGCTTCCGCATTGAGTCCATTGCTCAGACGAAGTTGAATCGAATACCACGTCGCTTCGGGCAGCTTGGGCGCTTGCAACGTAAACCACTCTTCACCTAAGGCTGCAAGCGTTTGATTAAGATGTTCGGTCGATTGAATCACGGTCCCAAGTTGGAACGCCCGATCTACCACTTGATTGCTGCCGCTTCGATCCAGGGGCACAGCGATCGTCGGCGTATCGAATACCAGCGAATAACGCCCCGCTGCAGTAGAGTCGCTGGCCGAAACCTTCAACATGTAACTTCCAGCAGTCAAGCTATTGAGCAAGAGTGTTGGCGTGGTCGTCGATGTGTTGGTGCGCAGAAGAGTTTGGCCTTTGGAATCGTACAATTCGATTTTGACTGAGGTTGTACCATCTTTGAGCAAACGAATTTGGTGTGAGGTTGTCGCCCCGGAGCCAATCGAAAAACGGTACCAGTCCACATCGGTAGCTTGATTCAGCGAGAAATCAGAATAGGTGATGTTGGTGCCACTCTGTTGATATAGATTTGTGGCCCACGTTGGCAGCGAATTGGTCTCGCTCGCATCTTGTTCTGTAACCGCCCGACCCAAGCGTCGATTGGCCGTTCCCGCTGCCGCAAATCGCGAAACAACAGTCGTCACAAAATCATCCCAATCGGTCGCCGCAAAAAACTCATCGAACTTCGTCTTGTAGTCCGCGAGCGCGGCCGTCGAATCAGGCACCAAAGTGGTAACTCCCGAAGTACCCCGCGCATGAGAAACTTGACTGATCGTAACAGGATCGAGCACTGCACTGACATTCGCAGCTGCATCTCGCACCGATTGTGGGAGCGCGGAAGTACTGGCGATCTGTTGCATCGAAAGACCCAAATCGCGATACTCGGCGTTCCAATATCCTGTTCCGACAAACAACGCTTGAACCAAGCTATCCCACTGAGTGTTGGATAGAGTCGAAGTGGTTGCTACAAACGACTTGAGGGCATTCGCCAAATTGCCCATTCCCGACAATTCTAGGGCGGACATCTCACTCCAGAGATTGGTAGTCGGTAGATAGTCGCGGTCAAAACTCTGCACCATCGCCGCCGTTACCGAACTGGCAGAACGCGTAGGACGATCCTTAAGCGATGAGAACAATGTGTTGTAACTGAAACCATCCGTTGGCACTGCAGCTGGCGATGCGATCAAATAATCGGCCTTATTGCGCACCGCATATGCCAATTCGGCGAGTCCCATCACACTGGCATCAATGGCCAACAAATCGAAATGAGGCGTGGTCGTGGCATTAAGGGCTGATAGCCACTCTGCTATTTCGAGTCGATCTGCGGCAACTCCATCGTTGTCGTCTTGGAGAACGCTGGCCGAACCACCGCCACGTCCCCAAGTGATGAAGGCGTACCGGTCAGCCGGCGCTGCGGTTACGGCATAACTGAAAAAGCTACTGAGCGTCGAAGCGGCTCCACTGTTTTGTTCCGTGAGCAGCTCGAAGTTTGTCGCGATATAATTGGCATTTCGATCTGGCCTAAGGACAGCTTGACCTGTAGTTCCCCAAGCCGCTTGAGCACCGTTGCCAGTGGCATACTTCGTGCCAGCACTGCTTTGATCCCAATAGACCACCAAGTTCACTGTGCCAGGCAAGCTCAAAGCGGCCTCTTCTAACTCATTGAGATCATCGAAGGCTTGCTTCTCTTGAGTGCTTGACGTCATGTAGACCATGATCGTCCAGTCATCCTTCTTGCCGTTTGCCAGTGGCGTATCAAAAACCAAGCGATAAGAATTGGAAGCGTTCGCTTTCGCTTTAACAACAGCCGTATATGTGCCAGCAGGCAGCCCCGCGAGTGAGACATTCTCGATGGTGGTTGTCTGAAGTGACTGACGAATCAGCGTTCCCGCATTATCGTACAGCAACAGATCGATGTCACCTTCACTCGGTACAAAATCCAAAGTGATCGAATGAGCAGCAGTTGCAGCAGACACGGTGGTGAAGCGGAAATAGTCTTGATCGGAGGCGTTGTGAACATTCAGATCGGACAAAGAGAAGCTGCCCTGTAAGGTATTCTCTTGATTGCGCACAACGGTAGCTTGAGCCAAATTATTGTTATTCTCAAAACGATCGGGAACCAGTTGAACACCAATAGGCGTCAGAAACTCCAAGTCATAAACCGGTTGCATCGCACCCGAGAATCCCATCACTCGAATAAAGTAGGTGCCTGCCACTAAGCCACTCAACGAAATCCGTTCGGTGCTGGCAGTGGTCGTTGCCGCTCTTAGTTGTGTCCCAGTCGAATCGAATAGCACCAAATCTAAATCGCCCACAGAGTGCGAAAAATTCAGCGAGATATAGTGATCATCCCGTCCAATATTCAGTAATTGGAAACGGAACCAATCTTGATCGGTAGCTGAATGAATCGAGCCGCCACGAACCGATTGACTACCTTGAAGTGAGCGAAGATCATATGCCGTATTGCGAAAATCGTTGCTTTCGTAGGGATCAACGGCAATGTTGCTCAGTGGCGTATCAAACGCTAATACATAGTTGCTTGCGGTCGCGCCATTGTGACCTGCAATACGCAAAAAGTAATCACCAATGGGATAGCCATTGAGACTTAATCGTTCGCTATCAGCGGCTCCACTTGAACGCTGCAAAAGGTTGCCTGTAGCATCATAGATTTCTAGGTTGGTATCACCCGTCATCGCTGACGACCGCAACTCAACATAATGAGATTGTCCCGCATCTGCGGCCAAAGCGAAGCGAAACCAATCAACATCGGTTGGCGTATGCACGCTTAGCGAAGAGAGTGTGTAGAATCCCGCCACGGTTTTTAAATCGCTGGCTGACGCGCGATTATCATTCGACTCGAAGCGATCTTGAGCGATCGTCGCTTTAGGAAGTGAAAAACCTAAACTGTATTGAGAGTTTAACCGCCCCAGACTGCTGCGAATTCGCAAATAGTAGGTCCCAGCCGCTCGTCCCTCAAAGCTGATTCGTTCCCAGTTGTCGTTCGTCGACGAGCTCGCCAAGCGAACACCGTCTTGATCGTACAATTCTAAGTCGACATCGCCATCACCGGCCCGGTATAGCAACCCCACAAAGTGATCGATGTTTCCTGTAGACGTTGTACTGATGCGAAACCAATCTTCATCGGTTGTGTTGTGGATCGTGAGGTAATCGAGCGAATAGACGCCTGCTACAGTCCGCATGTCATAAGCGGTTTGACGCGTGTTGGCTGGTTCATAAAAATCGGCATCAACCTCAACCACCGGAACCGACAGCGCCAACTTATAGTACGGCTGTCGAGCGTTCGCATTTCCTAGGACTCGTATGTAATAATCGCCGACAGGCAAACCCGATAGAGTGATTTGCTCTTCGTTGCCAGATGTCGTCGACGAGCGGACGAGCAGCCCATTTCGATCGAGCAATTGCAAATCGATATCACCCAATGAATGCTCGAAAGTGATTGAGACATAATGTCCCGATGCGCCCGCTTTGCTCAAATAAAACGTGTACCAGTCTTCGTTGCCCGCTTGATGAATCGAAAGCTGATCGAATTCGTAATAGGGCTGAGCAACAGCGAGGTTCGTGGCGGTGGCACGTTGATCGTTCGGTTCAAACACGTCTGGATCGATGGTGCTGGTCGGGGGCTGAATGATCAGATTGTAGAGCGGGTTTCGCGCATTATTCTCTCCGCGAACTTGCACATAATAGACACCCGCATTTCGCCCGGCCAAAGAAATCCGTTCAAAATCGTTGGACGTTGCAGCGGTTTCTAACAAGACACCACTGGCGTTATAGAGTCGCAGTTCAAGATCCCCTGATGCATGGACAAAGTCGATTTGTACATATTGATTCGCTTTGCCTTGTGAGGCGATTTCAAAGCGAAAGTAGTCGGTGTCCGTCGTGGAATGAATCGAGAGTCCTGACAATTGTCCAGCTGCGGTGACGATACCCAAATTCGTGGCGGAAGAAATAGTATCGTTGGCCTCTAGTCCATCGCCGCCAATATTGATGATGGGCAAGTTCACCGTCAACTCATAGTCGAGATTACTTGCACCTTGATATCCTACAACACGTACAAAATAAGTTCCGGCGGGAAGTCCTTGCAGTGATACGGACTCTTGATTGTTGCTGGTCGCTGAATCCGCTATTTGTTGCCCGGCAGCGTTGTATAACTCCAGGTCCAAATCGCCTGCCAAATGATTAAAGGCAATCGACGCATAATGAGAATGATTCGACGCACTGACCGTTGTGAAACTCATCCAATCTTCGTCGGCTGAATTGTGGATGGAAAGTCCGGGGAGCGTAAAGGCTCCTTCTAAAGTGCCGAGGTTCGTCGCTGCAGTTCGCGAGTTATTGCGTTCGAGATAGTCGCTCCCTGGTTCGACTGCATTAAACAGAATGCTCTGCGGAAATTCGACCTGGGCCGCAGTAAGTGGTGTGGGATCGCCAACGAGCAATATCGGAGCGTTCAATAAGTCGCTCAGTTTTCCAGTGAGATTTAAGGCTCCGATCCGCAGCACTTCGAAAGTCACTTCGTAGAGAAGCTTTTTCTCAGCGGGCGATGCGACCGAAGAACCAGCCAACTTTCCACCGCTTTGTTGCAACGTATACCGACTGGTACCCTGCTGCCATGTTGCTTGACGTTGTTCCCCCCATTGATTGCCTGATGATACGGGATAAGTGGTCGCGACAGAAACGCTGCGAGCGTCGAGTGGATTAGGCTGAATCACTTCCACTTGCACATCCAGCGATGTGTTAGCCCCCAGCTTCAATGAGTTCGTAGCCACACTGGCATCAGGCTGATCGGCGCGACGGAGATTCGAGCCTGTGAATTCGACAGCCAAGCCGGCGTAGTTTTTACCGGAGATGGTGGCATTGGGGAGCAAGCGAGTTGTGACGGGAAAATCAGGGCTTACCCAACTTTCCCATTGAAGTTGATTAATGGCGGCAGCCATACTTGCCGCGTCAGCTTGATTCAATACTCCATCCGTGAGTGGATGCGAAAGACCAACTGTAGTATCGTTACCAGCTAAAGCTTGATATTGAAGTTGGTAGGTCCCCGAAAGGGCTCCACTGCTACCGGGCAATTCAACTCGCACCACATTGGCTTCACCGTACAGCAGGCCAAGGATCTCATCGTTACCAGCTTCTTGGTGAACAAAATCGATATCGTGGTAAGCGGACGAGATACCCTGTGGGGAGTTTCGGAGATCTTCTGCATAGACGCGAAGTTTGACTAAATCGCCGATGGCCGCACGATACTCGGCGATATTATCGGCGGGGTTTGGATCGAGCGATTGATCGGCAGTTGATACAAAGTCATACGAGAAGCGTACGAGTGTTTCGCCTTCCCCTTCAGCGGGAGCAGTCAGCAGTCCGACCTCAGGTAACGAATCGATCGCCAGTAAGGAACGAAATTCAAGCCGCTCCAGGCGAGATTTACGATGCCGTCGCTTGCTCACGATGGGGCCTTTTTGCTGCGAAAAGGTGAAAGGAAAAGCAGCTCTTATTTTAGTCGGTTTGGAACCGGTATTCAACGAAACATTGGCTCGTTTACTCCTGTAATTGGAACGCGGTAGAGGCGAGGAATTCGTTTAACCCGTAGCTGTAGCGCAGCGGAGGCTAGGCGGATTTTCTGCGAACGCTAATTCGCTTAGTACGAAGTACGAGCTCCGGAGGAAAATCCCTCGCGCTGCCAAAAAAAAAATCTTCGCGGTGGAGGTCGTAGCTCCTACCTCGTACGTCGTAATTCGTCGTCGTAATCGTGATCGAATCCGCGCATCTCGCCCCTCGATATCCTGCCCGTGCCGACGACGATCACGACGACGATCACGATCACCGCTGCGCTGAGTACGAAGTACGAGCTACGAAGGAAAATCCCTCGCGCTGCCGAAAGTCTTCGCGGTGGAGGTCGTAGCTCCTACCTCCTGAGTCGTAATTCGTCGTCGTAATTCGTGATCGTACTCGAATCCGCGCGACTCGCAGCTTTCAATGATTCGCTAATGGGATATAGAGCCGAGGGCCCTCCGTGCAAGTCAGTCACAGTGTGTAGTCCGGCGGAATTTGCAAGCACGATCCGACCTAGCCTTCGGCGTACGGGTTAAACGATCCAACTGCTCGGTCGAGATTAGCTATATAGCTTACGGCGTTGGGATTGGAGCAACGTATCGATTTCGCGCAGGGTCGATTCGGCCCAGCCGGTTTGCGCAACACAATCATCGATCGATCCATAATGCGTTTCCAAACATTCCAGCAAGAGCTTTCGGAGCGGTTCGAGCAGTGGCTTTTCAGGCAATTGACAGCGAGTGTATGCCGCCTCGAGCGCTCGATCCTTTTCGACCACCCAAGCTTTGAGTTGCTCTAAGGTCCATTCACCCCGTCGAATCGCTTTCATGACTTCTTTAGCTCGCTGCAAATCGAGATCATGCTCCAACATGATCTGTTCCGCTTCATCAAACAAGCGAACGATGTGGTACGCAAATTTCACATCATAGCCGAATTTTTCAACGATCTCTTTTCGGCCCCCGATGGGGACTTTGTCGTTGAGTTTTCGCAATTGGGCGTTGGCATAACCGCGAAACTTTTTCCAACACAATTTGCTGAGAAACAATTTGCGATGGTCGCGAACCATACGACCGATCTGCGTGCAATGCAGCACACATTCTTCGTTGGTGAAGAGTGAGTCGATAACGTTCGGGTTATTCTCTCGACATAGTTCGAAATAGCGCACGATGCCAAAGATACTGAGATCCCATTCTTTACCTTGACCACCACTGGAAGGATCAAGTACTCCCGTTTGTTGCCAAGTATCAAACCCGGGTGGTTCATCACCGAAACCAGGAATCCAGCCCGTAAGATGTTTGAAGAGCAATTCCTTCGGCGGAATAGCGAATCCATACACGTCATAATCGGGTAATTTCTGCTTTACCGACGTATCGGCTACACCATACGCATGCGAGCCCATGATGGTCTCATAGTGCACATTGGACTTCAGAAAGAGCGGTGCCCCGGGAATGAGTCCCCGCTCCATCAACTTTTGGGTTGTGCTAGCCATCGGATGATTGCATATCCTCGTAAGGCGATTTTCATCTCTCGTCGCTGGCTCATTTAAGCGAGCCAGACATTATAGCAAGTGGTTCATGCAAAGTTGCGTTTAAGAACTCTCGCTCAACGAAAGAGATAGACACCACAACCTAAGGGGATGGTTCAAATCTGCACGGAGGAAATCCTGTCCACATCAATGATTGGCAGGGGGTGAGAAGAAATCGATTGCTGGAAAGCGAATCTGAAAATCGAAAGATTGGGGGGAAACAAGTGTTTGAGAAAAGACAACACCGCGAAAGTTCTGGATTCGAACCTTCGCGGTGTGTTCATACAAATGCACTTATTCGAAATAGCGACGAACAAGCACCGTCTTTTCAGAGTTTAGATCAATGCCTGGATAGAAGCCGACCGGAATCGAACGGTCAATGATAAAGAATCCACTGCTCCGTTCGGCTCGCCCAACTTCCGATTTGTATTCACGTCCAAGTTGCCCATCCATTTGGTTGTATTCGAAATACCCCAGGCTCATTCTCATTGCAAACACGTTGGAATGACTTGTTACCATGTTCGGCAACCGCATTGTGGGTTGGTACGTCACAAACGGATATCGATTGGGACTCTGATTATTGGACGAGTCGTACAGCAAAGGTTGGTTCTGGACAGATGAATTTCCTCTCAACAAAGTTGCGTTGGCAGGAGCCTGTCGCAGGGCATAAGGGTTCCCAGCACCTGGTAGCTCAGGACTAAACTGTGTGTGCCACGGTGAGCGATGTAAACCAGCAAACTGCGTTGGGAAGTCTGGGTTGAGATGGTTGGTGTAGTTGTGTGGGAAGGTGCCGCTTGGCAGCCCCCCCGCCAATGCACCTGCTGCAACCGTATATCCTTGTCGAGTTAACTCAACCGTATTCCAGAAGCGATTGTTGGCAGCCGAAGTTCTGTTCAAACTCGAAGCTGGCAAATAGTTGGCTTCAATTGCCATCCATACATTGCTGGATGGAATTGTGTTCCAATTTATCTTTCCAGGCGTACGGAACGTCGATAGGAAGTTAAACGGCATACGTTCGCGAGACAATTCAAGCGTCGAGGTCGTTGTGCTTGGAGATAAGTACTTCGTTGAATCCATGTAGGGTGAAGGGGTCTCTAAGAGCGCCAACAAACGAGACATGTCAACACCCAAAGTGGCTGAGGCTCCGAAGCCACCACTTGAATCTAGTTGAGTCGAACTCAAGAAGGGCATCAAATGCCCGAACGGTTTAGCAACGGCATCTGAAACGTTGGGTTCAGGTCCATTTCGGAACAATGTGAAGTCTTGACCGAATTGGCCTGGATGGCTGGCGGGCACCATCATCAACTCATTGATGGTCGCGTATTGCCGATTCAACCAGAAATGGCTGGCATACGGAGTAACCGAATGGCCAGCAAACACAGGATTCGCATTGGCTTGTGGCAAACCGAATTCTTTGTTGAGAAAGCCAAATGTTGTGCTGCGTAAACCGGAAATACTTCCGATCGTGAGATTGCGTACAAGCTGATGATCGAAATATACCGGAGTAGCGACAGTCACTTGCGAAGAACCATTGATCGGCGCATTAGGGGGAACGGTCGCAAAAGTATACAATGCAGCATCGTTATATCCTGTTGGTCCATCGGCGCCCGTTGCATCTTGGCCTGAACGCGAACGGCTGGTAAAGTAGATTTCGTTGGCCGAAGCACCGGGCGAAATACCATCCAGGGCATCTTCACCCGAGAATGTGGTCAAATCGATCGGAATCCAATCCACGGTAATGTATGGATTCAAGGTCGCGTCATACTCCCGCTCAGGATCTGCCAAGCGTTGCAAAAACGCTGTGGTCACATCGCGATACGTCCCCACGTTGTGCATGCGCGGTGGCAACATACTCGCAGTGCGATCAAAGGGTTCATCGGGTAAGTACGGTGAACCTGCCGTAGCGAAATCATGCCAGCTTTCTACCGGATCGTTTTCGTATCCAGAACCGGCTGTCGAATTCAATTGAACTCGAGGTAAACGATAGTAGCGTTGAGTAACTGGATCACTATTGGGCTTAGGCAATGGTTCCGAAATACTAATGCCGATACCCCCTCGCGGGCCATACTCAGGATACACGTCGGGCCAATCCGCTGTTCCCGGTGGCGGTGCTGGATTTGCAGGCGGAAGAGCAGCCACAACCATTCCCACGATTGGCTTCACAACCGAAGAGGAAGTCGTCACACCAGCAAGATCGGTGATGCGCATTTCATTCGAAAGCAATTCAAGTCGCTGATCACTTGGTTGGAATACGTTTGCCGTGTTGGGTGATTGAGATCCCATGTACATATCGGGACGAGGTCCAATAACCAAATGTGTGCCAGCGTCCAATCGGGTTACACCTGAACGATTGAAATAAACATGCTCTCGCGGTGTGGCTGAAGCAGGCAAACCAGGGACTCGTGTGTAAGACGCTGGGTCAGCTTGAGCTTCTGTGGTGAACCAAATGATGCGTTCAATTTGAGGAGTGGTGGCTGTCGGGTCTGCTACATTGTAATACAAACCGTTGGCGGCAGCTTCGGGCCCAGAGTACAACTGATAGGTGATGTCATTGCGATCGCGCGGTGTCGCACTTCCGGCATAGGTTGCATTTGGTGAGGCCATACCCTGCTTTTCGTGCATAGTGCTGACAACAACGCGCCATACTGGTTGTCGGCCATAGGGATTCGTCGCTGGATTCGCAGGTGGTGGAGACATCGCACCCAAGTCCAAATAAACCTGATCCGAACCGTCGCGGCGGAACAGTCCATTAAACGTCGAGGTCGCTGCAAGACTGGGGACGCCAGGAACACTTTGATCGGTTACCCCATTGGACAATGTTCGAGTTGGCCATAGCTCTAAGTACAAACCACCCATTGGCAACTTGTATTGGTCGGGATCGTCATCCACTTTCGCTGGATCTAAATCGTTCATATCCGATTGTTTGTCATCATCCACGGTGGTGTCTTTCACGTTGTAGTTGTGAAAAGCCAACGATTCGCGAAGCAACAATTCGGGTTGTTCCATCCCCCATACCACTTCACCGGAACCAGGATTCCAACCGTCAAAGGGTTGAGGGTCGTACGGGAAACGGGTCATGGCAAGATCAGCGTCGCGATAATCGACTACATTGATGGCCCACTGCGCCAATTTACGTGCCCGATACGCCTGCGTTGCACCGTCACGAGGATTACCCGTTGGACTACCAACGAAAACATAAGCATCAGGCACCACTAATTGCGCCAAACAATAGAGCTCACGAGCAAACAATTGCTTCGGTTCCAAACCTGGATCCATGCCTGCGCGAGCAGTGTCCACCAAGTATTGGTCGATTGGAGTCAAAGTCGCAGTAGGATTGGCGGTGTTGTAATATTGTTCGTACTGTGATGGGTAACCGGGCCCAGCACCGACATACGCCCATTCATCCCATTCGTCAATTTGACCATCATCATCGTTGTCGACTCCATCCCCAAAAGGTCGATTGATGTTCATTCGCATTCCGCGACGGAACTCAAATGGAAACAACTGATGGAATAGGGCCTCCGGAATGTCCGATCCAGTTCTGGGCGAAACTGGCGCGCCTGACGATGTGGTGGTGGTTAACAATTGGCGCACCAACAAACGGAACGGGTGGGTTGGTGTTTGTGGTGAATTATCTTGTACCGGTAATTCGACATCGGTCAAATCAACCGAGCGTGTCGTGACCGCATTGCGAACATCAGTGCCGATGGCTGCTCCGCCCAATAGGTTTTCCAATCGGTCAGAAAGCATCGAATAATCTCGATCACGCACCCGTACCAAGCGTTCGTATTCTTCCAATGAAAACGGATTATCGCTCAATCCTTCAGTCAACAAACGCTGTTCGTAAGGGCTGTTGATATTCTCTGTGTAGGTCGTACCTCGCAACATCAACGGCTGACCATGTCGGTCAATTCCGATCGCTTCCTCGCCGTGCGACGCGAGTCGCAAACCAGGCAATGTACCATGACGATAATCGATTGGTGTTGCCCCCACATATCGTCCCAAACGATCACGAGCGCTAAACATAGCTGCCAAATCTGTCCCAGCTTGCCCCGGAACAAGTGGAGACTCTGAACCAGATCTTGGTGCGTAGCGACTGCCTAACACAGCATTGAGTCTGTTCAA
The DNA here is from genome assembly GCA_017303505.1 of Planctomycetota bacterium. GTDB lineage: Bacteria > Planctomycetota > Planctomycetia > Pirellulales > Pirellulaceae > JAFLCP01. The sequence continues at coordinate 12,454 of JAFLCP010000102.1, read as the reverse complement.
ATAATCTGTAGGGACAGCCGAAGTTGGGAAGAGATGTAACATGCTCAATTCGGCGGGCCCATAACCAAATCCCTGGGCAATGCTGTTACCAGTACCGACAGCATATACAAGGCTCGTCGGTAAGTAGTAGTTACTATCCCCTTGAGCTGCCGCACCTGCCACATTGAGGTTTACTCGTCCATCCAGGTCTTCGATCTTCAACGCGACCAGTGGCTTGAGTAGCTTACCTTCCGGCGATGTGATCATTGGCAAGTTCGGATCAATCCAAATCGCATCATTCACGCCATCGCTATCGGTATCGACGTCCCATGGTCCATAGGCCAACCAGCGAACAAACGAAAGCAAGTTCGTGTGGTTCGCGCTGCCAGGAGCCAGACTGTTTGCAAGGTTCATCTCCAAGTAGGGTGTAAGACTTGGATACAACCCTGGATTTGCGGAGGCAAAGAATGGGTTGATAGCAATAGAATTGCTTGGCGGCAGCGGTCCGAGCCATTTGGAATCATAGTCGGCGGCTGGTACACCTGTAATATTCAAGGAAAGAGGCCGAGCTGTGGCATAGTCGAGCAACTGTACCAAACGCAACACGGAGCGAGGCGACAACGAGGAAAAGTTCACTTGGTTCGCCAAGTAGTTGATAACTTCTGGGCGATGGAAGCTAGGGATCACATCTGCCGATGAAGCAGGAGTGCCGCGAGTAAACGCCAAATAGTAATTATTATAATCAGCAGCATCATACGGTTCGTTGGCACCGCCAAAGGGCAAAGCAGCTCGGTAACTACCAAAATCATTCAATAATGCAACTGGTGTTGGCATCAAGGTTAGATCCACGGTGCTCGTCTGCATCACATCGATGTCACCGGAAAAATGCGAAGTGCGGCCGTAACCCGTACCGGATCTCATCACCGGATTCATAAAGAATCGGTACCCAAACCCAACGTTAATGTTCGGATAGAAAATCGCATTCAGCAAAGCGGGCGTGTTGACGATTTCCTGTAACTGAACTTGACGAGGTGGTGTGCCGGGAACAGTGATAACGGTGCTGGAAAAATCGGAATAGTCGATGTAGAGATATTGATCCATCACGCGATTCCGTGGTGCAAATGCATTAGCCACAGTATCCGATGCCGGAGGCGAATTGGCGGGCGTGATGGTTAGTTTGGTGGGAGGAGACGTAGATGGATCCTCGGTGACATGTCGCACCACACGAAAGGACATGTTACGAAGCGGGCCTTCGACAAAAGTGATAATCCGGTTGCGAAGGCTGTCTTCCTCGGTTGGAATAGGTGTACCCGCATTGTCGTCATTGGGCATGCGGATCGGGAAACGAATAAATTGGCCACCCACAAAGGTCACCACTGCATTTCGCTGTGCGGCCATATCTGATGGCCAGTTTCCAACCTGTATTCCCGCATTTGGAAACGAAATCATATTGCCAGAGGAATCCACGAGCGGGCCGTACAAGTCTTCGAGAACGCCTTGTCCCCACAAACCCGACTTCTTATCATCTGTACCGCGCAAAACTTGCTTAACCACTTGGTTCATCAAGGTCGCATGGTTCGTGCCTCGATAATCGCGGTTAGCCAATACGACACTAGATGATCGCGATTGACTAGAAAACACGACGTAGGTTACGGCCAACAAGCTGAACAGAGCCAGCATGCCGAGAACGATCAACAATACCATGCCGCGACGCGGCGTTCTGTGATAAGTCATATGGCTGATTCTCCCCGAACTCAGATTCATCAGTGAACCCAACTTCGAGCCGATAAGGTGGCAAGGTTCTATCCTTGCGCTACAAATTTTCGAAACCCATGGCCACAGTCCTAGCGGCCGCACGCAGTCGTCAAATCAATCAATTTTCATCTAGTGTGATGACACGCTCATGAACGTTAACCGCTCCATCCACGATGGTCGCGATACTTACCTGACTGTCAGAAGCATTACCCATCGCCGAGTACATGCCCCAATCGCGGCCAGATAAAGTTACTTCTCGAACCCAAACAGGGAGCGTGGCATTGCCGGCCCCGAATGGGAGAGTAAAACCGGAAACACCATACTCAGTTGGAATCGCGCCAACATTCATCATGCGTGCTTCTTGATCGCAGGTTGCAATTCGATACCAAGAAAAAACGCCTCGCCCCAATGCCGCATCAAATCGGCTCAACATAATCCACTGCCCGGCTGCTGTATGGCTTTCCGTCGCGGCGGAGCCGACTAGCAGAACTCGCCCACCTCCGCCACCGTTAAATCCACCCGCAGGAACAGAGCCCGTGCTCAAGGGGACAACCCAAGCCATAATTTCCCCCGACGGTAAGGCACGTGGGTCGCCAACACCAGCCGCGCTTGGCACAGGGATATCCAACACTCGATCCCGTTTCTTGACGACGACTATCGACAAAATGTATTGCGAGGAATACGCGGACGAGTTGTTCTCTTTGGGGGTAAGGGTCGCAAACCAACTATAGTCTTGACGAGTTGCCGTCTTTTGCAGAGAAGTTCCAACCGATTCAAAAGCACGTACGACATGCCGAGTGGAATCTCGCGATTTGATTTCAGCGATTTCGTTATGCGAGGCAAAAATCTCTTCGGCCAATTTTCCAGTAGCCGGGAACCCAGGCGTTCCAACCGACACTCGAAGCATTCGCGGTACAGCGCCCCAGTTCAAGCCGGCGCCTGAAGCAGCCGAGATTGAAGGATCAACAAGCGGGTTTGCTAACGCGTCATAGTAAGGGAAATTCGTCAACGTGTATCTTGAATTTGCCACAGAAATATTGGGCGAAAACGCAAACATCAACGGATCAATACAATAGCTTGAGTTCGGACTATTCTGTGGGGAAGCAGTCCCCATCGATGGCCAATCCCAAACATTCGTTGTCGTATTGAACACGGGCCGAACCCAATTAGCTGGGTTCTGAATGTTACGAGCATACATGTCATTGAGCCAACTATTGGCTAACACTTGGCTGCTTGCCAACGTTTGACTATCAACAGCATTTTTACCGGCAACACTTAATACAGCTGCGATTCCCAACATCCCTACCATCAAGATGCCGACAGCAAACAATGTCTCAATCAGCGAGATCCCTTTGCGAGCGCCGATTACTGAGCGTGATTTCATTGCTTCAACTCTCATCTTAACGACCTCCTCGCGCGACACCTTGAATCGCAAATTCTCGAGCTTGTCTGGTTCGGAAATCTAGGCCAAACAAGCCAACAGGATTCGGCAAGACTGGCTCAGGAACGGGGCTACTGTAGATCGCCCCAGTAAATGGATTGATCGAAACCCAAAGGGACTCGGAGTCCATCAAGTTCGAAGTAGCCAAATCCCGTCCAGTCTGAATCGTTGTCCCATCAAATGGCGTGAGCAAAGTTGGTGGAACGACTTGGTCGGTTTTGCCCAAAAGCAAATGAATGGTCGATGTGGGCGCTTCTGAGTTGAATGTGATGACTCCACCAACATTGAACCCTTTGTAGATTCTCTCCACACCACCATTCGCATCAAACACGATGTAGATGCCTTTGTAGTCTGCAGCTGGTACGCTGGACCATGATGGATCTCCAACGATCCAGTCGGGCGAGAAGTTGCGTCCGAATGGACCTACACCAGACGCGGTGAGATCTACACAAATTCCTTTGGGCAAATCCAAACCACCGGTCAGCGATTTGGTAGGTTTGCGAAACACACGGAACGGCAGATCTAACGCGCTCACCAACGGCCAAATCGGCTCCGTCTTGGCTTCCGTTGGGTTCGACAAAACCAATGTGACATGCGGATTGGAATTGTAAGTTGTGATGGTGGGTGTCCCGACCACCATAAACGTTAGCGGATTGTCACCGAAAGAAATCAAGTCACCGCTGGAAATGATCGATGCTGCAGTGGGGCAAGTGGTTAAAGGCAAATAGGCGCGGTTAGCGTAACCGGGAAGCCCCGCAGAGCAATCCAATGTTGCCGTTGCCCCTTGAATATCGCCACAATACGGCGGCAGAACTTCGACGATGGACAACCGCAAACAGGTGCTGTTAGTGATCTGGTTACTATTGGCCCCCGCATAGCTCAAGCGATCCAACAAGATCCCAACGGGACGACCGTTCGCTATCGCTCTGGCTTTTGCGGCCTCAAAAAAGGCTTGCACTTGACGGGAAGCTTGCGTGACCTTCTGGTCTTTGAGAAGCTCTCGCAGCGACGGCAAAGTGATCGCTGCCAAAGTCACCACAATTCCCACCACTACCAGCAACTCGACCAACGACAGACCGCGTCGTCGGCGAGCCAAGCTATTTGGCATCGGTGAAGCATTCACTGAGGAATTCATCGTTCACTGCCTATGATATGGAGGGATTATTGATCAAACAAAGTATCGTGACTGGTGACATTGTCCGCATGACTTCCGGACGCGTCGTAGTCGAAAATCTGTCCCAAATAAACATCGTTGCCCGCAACGGTGTAGGCACGATATGGATCGGGATAGAAATAATTCGCTGTAGATCCATGCGAAAATGGACCGAGAATCGTAAATGTCGGACGTTGGGTGGCGTAAACGATTGGGGTCGCAGCAGCATCAATGTCAGTGACATCAAAGACCACATCGAATGCACCATCAGGTCCTGCCGACAAAACGAGTGGCTGAAGAGTAAAAGGATTGTCAGCACGTACGCCTGTCGCGTCGTTCAAAAATCTCCAATCGGCCTTGGTCACATCCATCGCATCGCCACCTTGGGTTTCGAGTATTCTCGCATCCGCCTTGGCGGCTGCCACAATCTCGCTCCAATCGGCTCCTGCTGGCCAGCGAATCCACTTGATGGGGCGCTGCCAAGCATCCACAAATTCTGGATAGCCATCTAAGTCTGTGTCTGCAATTTCGGTGGCATGAAAGCCTTCCAGTCCACCGATGCCATTATTGCTGGAAGCGGCAATAACCCAATAGAGCAGCTCTGCATTGGCATTGGTGATCGTCCAAGCAGGACGCAAGGTACCAATCGGCCCCGGTGAATAAGGTGTCAGTGTTGGGAGTGCGATGGGTTGGAAAAACTTCTCTCGATAATTGGACCACAACGCTGGATAAGGAACATTCCCTACGGGCAACATCGCTCGACTTGGAGGATTATTGTTGACAACTTCTAATTGCAACAATGTTGGCGTGAAACCGATATCCGTAATGCGATCCGGCATTTCCATTCGCATCAAATCACGCAAACCAACCAATCGTAAGCGGGCAATTTCTTGACCTGAAACCGGGACAGTTCCCGATGCCAAAGAGGTAGGCCGCATGGCAACGGCAGGCAATTCAATCGGCAACGCTCGCACCGAGAACTCTTCCCATTTGCCTAACAAAATCTCATTAATCTTGCGAATGGTAGATCGAGTGCGTGAGATTTCCGCATCCCTCTGTGCTCCAGCCAAAGCAATCATCGTCATCCCTGCAAGCAATGCAATGATGACCATCACCACCAGTAACTCGACCAGTGTAAAGCTGGGACGGATGGCGAGCATCCACCAAGAGTTGCAACGAGTCTCCCTTCGCTGCAACTTGGATTTTCGTTGAATTGTCATAGGACCAAACCCTTTCGGATGGGCGAGATTAGGCTCTTTCATTTGTCGATCAAGACAAAGTACTCTGCATAGTCCCTAGTGCCATCCAGTGATTAGTTAGAGAGACCGTCTTCGAGTGTTGCCTCAGTAAAGTTGGTAACGTTATCGAACTGAGCCGACAAATCTTGACTTGAGTTGTAACGCGCAGATGGTGGAGGAACTGGTGGAGAACCCACGACCACAGGTTGGCCGGTAGGGAAGATAAAGAGCACTGTGGCAACGGTGCTTGAATAGCCACCGAATCGATTATCTAAACCGGCACAAACAATTTGAAATGTCTTGTCATTCTGGTACTTGTAACCACCGGTTGAAGTGCTGGTGGTTGTTGACAAATAAGGTCGAGCGGTGCCAAAGGCCAGAGCCGATGCACTGCTGTTTTCATAGTTGTTGAAAAACGGTCCGACCGATGGAACATCAAAAACGTAAGTTCGACTATCGAAATAGGCTGTTGGAACGGTAAGTCCTTTGAGGCGCGATACCGGCATGATATCGGCAGGTTCAGCGGCACCCAAAACAGTCATACCAAATGCGGTTTCATCCACAGTGTCCAAGAGAAGTGTGCTGCCAAAATCGTAAATGGCATTTTCGCGGTCGGTGTTATATACAGGACTGCCGGCCACGATCACAAATGGTCCGCCAGGCCCTGTAAAGGGGTGCTGCGGATCAGTGCTGAAACCACCCAAGAAAAAGACTAAAGCTTCAGCCCGGTTCATGACCCCTAGAGGAAATGTTCCGCTACCCGTACCACCGCAGGCAGCTTGGAGCACCGTCAACTCCGAGGCCACGGCGCGAGGGAAAGCTTTGCGAATATGCCGAGCGACCACATCCCAGCTGCTACCGTCTGGTGGATAGTCACCATACTTTTGTTTGTATTGTTCAACAGCCGTTGCGAGGTTGGTCACCTCGATTTTCATCGCACCCTTCTTAGCGCGGACATAGGCCGAATAAGCGGTGGGGACCGCAATCGCCATGAGGATGCCGATGATGGTGATCGTGACCAACAACTCAACCAATGTGAACCCGTAGCGGTGGCCCTTTATCGCTTTACGCACAGCACAGTCTCCTGACAAACCGGGTGCATTCGGCACCCAACGATAAGTATTTGAGGATGAGTAATTGGTGCCAGCGACCGCAGCAACACGATCGCTGGAACACACGTTCGGATTACTTCGAAAGTTCCGTAATCAGCTTAATCAACGGCATAAACAGTGCGATCACAATGAAACCCACACTGAAACCGAGGAACACAATCAATAGTGGTTCGATCAAACGCGTAAGACCTTCGGTCATCACGTGCACTTCTTCGTCGTAGGTGTCAGCCACCTTGTAAAGCATGGTGTCCAGTTCACCCGTTTCTTCACCGACGTCCACCATGTTGACCACCAAGTCGTCGATCACACGCTGTTGCATCTTGACCATGTAGCCAAGGACAGCCAACACGATACCGACGACCACAAGACCTGCACCGATCTGAATCAATCCCGCACCGTTGCCAGCCGCTGATCCAGTACCTGTTCGGCCCGATGTCACCGCTACGGACAAAACCATGATGCCAGGAAAACTCCCCATCAACGCCCAGAAAAAGGCGGCCATAGGATGGAATCCGGGAGTCGAATTCTCTTTCATCGGCTTGCTGATAACGTCCCCTTCGCGAATCGCATCGGAGATCTTCGCAAAGATACGTTCAAACAGGGCATTACCAGCCGTCTCACGTGTAATGTTCAGAGCTTCCAAAATCGGCACACCGGACGATACCAGCGTACCAAGCGTACGCGTCGTACGAGCCAAAATATTCTTTTCAATCAAGTTGCCAAACACGGGTATCTTGATGATGTACTGATCAAATCCCATGCGACCCTGCTTGAATTTGCAAACAAGTTTCGCCAGCAACCAGTACGACACCGGGATAATGATCAACAAGAACCAATATTTCACCACGTAATCGCTCATAGCGACCAGCAACTTGGTCATATCGGGAAGATCCAAGTCGAACTCGTCGAACATCTTCTTAAACGTAGGCACGATCTTCATCATGATGAAAACCAAGATCAAGTTCGCGATGAGCACTACGACGATCGGGTAGATCATCGCCCCCTTCACCTTGCGTTTGAGCGACTCAGCACGCTCCAAGAAGTCCGACAAACGTTGCAAAATGACTTCCAACGCACCACCCGCTTCACCCGCTTTGATCATGTTCACGTACAAGCGAGTGAAAACTTTGGGGGACTTCGACATCGCTTCGGAAAGCGTGGCACCGGATTCAATTTCTTCGCAGACGTCTTGCAAAGCGTATTTGAGTTTGCCCGGTTTATTGTTGTTCTCAAGAATCTTCAAACTTCGCAGAATGGGAAGACCGGCGTCCTGCAAAATCGAGAGCTGACGGGTAAACGTACAGATGTGCTTGGTCTTGGCCCCACCAAGAGCAAATGGGCGTTTCTTCTTTTTCGCTCCCCCAGTCGCCGTCGCTGCTCCTTTCTTCAAGGAGATCTTGGTGACGAAGTACCCCATGTTGCGAATGGTGGTCTGTGCTTCCTCTTCGCTGGCAGCATCGATTACGTCTTTGATTTCCTGCCCAGTGGCATCCATGGCCTCAAATTGAAAGGTTGGCATGGCGGTAGTCCTGAATAGGTCCCTAAAAATGTCTGGTACGAGATATATCTGAAAAGCGAATGATGCCCAGGAGCTTGGATGTCCTGTAAAGCTGCGTGTCCTGTCAAGCGACACGCACATCTTGCCTGCTCACTGCATGATATGCGTCCGCTGAATTTGAGGTGGAATTTTGTCAAAAATTCCACCTCACCGCGCCCAGTTTTGAATTTTCTTCTGCACAGTGTGGTTAACACAGGGTCGTTAACACTGAGCCGATCACACTGAGCCGATCACACTTGGCTGTTAACGTCGTGTTAACAATGGGCTGCCAACAATCAGGCTGCTACCCCACAGGCTGTGGGTAGGAGTAACTAACCATCCACAATGGTCTCGCGAACAACTTCGTCGGCGGTCGTTACCCCCTCGAATACGAACTTCAGCCCGTAATCGCGGAGCGGAATCATGCCATGCTTAGCCGCAACCTTCCGCATTTCGTCGACCGTAACGTTCTGCATTACCATCTCGCGGAGCTCATCATTCATGATCATCAGCTCAAACAACCCCACGCGGCCCTTGTAGCCAGTGTTGTTACACTTGTCACAACCTTTGCCCTTATAGAACTTTCGATCCCCCACTTGATCAGGAGGTATCCCAAGATCGGACAGCATTTCTAACGGGGGCTCAGTTTCTTCACGGCACTTGGTGCAAATGCGACGAACCAACCGCTGAGCCAAAATGGCTTCGACAGTGGCCGTGATCATAAAGGTCGGAATACCCATATCTTTCATACGGGTGATTGTGCTCGGTGCGTCGTTGGTGTGGAGCGTGCTGAACACCAAGTGCCCGGTCAACGAAGCTTGAATGGCGATTTCGCCCGTTTCCAAATCGCGGATCTCACCCACCAAAATGATGTCGGGATCCTGACGCAAAATGGCTCGCAAACATGACGCAAAGGTAACCTGAATTTCGGGATCCACCGGGATTTGCACAATGCCGTCGATGTCGTACTCCACAGGGTCTTCGGTCGTGATCAATTTGTCTTCGATGTGATTCAATTCACTCAAAGCAGAGTAAAGAGTTGTGGTCTTTCCGGAACCCGTTGGCCCCGTCACCAACACGATGCCGTTGGGACGCTCGCATATCTTGCGGAATTCTCGCAGAGTTCGCTCATCCATCCCCACGTTGTTTAGCGACAATGAAACCACCGATCGGTCCAGAACTCGCATAACGACGCTCTCGCCAAACATCGTTGGCAATACGCTCACTCGCAAGTCCACCGGGTGACCACCGATCATCAATTCGATACGACCGTCCTGAGGCAAGCGGCGTTCGGCGATATCCAAGTTCGCCATAACTTTGATACGTGTCGTGATGGCAAACGCCAAGTGGCGAGGAGGTGGCACCATTTCATACAACACACCTTCCGCTTTAATGCGAATGCGGAACTCATCTTCGAACGGTTCGAAGTGAATATCAGAAGCGTGATCCTTAATCGCCAACAACATCACCATATTGAGCAACTTGCGAACAGGCACGCTGTCAGCCAAGGCTTCCGCGTCGGTCAAGTTAAACGGTCCATCTTTGTCGAACGCCTTGGCCGCCTTAAACAACTCTTCATCTTCTTCCAACTTTCGGACGAGGGTCTCAACCGACTCATGATCCGATGAATAATAGCGTTCGATCAGCCCGCGAATGTCGCGTTCCGTGGCCACGACCATCTCGATGTCATAACCCAAGAAGGTTCGCAACTCATCTTCAACAGTTAGGTTTTGCGGATCGCAAGTCGCTACGGTTAAGCGATTACCGTCGAACTTAACAGGCACCACACGATACATCTGGGCCATCGTTTCATTCATCTTGTCGAGCACGTCCGGTGGCAATGTGGTTTCCCCCAACTGCACCACCTTCATCGACATCTGTTCGGCCAATGCCTGAGCTAACTGATCGTCAGTAATCAGAGCCATATCTTCAGCGATTCGTCCGATCAATGCCCCTGGTTGTTGCTGTTGTTCTTCCAGCAAAACCTGCAATTGATCATCCGTGATGAAACCAAGGTCGACAAAGATCTGACCTAGTTTTCGAACTGCCATGACGTGACACCTTGTGATGAAAAGCGAATACTATTGGACCATTTCAAACAAACAGAACAGGCGGAAGACCTCAAGCTCAATGACCACCTGCAGCAGGTGCGTTGTGATCAAACTCCTCACTCGCTCCATCTTCCATGATGCCGCGTCGAGCGTTCACAATGCGCTTAGCCAAATCGTCTGGACGATGGGATTTGGCCAGAACATCTTCAACCGTGCACTTCCCGTCACGCCACAGATTGAACAAAGCATCGTCCATCAAGTTCATACCGAACTTGGCACCAGTTTGAATCGCCGAATTGATACGGAACGTTTTGTTTTCACGAATCAAGTTGGCGATACCGGGCGTTACCACCAGCACTTCATAAGCAGCGATACGACCACCACCGTTCTTGGGTAACAACGTCTGAGCGACCACACCGATCAACGACGTGCTCAACTGAGTACGAATCTGGTCCTGCAAGTTACCAGGGAAAGCGTCGATCATACGGTTAACCGTTCCCTGGGCACTGTTGGTGTGCAAGGTACCAAACACGATGTGACCCGTTTCGGCTGCCGCGATCGCAGCAGAGATTGTTTCCAAGTCACGCATTTCGCCCACCAGAATCACGTCAGGGTCCTGACGCAACGCGCGGCGAATCGCTTCAGCAAAACTCGGGACGTCCACACCCACTTCGCGTTGGTTGATCGTCGATTTTTTATGTTCGTGATAAAATTCGATCGGGTCTTCGATCGTGATAATGTGATGGTCGTGCGACTCATTCAAGTAGTTGATCAAAGACGCTAACGTGGTACTTTTCCCAGAACCGGTTGGCCCAGTCACCAAGAACAATCCGCGTGGCCGTTGCACCAACTTCACCACCGACTCCGGCAACCCTAATTGCTCAGGGGTTAACTTATCGTTGGGAATCTGTCGCAACACCATCGAAATGTTGCCGCGCTGCTTGAAAATCGAAACGCGGAATCGAGCCAAGTCGCTAAAGGCGAAACCGAAGTCGGAACTACCCGCTTCCTGCAGTTCGCGTTGGCAACGCTCGGGGGCAATACTCTTCATCAACGAAACGGTATCGTCCGGTTCAAGGACTTTGGTTTCGAGCTTTCGCATGCGACCGTGCAGACGAAAAACGGGGGGCTGCCCCACCACAATGTGGATATCGCTCGCCCCTTGCTTCACGGCTGCTTGAAGGAGCTTGTCGATCAGAATTGTTGCCATGCTGTGCGTCCTACTACCACGTGATTGAGTTGTTTGAGTTTGTCTTTTGAATGAACTTTAGTGAACCGATTCGAGGAACCCGCCGAGACCAAACGTTGCCTTGGCTCCTCCAGGTGGATGCCATAACACCCTTCCTAAAGAGGGTACCTCTAGGACTTCACCCCCACAAATTCGGAGAAGACTTTGCTGAGAGCGATGTCCTCAATTTCCGTTCTCTTCGAGACACGGTACACCTCTTCTAGGGTAGTAATCCCTCGAATGACTTTTCGAATTCCGTCGCAATACAAGGTGGTCATCCCTTGTCGAATCGCTTCGTCGCGGAGTTCGATCGAGCTCTTGGCACGGAACATCATCTCGCGCAATTTGCCGCCGACCATCATCAGCTCGTAGATACCGATGCGCCCGCGGAAGCCAGACTTGCTGCAATAGGGACATCCTTTGCCTTTGGAAAACTCCGCCACAGCTGCCACTTCAGCGGGGATCGAGGCATCCGCCAAAACCGAGGCTGGCAGGTTGGTCTTTTGCTTGCATCGCTTGCAAATCGTGCGCACCAAACGCTGAGCCAACACGCCGTTGACCGAACTGGCCACGAGATAACCCGGTACCCCCATGTCGACCATACGTGTAATAGCACTGGGCGCATCGTTCGTATGTAGAGTACTAAATACTAAGTGTCCAGTTAAGGAGGCTTGAATACCCATGGATGCGGTCTCGGTATCGCGCATTTCGCCAACGAGGATGATATTGGGAGCTTGTCGCAACATCGCCTTAATAATGCGTGCGAAGTCCAGACCAATGTTGTGCTTTACCTCCACCTGGTTGATACCTGGGAGGTAATATTCGACGGGGTCTTCAGCGGTGATGATCTTGCGGTCGGGGCGGTTAGGGCGTTGAGACAGGCGTACAGGGTGGTGGTCTTTCCCGAACCGGTTGGTCCGGTCACCAACAAAATGCCGTTGGGGCGTTTGATCAAACCCA
>JAFLCP010000101.1 GCA_017303505.1 Planctomycetota bacterium | reverse complement strand
AATCGGCGTTTAATACGGCGCAACGTCGCGACCGTATGGTCTTTAACGTCGAAACGCTCGATAATCGAGTGAGTTTTGAAATTCCCGCTGTCAACTTGGACTCACTGTACGATGTGCTGGTGGATGGGAAACGGGGAGTCTATAGCGTTGATAAAGAGTCTTCGACATTGATCGTCGAAATTCCTGCTGACGCGGCTAAGCCAGAACGATGTATCGAGCTGTGGTCTGAAGCGGGCCGCACGGTCACCGGTGAAGCAGTTGAAATTTCGATTCCCAAAGTCATGAATTCAACAGGGAATCCAACCTTCTTATGGGAACTTGTGGTCCCATCTGCAGAGCACCTTTTATTGCAGCCTTCCAACATGACACCTGAGTGGCAATGGACTTGGGCTGGTTTGGGGTGGCATCGCAGCAGTGCGGCCAATCAAGCTGAGTTGGAACGTTGGTCGGGTGCTAGTTCACAAACACCGCTGCCAGCCCGCCTGAACCGTTATGTGATGAGCGGCTTTGGTATACCGAGTGGTATACGATTCACCATTGTTCCCAAACCATGGATTTGGTTGCCCGTTGGGGCAGCTGTCATCGTGTTGACTTTATTGTGGAGCACGTTGCGATTGTTCCGACATCCGGTCGCTTTGGCTATGTTTTTTGTCGCCATTGCCACCATGGCCATGTATGTGCCGGATGCGGCCATGGTGCTCGGACAGTTGGCGGTGGTGGCGTCTGTATTTGCCCTGGTGATGTTAACGTCGCAGTGGGCCATCGGTCGTCGCGTGAAACGACGCAGCGTGTTCACCAGCTATCCTCCATCTGGTTCGCAAAATGTTTTGTCGGGTTCTGGCGTAGCTCCGCGTATCGAGAAGAGCAACCCTGCGCCATTGGAATCGATTCCGAACCCGCCTAGTGGCACGGCAACGGTCGCCAGTCCAGGCGTGGTGGATTCATGAACGAGTTTCGATTCCCACTGAGCTCGATCGGGCGAGGCCAATGCCCTTCGTTTCTTCGATCCGGTCTAGTTTACTGCAGACTAGTGCGGTGGATCACCGTAGTGTGCTGCATCGCGTTGAACGCTGCCAACGTTTACGGGCAAGCCAGCCCAGCGCAACCAAACAGCGAGACTTCGAATACATCGGCGAGTCCCAGTAAACCACGTTTTCAACGTGTCTTTGTCCCCGAAGATCAAGTTGGCAAACTGGTTCCTCGCGACTACATGCCCATCGCCGTTAACGATTTGCAATCGTTGCTCGATAAGTTTGAATCAGGAGAAGGAGTCGAATGGGAAAGCCAACCGAAGCTAGCCCGCAGCCTCTACACAGCTCGACTTCAAGGGGAACAACTGCTGTCAGAGCTTAACTACTGGGATGTTGACTACCAGGATGATGTAGCGGGCTATTTGCCGATCAAGCCCTGGAATCTCGCCATTACCAATCCGAGCAATAACCCCATTCGCGATTCGTTAACATGGGGCGAACCGGCCCAATGGAATGTTGACGCAAACGGTATGCTTTGGCTCCCTATTCAAGACTCAACACCGTTATGGTTTGGGTGGAAAGGCACTACCAACGAATCTTCGAACCATTCGAAGAGTTTTACGATCCAAATGCCCGCAGCGACTCGGAATCAAATGTTGTTGCTGCTGCCCAAGGAACTCGAAGTGCGGTGTGCAGAAGCGGTCGTTCGCAACATTCGCCGAGAATCTTTGCCCAATGAATTAGATGGGCTTGAAAATCCAGCCATCTACGACAGTCTTCAAAACTGGTGTATGCGGCACGAAGCGGACAAACCTGCCATGTGGTTGCTCGACTTCAATGGTGGCACGAAACTCACGCTGACCTTTCAAGCCAAGTTGGCGAATCCATTTGAAAATCGTCAAGCGCTTGTAGGATCGATGCTTCAGCAATATCGAATGAACGAAAATGGAATTGATCTGCTCACGCGAATCACCTTCCTAAATCCGATCGACTCAACTGAGTTGTTTTTTGAAACCGATCAGAACCTGAAGATACGCGAAATCAAGCTAGGGGATCAGACCTTACTTTGGAACACAGTCGTTGGCGATAGCTCGAAGATCCGAGTCGACCTTAAGGGTTTAACGGACACAAGTCGACTAGCTCAGTTTCAAATCACCTCTTTTATCAGCCAAGATCATTGGAAGTCATCGCTATTACCCTGTATCAAGTTCAGTAATTCAATTGTGCTGAAGGGTGACACCGTATTGGAATGCCGTTTGCCTGTCGTTCCAACCTCGGTAACTGCGTCGGGTTGTGAAGCGATTTCAACAAACGAGGCAGGGACTGCTGGAGATACAGACTTGGGACGTTGGCAGTGGCGATGGAGCGGCGAGCCACCCCACATCTCTCTATCCACCAGTTCCATGCAAAGAAACGTCGACGCCAGTTCTCTGACGCGACTCAACGTCATCAAGGGTTCTTTGAACGCAACCTCCTGGGTTCGGCTCTCTCCACAAATTAAGTCTGGTGGTGAGACAAGATTCAAATTGGGAGAGGGCTGGATTCTGGATAGTCTCACAACCGAACCGGGATCAGTTCTTAAAATCAATGACACCGTGCTGCCCGATGGAACGGAAATTCTTTTGCGGTGGGAGAACTACACCAATCTCGAACAGCTTACCTTTGAACTGCAAGCCCATCGCGCGATTGAGACGGATGCACTCGATGTAAACCTACCCGAGTTCAAATTTTTAGACCTCAAGGATGGACAACTTACCGGGATGGTTGCCGTGGAAACCACGGGCCGTTATTTGGTCAAGCCCAACCCGACGATGCTGACCATGCTGTCCGATGAGCAACAGTTATCAGCATGGCAACAGTCAAAACTTCCACGGTTCAGCAACAGTTGGCTTTTGCAGGGACAAGAAGGCCGCCTACCTGCGTTGAGCTTTACCAGTGAACCTTCGACATTTACCGGCAAGTGGGATGTCTTCGTGCAGCCCGAAACCGACGGAATTTCCGAGGAATATCGCCTGCAATTCCGCCCATTGTTTGGAGCGATGGATCGAGTCTTAGTTCGGTTGCGCAATTCGGGTCCCGACGAATTATTGTGGCAGTGGGATGATGGTGGCAAACCTTATTTGCTACAAGCTGTGCGTGAGGTCAACGAATCGGGCAGCGAATCATACACGATCATCCTTCCTCGCCCTGTGAATGAACCGTTCGCGATTACAGCCAAGCGGACTGTGGCTGCGAACCAGTGGATTGGTGTTCCATTGCCGACCAGCGATCAGGCGACCAGCGAAGAATTGGTTTTGCACATTTCGAAACTCCTCAACACAAGATTACCCGAGACGGGTTGGATATCCGTACTGGATACGGACGCGACATCCAAAAGTGATTTTGCCATGTACCGCGCGGAGAGCAGCTTAGCGGACACTATCTCCGTCGCACGGCAAGATCTCACCGCAATCAAAAAGGCTTGGGCTCGGCAAGGCGAACATGAAATCCGCTGTTTCAGTGATGGAAAACGTCATCATAAAAACCGGTGGAACATTTCGAACGGGCGAGGCGAGTCGTTGCAAATCACCATCCCATCGGGCTCCCAATGGATGGATGTTCGATTCGATGATGCGGCTATCGCCTATTCGATCGATCCCAAGAATCGCGAATTGGCAGTGATCACACTCCCAAGTACTTCAGATAGTGGCGAGTTGACGATTGAGTTTCTGGAAGAGGGATCACCTCTTCGCTTTCGAAATCAAATCGACATCCGGCGGGCCACGATCGATTGCGGTGTGGTTGACACGACCGAAATGTTGTTAACGCCGAGCCTGTTCACATTGTTTCGAGAGGGAGATTTAGCCACGCTGCATGGTTCTAATCCGGTTCGGCAACTAACGGGAATTTTACATGCCGCGATGTTTGGCCAGAGTGACCAAACTTCAGTATTTGCCCAACCAACATGGGCTTCAACGCCGGATGAGGCTGAACAAAACAATCTATCCATCGATCGCATAGTGCAATGGAATCGATTTCAACTTTCGGCACCACAAGGTGACACCGATTTATCTTCGATTGTACTATGGGATACGCGATTCTTACGCAGCATCATCTTGATGTTTGGTTTAGCGGTTGGCGTGTTGGCCATCTGGGGCTGGGTTCGAATTCCCAAAATGATGTTGGGATTCGCTCTCATATTATTTGCGATCAGCACATCGTTTTCGGGTCTCGCGTCGCTGGTCGCTATTTACGCCTTAGCGATGTCTGCGATCGCATGGCTGGTCGCTTTGACACGCATCAGTGCCCGAGTCTTTACTGCCAAGACACAGTACAGCGTCTCCGTCCGTTCACACAATACGATTACTCGGAAAGCGATTCCTTGCCTTCTGTTTCCATTGCTGTGGTTATTCCAAGGAAACTCCACACTTAACGCTCAGGAACCCGCCGCAGGCACTTACGGGATCCTCATACCGTTTACGCCTGAAGGAGAGGTCAAGGGAAATTACGTCTACGTACCCATTGAAGCCTATCAATTTTTGACGAACCCCAGCGGCCAAACGTACGCTCCACGCACTCCGTATATGATTCGGCAAGTGTCGTATCAGTTTCGCGCCACTGAAGGCGTTACTATGATGGACGCTACCAATTATCAATTGATCGCGGACTATGAAATCGAAGTCATCGATCCCTCGGTCGCTGTGCGCTGGCCCATTGGTTCAGGGCGAGCCGCATTGGAAAGACTAGTCGTCAATCAATTCGAAATCATCCCGGGCTTTACAGTACGACAAGATGAGTTAGCGATTCAGTGGTTTCCTGATCGCAGCGGCATCTTCAAATTACGACTGCAGCTCAAACCGATACCAACGTCGTTGGAGCTTGATCAATTTGATGTCCCCATTCCACAGGTCCCGACGGGAACGTTGGCACTTCTCACTCCCAGCAGCAAGCGCGTTAAGGTGAACGGATCGACGATCGACACCACCAACGGTATTCCAGGCGTCTATCAGATTGGCGAGCAAAATCGTTTATCGATCAGTGTGATGGACCGAGATGAAGTACTTGATGAACAAGAGCCGCTTGATTCGGACATTGATACGTGGCTTCATTTCCAGGGGGATTCCGCCTTTCTGCTGACGCAAATTCGAATGCGATATGGCGATGCGACGATTCCCAAGAAAGTCACCTTAGAGATGGGGGACGAATGGACTCCGATTGGTTTGAATTGGGGCGATGGTAAATGGGATGGATTGATACGCCCAAGTCCCAATGGCAAGAATTCGTATGAACTCAATGTGCAATCTACCTCGATGACCGAAGCGATCCTGTACGCTGCCTGGAAGCCAAAAGGAAATTGGCTTAGCGAGGCGGTTGAGCCTGACCTCTTCCCCGATTCCGCTGTGGTGAATCCCATACAGTTTTCGCTGACCACTTCCCATAGCCCCGACTCCACGTGGTCCCTGGAAGTTGCCGATGACTGGACGGAAGAAACAAGCGAGCGAGCATTAAATCGTTGGGATACGCGCGGACTGGGGGTAACGGGCCAAGCTTATGTAAGCAACTCGAGAGCGTCGACCCCGAGCATTCGTCGCCGTGAAGTGGTATCGCAAGTTCCAATCGATGAAACATGTGACACGATCGCGCGAGCATCTCAATTCGACTTACAATACGAAGCGAATTGGACAAGCGAAACGAGTGGTACAGAACTGCTTTTATTCTCTGTTCCCGCTGGAATTCGCATCCAATCTTTGACAATCAATGGCACTGCGCGTTCGGATTTTCGGCTGGTACAAAGCCAATCCCAAACGCTTCTTTCCTTAACGAATCCCAATGCGGTTGGTTCAGAGAGTTACAAACTCACTTGCCAAGCGACCGTCCCATTGAAACTCGGGGAATCGCTTAACATTCCTCGTATCACCGCAACGTTTGGAGCTCTTGAAAGCTCGTTCTATCGTTTGCATCGAGAAACCAACTTGGTGATGCGTTTAGAAGATGTAGAGCAATTGCCTGACACTCGCCAGATGTTAGAGCGGTCCACCGAAGACTTACTTAAGTCCAATCAAGTTGGCGTGCTCCAAGTGGAACTTGCTGAACATTTTCTGGCATCTTCGCAGTTACCGGTGCGATTAACCGTATCCCAACCCAACAGCGACATTGATGGCAGCACCCTCGGCCTGTTGTTGGCCAACAATGATCGATGGCGATTTACGTTGATCACCAAATTGCGTTCGCAGAATGCACCTCTGGATTCTCTCGTCTTTGAATTACCGGCTACAATTACTTCGCAGATGGAGATTAATCCCCCCTGCCCTTTTCGGCTTGATCCGTCGCCTGATGGTTCCCATCAACTATTGAGCTTGTTCCCCGCGGAACCCATTACAGAAGAACAAGTTCATACGATTTCGTTTGACCTCAATCGAATCTCGGGTCAAGTATCGTTACCACCTGTGACCTTATTGGGGAGCGGAACCTTAGTGCATCGTGTCGGTCTGCCACAATTGAGTGGCCATCACAACTACACATGGCGCACCACTGGTTTGCGACCGGAACCGATCCCTGCCGACTTCGAACAGATCATTAATTCGATTCAGGGAACTCAAGATATCAGCTTTCAATTCCTTGAACCGACAAGCAGACGATACCAAGCCGATTTGCAGAGCGATAAATCCAACAGCCCGAAGATGTCTGTGCGATTGGTTCGCCATCGCATCGAATTGGACAACAATCGCCGCGCATTGATTCGAAGCACGTACTGGATTGATCCAGAAGGTTTCTTGACCGCTCGGTTTGCCATACCTGACGAAATGGAACTGTATGGTGCTCTCGAAAATGGGCAACCACAGGCGATACAACGCGATCCGATCACGGGCATCCACTCGGTCGCCATTCAACCTTCGAATTTGCCAACCAAGTTGGAACTCATCTTGAAGAGTAAGTCTCCCAATTCCTGGATGGAACTCTATTTGCAACTTCCCACCAGCATCAATTTGGAAATTGAAAAATCGCTGGTAGAATTCAGACAAAATGTGGAAGGACAGCCCCAACTGAACGAAGCGTTGTTCCTGCTAGATGGTGAATTGGCAACTGCCGTTTCCGGGGAAGATTCACTGGATAACGAAGTTGCCGCCATCCTAAAATTGCTCAACGATGCCGAACCAACTCTCGCTGGCTATGACGCTGGAACATTAGCAAATTGGAATGAAGCGTGGCGGGAAGAACTGCTAGTCCATCGTGAAGCACTTGCCAACAATGAAGAGGCGACACGTTGGCTCGATCGACTGGGAGCGACCAATCTTCCGGAGAATAAATCGGAAAATTCAGCGACTACCGTAGGTCAACTGCAATCTATTGCGTTGATCAAGAACGGCAACATCTCAAACGTTCAAACCCAGCAAGAACGCCGACCGATCCAAATTCATCTTTCGAACCTTCTGGCCATTGGCTTGTTAGTAGTTGGAATTTTGTGGTTAGCCCTATCCGGCTCGAAGATCACCAAACTATTTGATCGACTCTCACAGGTTCCCGCACTACCACTCAGCATTTCGGGCTTTTTGGTCGCGATATTCACCGATTATGTTTCTGTCGGATTAGCGATCGCCGGGTTGGCTGCGGTCAGTATGTTCATCCAAATCTATAAGCACCATACTTTGCGCAGGATCACTGCAGCGGCTCCAACGGCATCGAAGCGAAAGATAGCCACATAATCAGGGGCCTCGGCTTGCAAAAGTTGTCTTTAGAATAGAAACTTTAGCTTCCTCGCTAATTGCGACGCGCTTCCTATTCTATTGCGACAGGTTTTTCTCATGAGCGTACACTCCTACGTCGGTCGAATCATCAATCTGCTAAAACCAGAAAACAATCTCTTGTTGAACATGGATTTTACAGAAGCCGAACGCCGAGTTCGCAGCGGAGATGCTCAAGCCGTCCGTGAAATCGATGGGCAATTTGCGATCCTGACCTATGAAGGTCAAGATGTGCAAATGGCTCGTTCGATCGGTCGGCCCATGCGATATTTTCTTGCCAAAAAAGCGGATGGACCTTGCTTGTACGTCGCAGAGAGAATTTCGGAGATCGCAGAAGCGTTGGCCAAAGATGGATTAGCGGATCAATTCGAACCTTCTTACACCAGAATGGTCCCTGCGCACCATGTTCTGAAGTTGAAGCTCATCGGTTGTCCCGATCCTAACCCGAACTACGACCGTTTCCTGGCTCCAACCCGTAATTCACTCCCTGCCGATTTGGATACGATTGGCAAAGCGTATATCGGAACCATTGCCAACGAAATCCATCATTGGCTCGATCGTATCGGCAAGCTTGAACCTATTGGCGTTATGTTTTCAGGTGGAATCGATAGCGGCGCGATTCTAACTTTGCTCTATGCAGCCTTACTACAGCGAGGCGAAAGCCCTGCACGCTTGAAAGGCTTTACACTTTCAATTGATGGGGCTGGCAACGATACGCAACAGGCGATGGCCTTTGTCGAAAAGATCGGGGCCCCGATGTTGCTTGAAGTTATCGACACTCCTTCGGCCTCATTGAACTGGCGCGAAGCGGTACGAGTCATCGAAGACTATAAGCCACTGGACGTGCAGGCTGCTACTATGGGCATTGCTGTTTGCCGCGGAATTAGAAGTCGTTACCCCGATTGGAAATGGCTTGTCGATGGTGATGGTGGAGACGAGAATCTGAAAGATTATCCCATCGAAGACAATCCTGAACTTACGATTCGGAGCGTGCTCAACAACCTTATGCTTTACCATGAAGGCTGGGGCGTCCACGCCATTAAACACTCGTTGACCTTCAGCGGTGGTCAAAGCCGAGGCCATGTGCGAACCTTTGCGCCGGCGCAACAGTTCGGATTTGCGGGCTTTAGCCCTTACACACTTTCCAACGTGATCGAAGTTGCCGAATCCATTCCATTCATCGAACTAACGGATTGGGACCATCAGCGTTTGTATCAACTAAAGGGAGAGGTGGTGCGCAGAGGAGTGAAAGCGATTACCGGAATCGATATGCCGACGTTCGAAAAGAATCGCTTTCAACATGGTGCCGTTGAGCTACAGAAGTTCACGCAACTTTTCCCAGCCAATGAACGCGATTATCGACGCGAATTTCAACGCACGTTTGCGGGTGCTTGATCATTCGCACGAGCGACGTTGGTCACCGGCGATTTGTTGTGCCGATTCTCGGGCCGGTGTAGGCCGGTCCGGAATTTTTCATCGAGTAGACGCTTATTGATTCGCTCCGGGTCTACCTGCGTCCAAGTTTCGTTGTAATGCTTGGCAAAAACTTCACGCTGTACCCGCTGGTCGCGATCATACCAATAGACGTGCCAATAACCGGATTTGTGATTCTTCACGGGCCAACGCGAGGGATCATCGAGCAAACACCAAGATCGGACATGATAATCACCTTTGCTTTTACACCAACCGTAAAAGATCACTTGATCGTAGACATGGCGACCTAAGTCATCATGAAAGTGATTCACTTCAATAAGGTCAACCTCTTCACGAATCACAGGGCTCTTACCATTTGAAGTGATGGCCAAAGCGGCATAGAGCAGCAACGCAGCGTTTCCCACAGTCATTCTCCTCGGATGCGGTTGAACTTCCTTTGGATTACAATAGGCGATTCACGACCATAAAATGCTACGCGTCGTGCTGGAATCGCGGTGCCTGGGACGAGGTGCCTGCGCAATGGTAGCGAGTGGGAAATAGCAAACGAATCGGACTGCCACAAGATCGAAATCGTGTGACATTTGCGACATCGACTCCGTTTTTCCCGAATATTCGGCAACCCTTTTACTCCGGCAGACAAGGATTGAGGCCTCGAACGAATGTCAGATGCTGTTCAAGAAAAAAGCGATCCCAACGTTGCAGCGCGTTGGTTTTGGATCGTTGCCATCATCATCTTGCTGACCGCTTTTGGTATACGGGTCTTTGCCGCACAATGGTGGCATGGATTGGCTGCCCAAGAGAACCGCGTTTTTCGCTTCGGCGACAGCGCATCGTACTGGACCTTAGGCGAAGCTCTTGCGACGGGTAAACGGTATCAATACGGGGGCAAAGATGGAAGCATATTTCGCGCGCCAGGCTATCCACTGCTGCTCGCAACCGTTGCGAGCCATAAACCGCAAGTGGAGGCTGTTTGGTACGCGCGACTCATCGGTTGCTTGTTGGGTACATTGGCCATCGGCGTTGTAATGTGGATCGCATATCGACTTGGCGGCCCCATCACTTCGCTGGCCGCAGGTTTTCTCTGCGCGGTGTATCCGGGCGCTATTGGAATGAGCGTTACGATTTTGAGTGAAGCATTGTTCATGCCACTCATGCTCGTGCACCTACTGCTCCTTCAAAAAGCTTTTTGCTCTGCACCGTCCCACAAATCATCACAGAAAACAATGTCCCTGTGGGTTGAACATTGGCCTGCCGCATTAGTTTCGGGCATGTTTGCAGGAGGGGCGATTCTGACGCGTCCTAGTTGGCTATTGCTTCCTCCGCTGGCGGCCTTGATTCATTGGCTATTACACCGCAATCGCACGGCGTTTCTGCAAGGCGCTTGGGTTGGTCTCGGAATCATTTTGGTTATGGCCCCTTGGTGGTATCGAAATTATCTTATCACCGATCGCTTTGTGCTGACGACATTACAAGTTGGCCCAAGCCTTTATGATGGCCTCCACCCAGGCGCAAGTGGCGGTAGCGATGAGGGGATGAAGTTTGTGGGAACCTTTGGGGCCGAGTTGCGACAGAAAGAGGCGTCACTTCCACAACCTCCCGGCAGCACGTTTGAGTATCGTCTTAATCGAGAGATGCAAGCGGCCGCCTGGTCCTGGGCCATGTCGAATCCAAGCGAAGCCTTGCGATTGGCGTGGAACAAATTTTGCCGCACATGGAATATCTGGCCACCTGCCCAAGAGCTCTCCTCGATCTGGGTAAGACTCACCGAATCGATCGGGTGCTTTACGATCTTAAGCCTGGCAATCTGGGGTGCCTGGGTATCACGATCGCGGCTGGGCGAACTCTATTTGCTTCTTTTACCAGTCCCCTATTTTACGCTGCTTCACATGATTTTCGTCGGATCCGTGCGTTATCGACAACCTGCTATCATGGCGATTTCGGTATTGGCAGGGATAGCCATTCTGTGGATACTGAACAAGTTACTTCGAAAGAGTTTTGCCTAATCATTGTGTGCATGGCGTGAGCATGGAAGCGGTCGCCGCAGATCAATCTAAACCGAAGAATACGTCATCATCGCAGCCCAGCGGGTTGAGTCGATGGTTTGGCTGGCTCGTCTTTGCTGCGCTCGGAGTTGGCACTTCTTTCTTTGCTTACGAGTACTTGCTCAATCGAGTCGATCGCGAGATTTGCAATCATGTACTGGCGAGGTTTCAGGCGGAGTTTCCTCAATGTCGCGTTGCCGTCGGTCGCGCTCATTTAGATCCAGGTCGTGGCATCATCATCGAAGATGTATCGCTTTCGATACCTACCAAAAACGGAATCCAAAAAGCCATCTATATTCGTCGGCTCAACGGTGTCGGCACCATTGATATTCCCGACCTACTGTCCGAAAAACTCTCCATTCACAGTTGGGAAGTCACGGGACTGGAACTTTCCATGTGGAAAGAGAACGGTCGCTGGGCTTTCGCCGGTCTACTACCGCAGCATAAATCGAACCTGAAGCCATGCGACATTTCGATTCGCGAAGGCATGATTCGACTCAAGGAGAATGTAGACGATGAAGAAGAAATGGTTTTTCACGATGTGAGTATGCGGCTTAGCCCACGTAGTAGTCGCCTCGAAGCTATGGTGAACAGTGAAGCTGGCGGAAGCAGTGAAGCCATAGCATCCGCTGCAGCAAACCCAGTGACGAGCCCTCAATCGCCCCTCACCGCAAGTGAGCAAATCTATCAAATTCAATCTGGAAAAATCTCAAGCAGCTATTTCCGATCCATGAGTTTTGCCGGGATGCTCAATGCGACAACGGGTGAATGGGAATGCCATGGAAAGCTCGGACAGCTACTGTTTGGGCCAGCCTTTCAGGATCGTTTGCCCACCGATGCCTCTCAATATTTGATGAGAATCTCTGGCCTTGAATGCGTCGTCGACGCCGCGTTTAAGATTGGTCAAAAAGATAAGAAAGCCGTCCCTCAGTTTGAAATTGACGGAGTGGTTACCAACGGGCGATTAAAAGATGCCGCCCTTCCCTACTTGTTGGAAGATCTTCGAGGTCGTTTCTATGTCGACAATCGGAGGCTCAACTTGCGTGAGATTCGAGCGAGCAGCGGTCAATCCACGGTCGAACTCGACGCTAGTCTATTGGGCTTCAAGACTGACAGCCCTATGCATTTCAAAGTTCTGGCACGAAATCTTGATCTCGATCGGCGACTCTATCAAGCGTTACCCATCTCGCTGCAGAGACAGTGGGATCGATTTATGGTGGAAGGGAAAGTGGATGCCGATTTGGAAATGAGTTTTGATGGAAAGCAATGGTCGCCGATTGCCGTCGTCGATTGCCGTGGCGTTTCGCTCCGCTATGCACAATTCCCCTATCCGATTACACATTTGAATGGACGAATTGACTACCGCAACAAACAACTCAAATCTGTTACACCGATACTGGCTCGCGCGAGTGGCCAAACGCTTGGTGGCGAGTTCCTGTTTGAAATCGACTCTAATAATTGGCAAGGCTGGATCGATGTCGGCTCGGATGCCATGATCCCAATCGATGATCTCCTGATCGATTCGTTGACTCCGCGCGGTGCGGCAACTACGAGCGTTCATACTTTTGTTCGCTCGCTTAACCCAAGCGGCAACCTGCAAGTAGGAAAGTTCCGCATCGAGAAACCATCGTTCGACTCTCAAACTCTCAATCGCGAAATCCAAATCGGATTTCAAAAAGGAAGCATTAAGTTCAAAGAGTTTCCTTATCCAATCCACGAAATTTCCGGCACATTGACGGCGAACAACGACTCTTGGAGGCTATCCAATTTTGTGGGCCTTAATGACAAATCACAAATCGCATGCAACGGTAGTTGGCAGTCGGGTGCAGGGAGCATTGATGATTTGGTTCTCGAGTTTTTAGCAACCAACATTGCCTTAGATGAGCAACTTCGACAAGCGCTACCACAAAGTGTGAGCAACTTGTGGCAGCAGCTACAACCCAAGGGCCGAGTTGAAAAAGTCGATGTGGTCTACAACAAAAAGAGCGCATCATCTTTGGCTGACTTGACCGTAAACATCTCTCAGCCCCCCACTGTACCTAGCGTGTACGAATCCAATTTATCGATTCAGCCGCTGCCATTACCTTATTTGCTGCAACAGGTGGCTTGCGAGCTTACCTATCAGCAGGGAGTTGTACAGCTCCGCAGTTTTTCAGCGGATCATGGCCTGACCCATTTGCAAACGGAAGGGACCGTTCAACAGACACCGGGTGGCTGGATAGCGGTGTTGAAATGGCTACCGACAACACGCATTTCTGTTGACGGTAATTTCGTTGCCGCCTTACCGCGCCGAATGCGTGAAACCCTGCGTCAAATGGATTTCAAAGGACCTGTTGGTGTGTTGGGTTGGTCGCAAGTGGGACCGATCACCGACAGCAATGCGGCTGACGATGTGATGGCGGTCTGGGATTTGGAACTCGATCTAGAAGATGCCAAACTGAAAGATGGCAGTTGGGTTCAAGGAATTCGAGGTACCGTTCGCACTGCTGGTCACTCGACACCCAATGGACCGATGGCCGATGGATTTTTATTGATCGATTCGATGGCACTTCGCGGAGTCCCGTTGGCTAATGTGCAAGGACCATTTGCGCTACGTGAGAGCAAGATCTACTTTGGCCAAAAGGTGGCCGATGTGAAGAGCCTGAATACTTCGGCCAGTGTCGCTCCGAATCCGATCCAAGTCGATCTGTTTTCAGGTAAAGGGATCGTATCGGGAACAGGTGACTTCGAGCCACTGCGATTTTCGATGCAGACCCATTTGTATGGTGGACAACTTCAAGATGTACTAGCCGAAACGGGACAAGCTTCTGCTGATGCCAGCGGTATTTGTGATGCAATGGTCACCTTGCAAGGTAGCCCACTTAATCCACAAACATTTAGTGGAACCGGTGAAGTATCGATTCGTGAAGCGAGCCTCTTTCAGTTGCCTGGCATGATGAAACTATTGCGAGTGCTCTCGGTGAAGCCCACCAATGATGCAGCGTTTGAGAAAGCGGACATTTCGTTCCGAATCGACGGGGATCGTTTACCAATCGATCATTTGTCGATCGACGGTGACGTTCTTTCTTTAGCTGGTTCAGGCTGGGCCAATCTCCGCCGCGAGATGCATTTGGACTTATACGCTTACGTGGGCAATCGCAACCAATTGGCCAAACTGGTTGGTCCGCTCCTTTCAGAAACGCGATACGCCCCATTGATGCAAGTTGAAATCGATGGCACGGTAGAAGCTCCTGAAATGACGCGCAAGCCGTTGCCGGTGATCGAAGATGCCCTAAAGACTTACTTCCCTGAGAGATATGCCAACGAGAACAAAGGTGTGTTGAAATTTTGACGGTTCATGGTGACTTTTTTTGCGGAGTTGCATCATGCAAATCCCCCCCGCCTCCATCACGTCCATCGCCAGCGGTGCCATAGGCTCAACCGCAAAAGCCCAGAAAATGCAATCAGCGGCTCCCTCGACAGAAGCTGCCTCGGTAACCACCAAAGATGTTGCTGAGCTATCGCATGGCGACGCAGATCGAGACGCTCAAGGTCAAGGTGATGGGTTACCGGCCAAACGGGGCCATAAACATCCCAAGCAGGTCGCTGCCACCGAAGAAACGGAGGAAAACTCCCCTACTTCACCGCCGGTTGAATCAGGCGGATTAGACCTCTGGGGATAGCTTGCCCGGTTTACAGATCGCCTGCAACATGTCACGATTGTAGCTTGTTCTAACGCTCGATTACGGCACCCAATCTCGTGCAGGGAAACCCGGTTTGAACCGGGATTTTCATGGCACACGATGAGGGCGTCGAGCGGCTTCGAATCGGTCCCAGACAATCAGGATTTGTGTCAGATGCGGTTTACCAAAATGCAAGGTGCGGGAAACGACTACGTATACGTCAATGCGTTTGCGGAGAAGCTGCCTGCCGATTTGCCCTTATTGGCCCAACAAATTTCCGATCGGCATTTTGGTGTTGGTGGAGATGGACTGATTCTCATTCTTCCAAGCGATAAAGCCGACGCTCGCATGCGCATGTTCAATGCGGATGGAAGCGAATCCGAAATGTGCGGCAATGGAATCCGCTGTGTTGCCAAATATGTTTACGATCATGGCATCGCTAAAAAACAACAACTGAAAATTGAAACCGGCGCCGGCGTTTTGAGCTTGGACCTCACGGTCAGTGGCGGACTTGTCGAACAAGTGACCGTCGATATGGGTGAGCCAATCCTCGATGGCCCTAAGATTCCAACTCAGTTGGAAGGTAACCCGATCAAAGACCGACAATTCACGGTGGATGGGGTCAATCTAACCGTAACTTGCGTGTCGATGGGCAATCCGCATTGCGTGGTTTTTGTTCCAGAAGCATCCGATGAATTAGTGTTAGGTCTTGGCCCTAAGATTGAAAAGGACCCTCGCTTCCCACGGCGTACTAACGTAGAGTTCGTCGAGATTGTGAGCCAGACAGAAGTTCGCCAACGCACTTGGGAACGTGGTTCGGGCGAAACATTAGCGTGTGGCACTGGAGCAAGTGCCGTGTGTGTGGCTGGCGCATTGACCGGTCGAACCCAACGCAAAATCCTCAATCATCTACTTGGTGGCGATTTGATTTTGCACTGGAATGAGCAAAACAATCATGTCTTTATGACAGGCCCCGCTGTTGAAGTCTTTGAAGGCGTTTGGCCACTGAAATAAATTCAATCACAACGAAGCAGGAATAGTTCCTCGCCTAATTTGGATTCGGAAGACACGGATGAAACTCAGCAACTCCAAGATAAATCGAGCAGGAGGTTGGCTCTTGAGCCAGGGGCTCGATTTGTGGATGCGGTCACTGAGTTATCGTTACGCTTGTTATGAACCAGGCTGCGATCCAGCTGCAGCGGACTTCGAAGGGCCTGCCATTTTTTTGCTGTGGCATGAGTATATTCCCTTTCCGTTCTACATGCGTCCGCGATGCAAGATGGCGCTGTTAGTGAGCCAACATGGTGATGCCGAGTTGCTTTCGCAAGCGGCTGCCTTTCGCGGCTTTGATACCGTTCGAGGCTCCTCAACGCGGGGTGGTGCGGCGGCCATTAAACAAATTCTAACCGGTTCAGCAGGAACCAGTTTGTGTATTACTCCCGATGGCCCGCGCGGACCGAGACGCAAGCTGGCTCCCGGTTGTGTTTTCTTGGCATCACGTCTCAGCCTCCCAATTGTACCACTTGGCTTTGGTTACCATCGACCATGGCGATATCGACGCGCTTGGGATCAATTTGCGATTCCGAAACCGGGGAGCAGAGCCCGCGCGGTGGTTGGCCCTAAAATCATCGTACCACCCGACATCGAACGCGATGAATTGGACCACTGGCGAGCACATACCGAATGGATGCTCAACCATGTTACCGAAGCAGCTGAACAATGGGCCAACGACGGATTGACGCGCCGCGGCGAAAAACCATTGTACGTAAAACGTGCCGAAAAACAGGCAGTTCCTTTTCCCACCCTGATGCCTGATAATTCCGCCCAACCTTCTATAGATACCCTTTCCACTACGAGTTAACGCCATGTCGGGTGATTTGTTCGGAAAACTTGGCGAAAACGATTTTGTGGAAGCCTCTAAGCCGAGAGCTGACAAACCGATCACAGTGACCCAATTGAACCAGTTGGTCAAATCGACGCTGGAGCAGCAGGTACCTAGGCTTTGGGTCGGCGGCGAGATTTCCGACCTCTCGCGTCCATCGAGCGGGCATATCTATTTTAGCCTCAAAGACAACGAAAGTCAGATCCGCGCCGTCATGTGGCGATCGGCTGCCGCTAAACTCAACTTCAAATTGGAAGATGGTTTAGCCATCCATGCATTCGGTGCCACGGAAGTGTACGTTCCGCGAGGGACATATCAATTCATCGCACATAAAATTGAACCACAAGGCGAAGGAGCTCTGCAGCTGGCCTTTCGTCAATTGCATGCCAAACTTTCCCAAGAAGGACTCTTTGACCCCGGCCGCAAGAAAAGACTTCCACCGATGCCGAAACGCGTCGGCTTTGTGACGAGCCCCTCCGGTGCTGCCCTCAAAGATTTTCTAGAAGTGATTCGCCGCCGCTGGAGCAACATTTCTATCGTCGTCATTCCCGCTCGCGTTCAAGGGACAGGTTCCGTTGAAGAAATTGTGCGTGGCATAAAGCTCGCACCCAAGATTGATCCCAAGTTGGATATCCTAGTTGTGGGACGCGGTGGCGGTAGCTTAGAAGATCTCTGGTCGTTTAATGATGAACGCGTCGTACGAGCAGTGGCCGCGTGCCCTATTCCCACAGTGTCAGCGGTTGGACATGAAATCGATGTGACACTTTGCGACTTAGCTGCTGATGTTCGCGCGCTAACACCCAGCGAAGCAGCCGAACGCATTGCACCTAGCCAAGCCGAACTGGAAGATGCTTTGCGCCAATACCATCACCGCATGACACATTCCGTACGACGACAACTGCAATGGCTACAGCGACGCGTCAACGATATCGCTCGTCGACCTGTCTTGGCCAGACCTCAAGAGATCCTTCGAATGCGCAGCCAAATGTTGGATCAATTGGAAGATCGCATTCAACGGGTAATGGCCCATCGACTTCAATTGCTCAGAGCCAAGTTGAGTGAACGTGCCAGTTCTTTAGAAGCCTTGAGTCCCCTCTCAGTCCTCACTCGCGGATACGCGATTGCCCAACGCGCTAGCAACGGCGAAGTGATTACTGAGGCAAGTCAATTAGCCATCGACGAATCTGTGCGAATCATTCTCAAATCGGGGCAGTTCGTGGCTAAAGTCGAAGATATCGCTGCGGCAGATTAGATTTTGTTTAGGAATACTCTCCCAACGAAATCGTTGAATCAGTTCGGAAGGAGTCACGGGCCTAAACTCCGGAATCCAGCCACAGCCCCATGCTAACCATCCAATGATTGCCCTTGGATCGACGCCCCGCTCGCGATAAGTGGAAAGCCGTGTATCACCATGGCGTTTTGCTAAACGCTTACCATCTGTGCCAACAACCAATGGGACATGAAAAAATTGTGGTGGCTTCCAACCGAAAAAATGATACAGCATGATTTGTCGGTACGTGCTGGGGATCAAATCGTTACCGCGAACGATCTGAGTCACTTGCATATCATGATCGTCCATAACAACGGCAAGTTGATACGCAGGCCAACCATCTTTTTTCCCCACCACAAAGTCGCCTAGTTGCTGCGCGGCATTCAATGACTGTGGCCCACAGAAACCATCGCGCCATTCCATGAGTCCCTGCTCACAACGAAATCGCCATGCGTAGGTGTGTGTGTCGGGAATTTCGAAATGGAGCGAAGATCGCGAACTGCATTGTCCTGGATATACAGGCCCATCGATCCAAGGGGCTGCCCCTTCAACACGATGAGGGGCGCTGGCAGCTTGCTCGATATCTGTCCTCGAACAAGTGCAAGGATAAATTCGCTCTTGCTGCTGCAATAACTTCAAGCCCTCTCGATATCGATCGATTCTGTCGGTCTGAATGTAAGAAATAGAATTTGCAGAGGACTCTGTCGTTTCATCATGACTTGAGTCTTTCGCTAGGATCGAACGATCTGGACCAGCATCCCAATCTAAACCTAACCAGGCAAGATCATCCATCGCCTGCTGTATCGCCCACGGCTTGATTCGGGGCGAATCGATATCCTCAATTCGCATCAGGACTTTACCACCCGATGCTCGTGCCGCCAACCACGCAATTAAGTAAGTACGAGCATTACCGAGATGCTGGGCGCCGGTTGGAGAAGGAGCGAGTCGACCTACGACCATCGGATTCATCGAAGCTTTCCCATCAGCGCTACTTACTCTTAGGCGGCCCGTGTCACCAACGACTTCTGTCCGTTCTTGGCTAGGATATCCAAAATCACACTCGACGCTCGGGCTGTCGCACCGGGCTGTGCATAACGTTGAGTCAAATCACTGAGTTCATTCTGAACACGTGCTCGCTCGACCGTTTGAGCCAGCAGTTTGTGGACTTCGCGATGGATATCGTTCGCTGCGGCCTCAACACTTCCGGTATGAATAAACTCCTTCATGATCTCTTTGTCAGCGATCAAATTGGGGAGAGAGATGTATTTGCAACTCGCTAGTGCTTTGCCGAGCCAACAGGTTAATCGCGTGGGGCGATACTGCACCACGGCTGGTGTATTGCGAGCCATGACCTCTAAGCTAACAGATCCAGATACCATCATCGCCACATCTGCAAGTTCGATGATCTCGCTGGTTTTACCGACACAAAAGTCGATC
This sequence comes from Planctomycetota bacterium, assembly GCA_017303505.1. Taxonomy (GTDB): domain Bacteria; phylum Planctomycetota; class Planctomycetia; order Pirellulales; family Pirellulaceae; genus JAFLCP01. The sequence continues at coordinate 10,088 of JAFLCP010000101.1, read as the reverse complement.
GGCAATTTTTCATCTGCGGCCGTCAGTTGTCCTCGACACCACGATGTCTGCTGAGGCTTGTATCCGGCCACTAAGAAGCGTGCGTGCGGGAACTCGCGATGCAAACGCCGCATGACTTCGAGTTGAACAGGAAAGTTGCGAGTCACTTCATGACCGCGTGAACCAGGCAATACGGCTACCAGTTGCTGATTGCTCGGCTGATAACGTGACATGAACCGTTGATCAAGCTTTCGCTCTGCTACTTCATCAAAGAACGGATGGCCAACGTCATGCACTTCGATACCGCGTTTGTGATACCATTCCGCTTCGAAGGGCAAGTTACATAAGACATGATCCACCCAGCGTCGCATTTTGCTGACACGCCAACTTGCCCAAGCCCATAGCTGAGGCGGTAGATAATAAAAGACCGGAATGCCGTACTTCTTGGCTCGTTTAGCGATGTGCCAATTGAAGCCTGGGAAGTCGACCAATACGACACCGCGAATGTCTCCCCGCTTGAATTCCGCTTCCGCTAAGTCGGCCACTCGGAAGAACTCTTTCAGTTTGGGCAGAACTTCAGCAATTCCAACCACTGCTAAATTGGTCAATTCATAATGCAAATGACAGCCCGCTTCGCGCATCAAGGGGCCACCTAAACCTTCGATCTGAAAATGAGGGAGGCTACGTCGCAACTGGGTGATGAGCTTCGAAGCATGCAGATCACCGCTGGGCTCACCGACAGAAAAGAAAAGGCGTTGAGGAGCTCCATCAGCACCAAATGGTGCCCAATTCTTGGGCTCGTTGCCAAAGCTAGCACGCAATTCCCCGCTCTGTCGATCCATCCTGAATCCTTCCTCACTTGGAGATCTCGTTCCTTCGAGTTCTTCGGGCTGCCGCCCATTGCAGGTGTGATTTTAATCGCTTTGCTAGAAATCAAGAAGATCAATGGCACGCGTAGGTGGCTGACTTTGGGCAAAACAGGACCGATTTTGTCTTGCGAAAAATGATAGCATTGAGCCCATTGGGGGAATGAACCGCGAAAAATGCGAAAGACGCGAAAAGGGGACGCTGCGCGAGAGAGGAGTGAGGAGAAAGTAGAGAGGAGAGAAGGGGGGAATGATGGGCTTCAACGGGGACGCAGAGTCAAACGGAAGTACGCCTAGCCTGCGGCACACGGGCTAAACGGTCTATGCAGCCTGAAAAGCTCTCCTGTTCTACTGCTCTCCCATCTCCTCTCTCGCGCAGCGCACGAGTTACGAAATCACTCAGTGAACTCGGTCTTCTTTTCCAGACGACCTTTTCGTTTTACCAAATTTTGGTAATCCCATTGAATGGCGTGGGCTTTGGTGAGCCAACGCTTGAGCAGTCTTTTGTCGATCTGCTTCGCGTCGGTATAGCGAGCTTCTGCGGCTTTGAATTTACCTTCGGGATGAAGGTCCGGTTCGCCAAACGATTGTCCGCTCCAGAAGAGGAGACGCACCGAATCTTTGAGCTTGCTGTAGCCAACGATCGGATTGCCAGCCAAAAACCACACGGGATGAGCGTGCCAAATTTTGCACTCAGCATCCTTCAAGTTCTTATCGATCACAGCGGCCAGTGTGTCGCAAATGGCTTCGTCACTTTCAGCCAGTGCGGCATGGTATTCCCGAATGTCATCCGTGATCATAAGTGCAACCTAAAGATCAAGAAGGGATAGAGTTTTTGAACGGAGTTGCGTTACTCTTGCAAGCTTCGTTCCAGGGTGCGAATCTGCAAACGCACAGGTTCCAAGTCGGGATAGATTGACAAGGCCATGCGGAATGAATCGAGCGCTCCCCAAACATCGCCGTTTTCAAGCAAGCAATGTCCCATGCCAATCCAGGCACCATAATGATAACGGGACAACTTCAAAACGCGGCGGCAATCGTCAATCGAACGATCGAAATCGCGCAAATGAAATAAAGCCAAAGCTCGTTGATTGTAAGCTTCCAGATAACGAGGCGCATTGTCGATCAGTTGATCGCACAGAGCGACAGACTCTTCGAATAAATCGCACTCATTCATGCGAATGATTTTGTCGAGCATGGCGCGATGTTCTTCCGATGCATCCCGCGCCCAGACAGCTCGCAGCGTATCATCGGCAACTAACCGCAGACGCCGATCACCGCTACACAAAGCGGCACCTAAGCTATCCTGACAGGTGATGTCGCCCAAGAAACCGAGAGCCAACGCAGCAGCGCGGCGCTGTAGAACATCACAACGATCGAGAATCGTTAGCAACGTGGCATTGGTGTAGTTGCGAGCGATCATAGCGACGAATTGCGCCGTATCAGAAGACTCTAAGTAGTCCTGGTAGGCTTTCAATAGTCGCGAAACTTTGGTTGTGCGGTAATCCACGTGTAGTTCTCGATGAGGGGCAACGACCCTTGCGCAATGATTTCGATGGAGCTTCTGAAGCGGCATCAATTTCAGCATAGTTACGCATTCCCAAAATCACAATTGTTTGACTTTTCATTTCGAAAATCTCCCTTCGAAGGCGCAACAAAATCTGCACAGTCTGCGCAGCCACCCCGGCTCCCCAAAACAAGCCAGCAAAAATGGGTGCATTCAGTAAAATACGCAAGATTTCGATGGATAATCCATGGAACCCCAATTAACCTACAGTGCCCTTTAAATGCAGCCCCATATAATCCCGTTACACTTGTGATCCGTGTGGGGTTTGTAGGTAGAAGAATAGATTTGTACCTAGGGACCTAGCTACCTAGCCTCCGCTGCGCTCCAGCTACGGGTTAAACGAATCCCAGTTGGTGTGGGTTCATGACGATAGGTAGGACCTATAAGGCTGGCCACGTGCGGTTCGGTAGAATTTTTCTCCCCTGCGAATCGGAAAAACTTTTCGTTTTCAGACTAGACATTTTTGGGAGCCGACATCCATGACGGCTCAAGCCATCATGATTTGCAAACAGCTTTATCGGTTGATTTTGCCAGTTATTGGGTTATCGCTATTCCTCTGCGCTAACCGTTGTGATGGCCAAAATTCGAACTCCAATTCAGCCGTTGATGTACAACAAACGCCCATCTATCAAGCCTCGGTACAACAAGTCTTTCGTACCTACTGTCGACCATCAAGTGTCTTGTGGCGCGAGCAACCGCTAAAGCCCGGACTTGTGGCCTTTCAGAAAGGCCAAGGCATTGAGATCTTTCTTGATCGGCGAGTCGATTCGTCTCAATTGCTCAATGTGGGACTTGGTGCCGAACGCGCAGATATCTTGCTGAAGGCTCTGGCCGACGCAGCGAACTGCAAATTGGGGTTCATCGAATCAGTGGCCTATATCGGACCCAATGCAGAGACAGCCAAGATCGAATTGACCTATTGGCGAGCTTGGTATCTATATCGCAAACATTTGATCGATACCAAAGCAGGAGGAGACGCCAACAAAGCTCCACAAATCCCAGTACAAAAACTCCAATGGGATCGCTTAGCAACTCCGCAAGATATTCTTTCCAGCATTGAACGCGAATGGCATATTGAAATCCTTGGCAAAGAGGAAGTTCCACACGACCATTGGGACACCGCGAGTTTTTCTTCGTTATCGCTACCCGCTCAACTCTGTTTAGTCGTAGGTGGTTTTGGCTTGAGCGTCGAACCTATTCCTGCCACGAATCAATGGAAGCTCATTCCAGTTCGTGATTCGAATACGGCCCTTTTGGCCTACAACAAAAACCAATGGAAGAAAGATGCCATTGAAAGTTGGGCGAAGAGTGCCGACTTGGAAGTAATGGATGAACCAAAGTTTTTGCGCGTGCGGGCTGAAGTCAATCAACATTATGCCATCGTACTAGGCAAGTTCGCCGCCGCGCTTCCCAAACCGAAATCGCGATTCGAAAATTTGAGGTTCACCTTTGAAGCGGCCAACACACCTGCAGCAGACGTGATTGACGCGATCGCAATACAACTGCAGCTGCAATCTAATTGGGAAATTGATCGAGCGACCGTTAACCAACGCCGAATTGGACTCAAAGTCAATCAAGCCAACGTACAACAACTTATGGATGAACTCGCTAAACAAAGTGGAGTGACACTCGAAGTGGTGAACGAGTCCACGCTCAACATCAAGCCGTAGCAACTACGACGGCCATCGATATTGCCTTAGCGCTGAAAGCCTTGAATATCGTTCGGTTGGCTAGCGAGATTCGAACGATGATAAAGCGGCAGATAACGATAGTAAACTTCCAAGCAGAGGCAACTCATCGCGGTGCTATAGACACGTCCGCCATAACCACCCCACACACGATCGGGTGGCCAACTGCCCGATAGATACGATTGATCCGGTTCTTGCAGCGCCATCAAACGAGCTTGCATCGAATCGTTCCAGCGACGCCAGTTCTCATCTTGAAACTGAAACATGGCGAGAGTGCCATAGTACCAGTAATAGACATTATCATCGCCGACACCAGGCAAATGACTGAGCAGTTCGCGGCGAGCTTCGTTCTCCGCTTCAGTGCTCAAAGGTCTTTCGAGCAACAAATGGCAAGCGAGTTTTTCTGCCGTCATGGTTGTGGTTGGTGCTTCTTGCGGACGGTACTTTCCTAGCCCACCATGATTGCCACCTGCCACACTGTCGAGGAATCGATTCATGTGGGTCCAAGTTGTGTTGGGGATTTCCAAACCGCCATGATGGGCGCTGCGAAGTGCGAGAGCTTGCCAGCCAAACTGGCTAAGGTCTCCCTTATCTTGCGGAACATATCGCCATCCACCACTGACGGGGTCTTGGCATTTGATGGTGAAACTCGCAGCGAGCATGACCGATTGATACAACGTGGGGTCACCTGTCATCGCATAACATTCACTCAAGGCGAAGGCCGCGATGCCGTGACAATACATGCGCGAGAAGATATCTGCCGCTTGATTGCTTTGCTGTTTGCGTCCTGAAAGATCACCGGAAGGAAGTTGTTGCGAAACGAGATACTCCATTCCTTTGCGGACGGTGTTGGAATATTCGCCCTGAGCATGTGTATGCCCGGCACTGAGAAATGCGAGAAGCGCCAGGCCGGTTAAGCCTGTATCCGCATTGCGGCCGATGCCTTGATACACAGTACTCCCCACGACACGATTTTCACGACCAGCACCTGTGGCTTGAGCATTCCAGGAACCGTCAGCCAATTGTGAACCAGCCAACCAACGCAAGCCGCGAGCCACTGCCTCTTCCGAAGCTTGACTTGCACCAAACGGCTGGGCATACATCAAACGATTGGGATTATTGCGCAACAAATATTCTTGGGGTACTTCACGATCATCAAAAATGCGTTTGCTTGGAACCAATTGGTCGATCGATGGCAACGCGGCGGCAGACACCGTCATGGCAGCCATAGGTACCGTTATTTCGGAAGTCGCATTCATGTCGGGCAAAGCTGGCGGCATGAGGTCTTTCATCGCATCCGCTGCGATTCCGGCAAAGTCGGCAATCGGAGCGGCATCGAATGGAAGTGGAGGCAAGCTCGCTTCAGGGGGAGGCGCAGCGGCAACCGACTCGACTGCTTCCAATTGCTCAGCCAAAGATGGTGCTAGAGATTCGTCAGCTTCAACAGCATTCGACTCGGTGGATTCTTCTTGGTGGCCCGAACTATCATCCACCAACATAAACAAGCGTTCGGGTGAATTCAGAGATCCGTTAGGATTGCCAGGCCCCGTTAGCTTGGTGCCATAGGCGTACATGAGGAGCCATATATGGGCCACGACCGAAATTACCACGCACTTTACTAACGGCTTGGCTTTGCCCCAGTTTGTCCGCGATAACGCGATTAGGGCCACTGCAGAAACCGCAGCAGCCCCAGCAAGCAAGAGAGCCCAGGTTCGATCGGCATTATAGCCCGACCAGAGTCGTTGTAAGAACTGAATGGCTGCCGAATACCAGCCGCTCATTCCCGGTTACCTCACTACATTGCCCGGGCGGAAGCTCAAATTAATCTTTACTTTTGCATCGCTGCAGATTCCGAGTACCTCAGCCACTCGCTCATAATCTGACTTTGCATCAGCTCGGACCACAACAGACGCGTCAGGATATTGTCGTCGCACAAACTCGAGTTGCTGCCTCAAATCGTTCAGCGAAACATTAGCACCATCGAGAGCAACTGCTCCATCTTTGGTCACTTGGATCACTTTGCTTTGAGGCGGCGCGACCAGGGTATTCACACCGCTAACCTTCGGCACTTCCAACTCAATCCGGCCTTCGGATTGATTGAAGTTACTACCAACCATAAAAAAGATAATCAACAAGAACACCACATCGATCATGGGGGTCAAGTTAATGGCTGGCAACTCATCTTGAGTCGTCTTTAAAGGCATATGCGGGTTCCTTCCCTAACTGCCTGACACCGAAGTATTGCATGAACAGTTTGCTTAGGCCGCTTTCGCCCTGCTGCGACGAGCTTTACCTGCTTCCTGCAGTCCTTCTGCAGATACGTAATCGACTACTTGCTGCGACAACTGATCCATTTCGATAATCAATCGGTCCACACGCCCTAAGTAGAACATATAGATTAAGTAAGCTGGAATGGCCACAACCAAGCCGGCAGCAGTGGTCAATAGCGCCTGACTGATACCACTTGCCAAAAGCTCAGGTCGCCCCATCGCATCCGCAGATGCAATCGCATTAAACGCTTCAATCATCCCGAGCACTGTACCCAACAAACCCAGCAAAGGACTCACATTGCTAATCGCATTCATCACGCGCAGGTAACGCCGGAGCGATGTGCTAATTCTTTCGCCACAGTCGAGCACAGCTTGCTCGACTTCCACACAGGGACGTCCCCATTTCTTTATCGCTGACGAAAAGAGTTCAGCGATGGGGCTCCCATTTTCTTCGCACAATGCGAGGGCTTCCTCACGATCGATTTGCTGTTGTTCCAAAACTTCCATGGCCCGCTTCACAAACGGACGCGGAATCACACGACCTCTGCGAAGATATAGAGCCCTTTCCAATGCAAACGCAAACAAAACAAAAGAACAACCTGCGATGGGGTACATCAAAATACCGCCATCATGGAATATCTGCAGCAAACTCCTCATCGGAATCGCTTGACTCTCGGCTGCGGCAGGTTCCTCAGCCGCGGGCTCCGCAGACGCCCCATTGTTGTTCAACGAGGCAATACGAATCGGGTCATTGTTCTGATTGACCACCGGAGGCGCTTGTGGGAGCTCAGGATTACCAAACGAGTTAAACTGAGGAATTTGGGGACGACTCTGAGCTTCTGCAATATGGGTGCTGCCACCAATTACAATGAGTGCGAATAGCCAAACTGGACTAGAAAAACGAATCATCGGCATCCTGCCTTCGTTGAGCTGTTTCGTAATCGGACTTGCTATCGTGAGGGAATAGTGTTTCTGCTAGCAGGTGTCAAGGACGAAGTACGGGTTTGTTTCGCCTCGTTCAACCTAACTTCAATTTGCTTTTTCACCGACTCAACCGGCGATAACTTGAGAGCTTCTTCGTACAACTGAATCGCATCTTGGGACTGGCCAACAATTTCGTAGCATTTCCCCGCTTGCAACATCGCCAACCCACGCCATTTAGCATCTTGACATTTCTGAACGACAGCCGAGTAGGCCGCGACGGCAGCGACATAATCTTTCTGCAGAAAATAAGTCTCCCCCGTAAGCCACATCGCCTGTGCCTTTTGTCGGTCTAGCGTCGCATCAGACTTGAATACCTCATCGTTCAAGGTGACGCGAGCATCATCGATACGCACTGTTCCGATCTCACACTGAGCTCGAACCAACAAAACGTCTGGCCGCTGCGGGTGTGTTGCATTTTGCGCTAACCAACTTTCCACCAGTGGTGCGAGAGTACCCCACTCGCGACGCTGAGCCAAATATTCCATGCGTTTGATTTCGAAGAACACGGCTTGATCACCTGCACCAGCCGTTCGGCATTGCTCAATCCAAACGACCAATTCTGAATCAGCTCCAGCTGCATCACCATTCTCAAGCATAACAGCCAACAACTCTTTCCGAAGCTCAAACGCTGTATTGCCTTCGGCCAACAAAATGGCTGAACGCAGAGCGTCGGTAGCCACTTGAGGCTGTTTAGCAATTCGCCCACAGAATGATTTAGTTCGCAGCCACTCTATTTCCTCTTCATTGGTCGCAAACCCAATGTCATGCAAGCGATCCAACCATTGCTGAGCGATATCGATTTGCCCGGCAGCCAATTGCCACCGTATGAATTGATAAGCTTGTTTGGTCCAATTGGAATCCGTTGGATACTTCTCCAAATATTCCTGCAACCTGGCGCGGGCCTCGTCTTTTTTAGACAATTGATACAGTGCATTGGCGGAACCCAAATAGGCGTACGGCAATGCCGTGTGCTCACTCCCTAAAGCGATTACTTTGTCGTACATAGTCTGCGCAGAATCGTATTGGGCTTTCGCATAAAAGTACTGTGCCAACTGAAAAGCAGCTGCAGAAGTACTCGCAGTGACCGGTGTCGCATCGACGATATCCTGCAAGCCTTTTATGGCAGCCTCCGCGTTCTCGCCACCCAATTGCAACGTATATGCACCTAGCTTTGCCGCATCGTGAAACGCTGCTAAATCAGGGCTTGCTAGAACCTGACCAAAGTGATCCGCTGCCTTAGCTGCACCCCCTTGAGACTGATAAAACCTCGCCAGCGCCAGCAGTGCCCTACCCCGTGTATCCGCCGAATTATTTGCTTGAATCAGAACTTGGTAGGTCGCCGTAGAGAGTTCAGCGTTGCCCTGTCGATGTGCCAGATCGGCAACACGCAATCGAGCCCGCTCAGCCAATTGCTGCTCTGCAGATAACGTTGCATCATTGGCCACATCTGCCGACGCCAATCGTTCAGAAACACCCTGGAGCCAATTCGATAACAAGGTGAGAGCCCGTTCATTTTCTCCATCTTCGGCCAAACATTCCGCTTCGTAAACCACAGAGTAGGATGCGAGTAACGAACCAGGCGACTGCGAACTCAACCAACGAAACTCTTCTGCTGCATCATGCCACTTTCGCTCAGCGTAGAGTTTCGATGCTTTTTCATATCGAGATTGAAGCTCTTCACGAGTGGGTGGTGTGTTCGTCGAATTTTCTTGGCCACACAATTCGGCGGAGATGGCGATGACGAACACCAACACTGGGATGAAGACCGCACCCAACCGGTGCCAGACCGCGCCAGAAACGCACAGTTGCGAAAAGCGTATTGAATCGAACCTCATGGCGAATCCATGCCTTTGGTAAGAACGATTGTCGATCAATCCATCGATCGCGCGGGACAGTAAACGTAACACCTGTTAGGTAGCCTTTAAGCAGTTTAGTTTTACGCCGTGGCAAGCTTTGAAAGCAATATCAGCCTGCGGATTTCGATATGGATCTGAAATGGGCGGCAAAGTATAAGCCATTTTTGAAAGATCAGATCAGTCAACGAGGCTTACTCGTCGATGATGAATATGGATTGTGGGTTGTGTGGATCCGCCGCTCGATGAGCTGAATGATAGCCACGCCAAATGCTAGCATCACAATCTAAATGGTTATAGATAACGATACGAAGCTAGGAGCAGACGAACATGGGCCAGGTAACAAAGTTGATTCCACATCAATTGGGTGCTGCTGAGGCGAAGACTCGTTTGTGTTCGTTTGTGGGGAGCATGATGCGTGAGTATCCGGATCAAGTGCATCAGTTGGAAATGAAAGTCGCTGGCAACGAGCTTCAAGTTCGGTTTTCAGCGTATGGTTTTGAGTATGACTGGATGGTTAGTATCTCGGACGACTCGGTGGCATTGACGGGCAAGTTCCCTGAATCGGCCAATCCATATCGCAGCAAGATCGAGAAGACCGTGGTCGGCAAAGTGGAAGATGTCTTGGTTGGCACATTGCGAATCTATCGCGCCGCATAAGAGCGACCGATCGGATTTTTGCCATTGTAGGACGGGCGTCCTCGCCCGTAAGTAGAACGGCAGTCCCTTGCCGTACGTAGGACGGGCGTCCTCGCCTTGTCTTTACCCACATGTCGTACTGAGCTAATTGGGGACTGCGGCATCGAAAGTGTTTTTGCTGTAAGGAGTTGCGGCATTTTCGTGCTTTGAGCTTACATTGATCTTTCGCGATAGACTTGCAT
>JAFLCP010000100.1 GCA_017303505.1 Planctomycetota bacterium | reverse complement strand
TCTCATCGCAAAAAACGTCGAGCTGCGTTCAAGGCTTTGGGAATAAATATCCACACTACAAAGTCAATATACGACACAAAAAAACGACGCTCGAAGCCGCGGAAGTTGGCGCTGTCCAACTAGGCCGCGTAGGACATGCAATGATCGTTTGACTGTTCGTTACCCCTGACTCGCTATCCATCCGCGCTGTTCCATACCCATCTCGCTACTTGCAAGCACAATGGGGACCTAGCCAAGCGAATCGTTTAACCCGTACGCCGAAGGCTAGGCCGGACAGGACATGCTATGATCGTTTGACTGTTCGTTACCCCTGACTCGCTATCCATCCGCGCTGTTGCATACCCGTCTCGCTACTTGCAAGCACATTGAGGACCTAGCCAAGCGACTCGTCATCACCGCCAACCATTTCGCCCAAGCTCAATCAACATTGCGAGTCAGTGACGCCGCAGGATCAACAGCTACTTGCAAGCACATTGGGGACCTAGCCTTCGGCATACGGGTTAAACGAAACGCTTGGCTAGGCCGCGCAGGACTCGTCATCGCCGCCAACCATTTCGCCCAAGCTCAAACACCACTGCGAGTCAGCGACGCCGCAGAATCAATAGCTGCTTGCATGCACATTGAGGACCTAGCCTTCGGCATACGTGTTAAACGATCCACCAAGCTTGCCCATGTAAGACTCCTGTATGGTCTCGCTACAACTTATTGCAAGATCGAACAATTCATCAGCCTGCCACAAATGCAACGTTATCCCCTTTGCGCAATCTCCCTACAAATTCCATGCGAAATGCGTTTTGCGATCATTGGCATGCCGTTTGCAAGTTGAGCAATATGCGGGCTAGCCACCATCGATATCAATGACTCCTGACGCTGGATTGAAATATGCTACGACCATTCTTGCCTCTACATCATGGTTTATTCGGTTCGCTCGGTTTGGTATTTTTCTGGTTATTGTCCTCATGCATGACTGCAGTTGTCGCGCAAGAAAACATAACGCCAGCTGATGCAACTCCCAAATCGGAGCCACCGCGGATTCAAATTGCCGATCAACCACAATCGATCGATGCCAGCCATTACCTTCATCCGAAACTTTCTCAATCGGTTTCCTTTGAATTCCATGACGCTTCGCTGCAAGATGTCGCAAAATGGCTCTCAGAACAAACCGGCTTTCTTGTTGTTATTGACGAAGTCGCCTTTTCATCGCATCAAAAAATTCTAAATGAACCAATCTCGGACACGCTTAAGGCGATCCCCATCTATCGTTTCCTCGATCGACTTTCTCTCAGAGGAATTCGCTGGATGTTGACGGATGACATGATCTACTTTCGCCCTACACAAGGGACAGTAGAAGCTTACACGGAGCAGTATGACGTTAGCGCATTACTCGCCAATGGCTACGATGGCGCAAAACTCAAGACGCTTACGGAAGAGATCAGTCAAGAATACGCTCCGGGAAATGATGAACAAGTTACTGTCGATCTACTGGGTGAATTACTGTTTGTCCGCCACTATCATCCCGCCCAGCGACGTATTGCATGTTTGCTCAAAGCTCTGGAAACCCCCGCGCGACGAATTTGGATCAACGAACCACAGGAACATCAACAAATCCGGGATGCACTGGAAAGTAAACTGACGATCCAATTCAAAGACACACCTCTCTCCACTGCCGTGCACCAGCTATCGCAACAAGCAGGCATCGATATTCGCATCGATGAGGAGGCCCTAGTTCGCGGCGTTAAATCGTTGCGAACTCCGATAAACCTCGAAATTCGAGATCACAAATTGCGAGGCATTCTCAATGTACTCACAGCTCAACAGCTTTTGGATTGGGGGATAAGTGACGGGATCTTGTGGATAACAACTCCTAGGTCGCTGAAGGTAACCAAGAAAGTAGCGCTGTTCGATGTACGTGATCTGTGTACCGACGAAGATGAAAACAACGCTTTACGCGATGCGATCCAACGGCAGATCACGCCCGATGCATGGACTGAAACAGGAGGGAGTGAGATCATCAATTTCCCCAAAACGGGCATCATGATTGTGACGCACGAAGAGCGTCACATCGAAGCAATGCTCAAACTTTTGGAACAATTCCGTGTTGCCATTCGTTCTTGGAAACGCACTAAGGCAGTGGTCGTAGATGACTCCGAGGAAATGGAAACTCGAAGCTATCGAATGCCAACGGAAGTCGCCGCAAGTTTGCTACAAACGCTGAGCGAATTGGTTGAGCCCTCGAGTTGGGCGTCGCAAACCAACCCCAACGGTTGGGGAAAGATTCGACAACTTCCTTCGTGGAATGAAATCGACGACAGGGGCACAACCTCCTATTCGGTGTTGTTGATCGAGCAACAGAAAAAGGTCCATAGCAAGATCCGTAAGCTCTTGAAAAACATCCGCTATGGGGATAGCCCGATTTACGCCAGCGAAGGGGCAAGTGACGAGATAGACGAAGAGGCGGAGGAAATGGGGGGAATGGGGGGTGCCATGGGCGGCATGGGTGGCATGGGCGGTTTCGGAAGCGGGTTGTAGCAAGTCTCCCTAAAACCGCACGTAGGAACGGCGATTATCCAGCCAGAATAGTGGCTAAAACCGTTCCTAGATTGAATCTTCGGATGGGACAAGCTAGGCTGAAAGAGGCTCTTCTTTCCCACCTGCTCAGACTAGGCTCACCTATGACCGCCCTCGATACATTCGCTTCGCTTCGCAAATCATGTTCCCTAGCTATATCGCTTGGGTTGTGCTTGGGCGTCTCCAGCGTCGCCGATGATTCGAAGCCAACGCCGCCTGCTGCTAAAATCAACTACACGCAGCAAATTGAGCCGATTTTTAGACAACATTGCCAAGGCTGCCACCAACCTGCCAAGCCTGAAGGTGGCTTGAGCATGACCAACCCGAACATCATGCTTGAGAAAGGTGGCGATAGCGGGATATCGATCGTGCGCGGCAAAGCCGACGAGAGTCATCTCATCGCTGAAATAACTCCTCGCGACGGCAAAGCCGAAATGCCCAAGGGGGCTCCACCTCTGTCGGATGGGGATATCGATCTGATCCGACGTTGGATCAATGAAGGCGCATCCACCGAAGATTGGAAAGAGTCGGGAGTCACCTACTCTGCGGAACAACCGCCTCCCTACAAAAGCTCCCCCGCGATCACTGCCGTTTCCTATTCCCCCGATGGAAAGTGGTTAGCCGTCTCAGGCTTTCATGAAGTGATCTTGGTCGATGTCGCAAACTACACTCTCGCGCGGCGGTTCATCGGTCGCAGCGAACGCATCGAAGACATTGCCTTTTCCAACGATAGTACAAAGCTGGCCGTAGCTGGCGGTATCCCTGGAGTTATGGGCGAACTGCAACTCTGGAATACAGACTCCGGTGAATTGATTCGAAGCTGGAATGTTGGCTCTGATACTCTTTACGGAGTCGCTTGGTCTCCTGACAACCAACTTATTAGCATCGGTTGCGCCGACAATTCGGTGCGTGCCTTCGAAGTTGAATCAGGCAAACAAAAGGTCTTCAGCGCCACACACGAAGATTGGGCCCTCGATACCGTATTCAGCTTGAAAGGTGATCATCTGCTGAGCGTAAGTCGCGATCGATCGATGAAATTGGTGCATGTCGATACGCAACGGTTTGTGGATAATGTGACGAGCATTACGCCGGGCGCACAGAAAGGTGGCTTAATGACGATCGATCGACATCCTTCGCGTGAAGAAGTTGCCTGTGGTGGCGCCGATTCGGTCCCCAAGATTTACAAGATATTCCGCGACAAACAGCGACAGATTGGAGATGACTTTAATCTCATTCGTCCCCTTCCTGCGATGGAAGGTCGTGTTTTTGAGGTGCAATACAATCGGGACGGTTCCAAACTCGCAGCCGTTTCCAGCAATCATCAATCGGGAAAGATCTCTGTCTTCCAACCCGATGAAGGCAAAGAACTCTACTCGTTGGCTGTCCCGAATACGGGGGCCTTTTCAGTAGCCTTTGCTGCCGATGGAAACACCATCGCTGCAGGTTTGTCGAATGGTCAACTATTGGTCATCGACTTAACCACTTCGCAAGTGGCCCGCACCATCAACTTTGTCGATTGGGTCGGCACACGCCCATAAGCCCGCCCCTAGCTCGAACACCAACCTGCCGGGTGTTGAACCGGAGTGGGTACTAGGATAGCCCCAAAAACACTACTTTCAGGCGTAAACCAAGGCTACATTTGGGGCTTTTACATTTCTTTTACAAACCGCAAACGCCACCCTGACAAGCGGACCTAGGGAATGCCGTATCACATGAAGGCAACGCGGGAGCTCTCCATAGCCCGCTGGTTCATAGATACAAAAGGAATTTCCGATGTCCGCCAAGTTTGACCGATCTCATCAACATCATGCCGAGACACCAGTCTCGCCACCTCTTGCAGAAACACCACCAACCGCACCGGTTCATGGCGGAGCGACGAAGGCCGCTCGGCCTAGTCCACATCAGTCGTATGCCGGGCGAACTTACGTTACCAAGAACAATCTGTTTTTCCCTGCCGCGATTGCCTGGATCGGCTTATTGCATGTCGGGGCTTTGTTCGCCCCCTGGACATTCACTTGGAGCGGTCTCGGCTTAGTGATTTTCTTGCATTGGATTTGCGGTGGATTGGGCGTTTGCCTTGGTTTTCATCGCTTGCTCACGCACACCAGCTTCACTACGTACAAACCGATTCGTTTCATGCTAGCATTCTTTGGAACCCTGGCCGGTGAAGGTTCGCCAAGTAGCTGGGTTGCCAATCACCGCTTGCACCATGCGTTAAGCGACCAAGAAGGCGACCCACATTCCCCGAACGATGGTTCATGGTGGAGTCACATTTTCTGGTTAGCCTACCGCACCGACAATCGCGATGAAAAAGGACATTTCGAACACTGGGCTCCTGACTTGGATCGCGACGCTGGCCTGCGGTTCTTGGACGCGGGGTTCTTGCCGATCAATATCGTATTTGCTGCCGCTTTGATGGGTCTTGGTTATGCCATCGGTGGTTGGGACCTCGCTTTATCTTGGCTCGTTTGGGGCACATGTGTTCGCATGGTCCTCGTTCTCCATTCGACTTGGTTGGTGAACTCTGCCAGTCACATGTGGGGTTATCGCAACTATGAAATCAAGGATAAGAGCCGCAATAACTGGTGGGTCGCTTTGATTACCTACGGCGAAGGCTGGCACAATAACCACCATGCTTATCCACGTATGGCCAACCACGGCCATCGTTGGTGGGAGTTTGATATCACTTTCCGTACCATTCGCCTTTTGCAAGCATTAGGCTTGGCCTGGAATGTGGTCGATTATCGAAACGCCAGCGAAAAGCGTGGCCAACGTTAAGCTTTTTCTATTGACCCGCGAATTGCGGAAGAGCTATTTTCTTCGGGAGCGAGGCAAGGCTGCCTCCTCCCGGACAATCTTAAAAAAACAATGATGCACGGAAGCATGACCCATGTCGTCTTCGAATTCATCGGCAACCGGAAACACTTCGAAGTTGCCTCCAGTTCCATTATTAGACGTTAACCGAGGCAATTGGGAAATCCGCGACGAAGTTCGCGAAGCGATCTCCAAAGTTGTCGACAGCGGCCGCTTTCTGCATGGCCCTGACGTTGAAAAACTCGAACAGCGCATTGCTGAAATCTGCCAAACCAAACATGCCATCAGTTGTGCATCCGGTAGCGATGCTCTTCTATTAGCTTTGATGGCTCTTGAGCTTGAACCAGACGACGAAATCATCGTTCCTAGTTTCACCTTCTTCGCAACGGCAAGTTGCGTATGGCGACTAGGTTGCAAAATCGTTTTCGCCGACATCGATCCCAAGACCTACAACGTCACTGAAGCGACCATTGCTGCAGTCACTACACCAAAGACACGTGCGATTATTCCCGTTCATCTTTTTGGTCAATGTGCCCAAATCGATCGGATCTGTCGGTTCGCTGCCGAACGGAACATCGTTGTGATTGAAGACGCAGCTCAAGCGATTGGCGCAGCCTATCATGGTCGCGCAGCAGGTTGCTGGGGCGATGTCGGTTGCTTGAGCTTCTATCCCACCAAAAACTTAGGTAGTATGGGCGATGGCGGCATGATGACTACCAACGATACGAAGATGGCAGAGCGACTCAAACTGTATGCAAACCACGGCATGCAGCCTCGCTACTATCACCAAGTCGTCGGCATCAACAGCCGCTTGGATACTATTCAAGCCGCTGTGCTGAACGTGAAAATGGATCACCTAGCGAGCTACACTCAGAAACGCCGTGATAACGCAACCAAGTATTTCGAGATGTTCAGCGGTGCAGGTTTGGCCGAAGAACTTGGCATGCCATATCGCGATCCAGCTGCTTATCACGTTTGGAATCAATTCTCGTTGCGAGTGCAAGGTGGACGTCGCGATGCGTTGCGTCAGCACTTGCAATCGCAACAAATTGGTTGTGAGATCTATTATCCAGTTCCATTGCATCGCCAACAATGTTTCGCATCGCTTGGCTATGCAGAGGGTTCGTTGCCCGAAACCGAACGGGCCACGCGCGAAATCTTGCACATTCCGATCTATCCAGAAATGACCGCCATGGAACAGGAACGCGTGGTAGCTGGCGTAACCTCTTTCTATCGCGAAGGCTACTATCGCAAAGCCGCTTAAAGCTCGTGCGAATCCAATGTAGAGTGTGTGCAGCAAGTCCTTTCTTGCTGCACTTTTTTATTGGTAGCGACTCGTTTTCTTAAATGCGTCGTACAAGCCAAACATCTGACTTTCGCAACACACCCTACGAAATACCAATCGCTTGCTGTAGAAGATCTTGGATGGTGTCGGGGTCGTTAAGGTGCGACTTTAAGTGAGGGGCTACAAAGACGCGAACTTTTTTCACGTAATCGTCGAATTGACGCGTTGCCAAAGTTTGCACGACAGGACTCACATCGCCCAACACCTTGAAGCCTTGCGATGTTTTAACTTGCACTCGAAATTGCACCTCCAGCTTCACAGGGGGCGCATCAATCAACACTTCATCCGGATGAATGGATACTCCAAATTTAGCCGAAGCTAATTCGGCAAATCGCTCTGCAATTTGAACCAAAACACCAAACGGTTTGCGAGCTAACTGCGAGTGCATCTCTGGTCGCTCTACATAGTTGAACTGGCACAGGCGTTTATAGAGAGCTCGTTCTGCCCCAAAGATACCTTCGACCAAACTTTCGCTGCCACGCTTCTGGACTCGATTGCGCAAGTCGGTAATCATCTCGGCTTCAACCATTCTCTGCCAAGCGGTCAATTGCGTGACGTTCAACATCCGATACACAGCTCGCTGTAGCATCGCGGTACCGCTGCGAACCGCGTGATGCCAATACACTTCACTGAACATCACATAGCGAGCAAAGACCATCATTTCAGCAGCAGTGCGTCCCTTATCGACAATCGCTAACTCTTGTTCATTTTCACCCAAACACATGCTTGAGATCAAACGCTGTTGATCAAAGTTCTTACCATATGGCACGCCGGCATGGAAACTATCGCGTACCAAATAGTCCATCTTGTCGATATCGACAGGACCGCTGAGCATGTTATAGAGCAGATCCGCTCGTCGGTTCTTGCGATCGGGTGCGATCAAGTCCGCAACTGCGTTCGGATCGAGCTTCCAATCCTTTTCGATTCGTTCCGCAAGTGGGCCTTGGCAAATCAATTCACGAGCCAGGTTTTCATGCCGAGGAATCTCGGGTAACGCCATGTCTTCCAACGGATGACAGAAGGGCCAGTGCCCGATGTCGTGCAGCAAAGCGCTCAACAAAAACAACTCGGCTTGCTCGTTGCTCACCAACTGACAAAAACGTTCATCGGTCGATAACCGATTAAGCAACCGCAAGGCAAGACGGTAAACGCCAATCGAATGTTCCCAACGGGAATGATTAGCACCTGGATAAACTAAAGCCACCAAGCCCAATTGGCTGATATGTTTCAATCGTCGAAACGGCACCGTATCGATAAGCCGCATGACTCGCGCGGTAACAGCGATATCCGTTTCTGGTGGCAAGCGAATGATGCGTCGTTGTTCCTCGAGCGCACCTAATTCGGGAATCTCTCGACGATCCATATCGATTAAGTCTTTGGCTTAGGTGTAGCGGCAGGATTTGCGGTAGCGGGATTGGTCGGGGCGACTTGCACAGCTCGCTTTTTGTTGCCACCAGTTTCTGCAGTACCTTGCCCGCTGCGAGCCAAGGGTTCCGCAATGGCCGTTCCAGCCACCACGGTGAGAATCATGGTAACTGTCAGATAGAGCAAGTAGTGCATAACGCCAGCGAAGTTTTCCAGTTCGAATGCCAGCACTGCCGTTATCGAGCCAATGACGACCATCACTAGCAATAACACGCTAGCAGTAACCAAAGAGGTTTCGGCCATCGTGATGTTTTCAAAGATATAGACGGGGACCAACCAATAGATAGCCCAAGTGATGGCATAAATAGCGCCGCATACAGCAGCTCGCCCCCACGCCGCTTTACCTGTATATCCTTCTAATTCGGACTCATGCAAAAAGAAATAGCCACCATAAGCCAACAACGGACCAAGAACGACTGAGGCAATGGCCAGCAACGCGGTAGGAGGTTCAGCAAATGAAAAGCGAACACCGATTGCGATGACCAGAGCCACCAAACTTACTCCACCAATTAAAGCAGCAATGGGCCAACTAAAATTGATGTCAACGCGGCGAATAGGCTTGAGAACCGGAGTTCCCTTGGCATCTTTGGGACCTTCCGATTCCGGCGCATGAATGACCACTTGTTCCGAAAGATTCGGAATGGTGATTTCCTTCTTGCATTTTGGACAGGGTCCGGTCTTGCCCGCAAATTTCTCGCTCACTTCGAATCGCGACAGACATCCGGGGCAAGTTACAGCTATTTTCATGGTGCGATGATCGAAAAGTAATAAGGGTGCGCGCGAAGAAATCCAACAGCTCGCCATCAAGATCCAGTGAACTGCTCCGACGTCAATCGAAATCGGGCCAGGATCTGAAACGCAGGTGTCAGTGTCGGCGGACAAGTGCGGCAAGTCAATACATGGTTGAGCTGCCGCGAATTCTTATTGGGAACAGCGGATTCGGAAGCTCTATTTTAGCCTAATCGACCAAGACCATGCCCTTTTTCCTTAACCCATTGCCGCTAAAATGGGCTGTGATCGTCGAGCCCCTGCCCAGCAATTCTGTCCATTCTATATTGAGATCCCGTGGAAAATATTGAGTCATCCGGCCATTTGGTAACAGGGCAGGGGGGTAATTCGGCGTCGTCAGAACCTTGCTTGCATGTCGCATTGTTCCAACCCGAAATCCCTCAAAACACGGGCAATATCGGTCGCACCTGTGTGGCCTTAGGTGCCAAACTTTGGCTTATCCGCCCACTCGGCTT
Source organism: Planctomycetota bacterium (assembly GCA_017303505.1). GTDB lineage: Bacteria > Planctomycetota > Planctomycetia > Pirellulales > Pirellulaceae > JAFLCP01. The sequence goes on along the minus strand of JAFLCP010000100.1, from coordinate 20,427 downwards.
TCGTTTGGATGAAAAACAGTTGCGGCGAGCTGGCATGGACTATTGGCAACACCTCAACTTAGAAGTAGTGGATCACTGGGAAGAATTTGCTGAGCGCTTCACCAGCCAACGTGTCTGGATCATCACTAAATTCGGCAAGACCGTTTATCACCAAGCTGAGTTTCAAAAAGGGGACTGCGTCCTATTCGGCAGCGAGTCGTCGGGACTTCCACCGAGTATTCACGAACGTTACGGCGACCACTCCGTTTCGATCCCCATGCGGCCCGAAGCCCGTAGCCTTAACCTCTCCAACGCCGTCTCCATTGTCACCTACGATTTCTTGCGCAGGATGTAGATGCTGGTGTAGGGTGTGTGCAGCAAGCCCCTTCATGTTGCACGTATCTATTCGTAGAGACTCGTTTTCTCAAACGCATCCAACACGCCAAAGAATTGACTTGCGAAACACACCGTGGAGTTGACATGTCGACGGTGGACGCGAGCCCCTTCGACGACGCATCAACTCTACGGTGTGATGCGTAAACGATCATTGCCGATGGAAACGCTAACGCACAAAAAAATCGAATGCGATTGGAAAACGATACGTCAACGTTTAACGCCGCAACCAACGGCCGCCCCATCCGACGACACATCAACTCCACGGTGTGTTGCGTAAACGATCATCACCGATGGAAACGCTAACGCACCAACAACTCTTTCCCGATTTAAAAATGAATTATCAATGTTTACTTCACACACCCTACGACATACCCAACATCAAAATCGCTGAACCTTTGGGGAGTGAGGCTGTCTGAGGGAAGATCGCGGTATACTTGGGGGCCCCAGTGGGTTCCAATCTGGACGGAATAAAGGAGCGCAAATGTCAGCAGAATCTAAAGGTTATTGGCGGAATCGCATTGAAGCGATCGACGAGGCCGTTTCGCAATTGAATGTAGGTGAATCGGTATCCGCGATCACTGTAATCGGGACAGAGAGAATTCGCGAAACCTTTGATGATGTCTGCTTGCAACAAGCGGTGAATTCGCGGCTTGCTCCCGGCGTATCGGAAGTTGTTCTCAATCCGGACGCTCACCTTGGCTATGGCGCACCCGTCGGATGCGTGTTGGTATCACCTTCACACATCTACCCTGGACCTGTGGGTGTCGACATTAAATGCTCTATGAGCTTATTGCAAACCGATCTGCCAGAGGAAGAATTAACTGCACCTCCCGTGCGCCGCCGATTGATCGAAGCGATTTGCGACCGCACGCCGACAGGGATGGGACGGGGGAGTCGGCACGTTGCAAAAGCTCGGCAAATTAAAGCCGACTTGGGGCGGGCCGCGTGTGTGCAAGGGGCCAGCGAAGAAGTCCTAACCGCGCTGGGAATCCCTGCGCATTGGTCCAGTCGCTGCGAGGATGCGTTTCATGTGGGTGCCGATGGAACACGAGAATCGTTAGCTGATCGCTTGGACGAATTGGTAAGCACTGACCGCGTTAACAAGTTTGCTGAGAAATGTACGCAACTTGGCTCGTACGGTGGTGGAAACCATTTCGGTGAATGCGAAGTTGTGCGTGTGGCCAAAGATCCTCGACACAAAGCGATCGCGGAACGTTTTGGCTTACGAGACGGTCGAGTTGCATTCTTGTCCCATTGCGGATCACGCGGAATCGGACATCGATTGGCATCCAATCAGTTCCAAACGATGCAGGATGAATTTCGCAAGAACAACATCCCATTCCCTGGAAACGATCGTGAGTTGGTGTATGCCGAACTCGGCTCCCATGAGGCGAATGCATATATCGCTGACATGTCCATTGGCGCTAACTTTGCAACCGTCAATCATATGTTGATCAATGCGTTGGTGCTCGAAGCGTTTCAAGAAGTTTTTCCTGGCGTAAAGGGAGAGCTGGTATACTTCATCAGCCATAACATTGCTCGCCGCGAATTCGTGAAAGGACAATGGCAATGGGTACATCGCAAAGGGGCAACCCGCGCTTTTCCGGCAGGCCATCCTGAATTGGCGTCCACCCCATATGCAGATACGGGACATCCGATTTTGTTGCCTGGAAATCCTCGCGATGGATCAGCCGTTATGGTTGCTGAAGCCGGGGCGGAAAAGTCGTGCTTCAGTATCAACCATGGAGCGGGACGTATCTTGGGCCGCCGAGCTGCGTTCCGAACCCTGGATCAAAAAACGGTCGATAAGGAACTTCGCGACTTGGATATCATGTCGAATTGTCGACAATATCCGCTCGACGAAGCTCCTTCCGCCTACAAGAACTTTCGAGAAGTTCTGCGGAGCGTCGAGCTTGCCGGCTTGGCCTCCGAAGTCGCTCGTTTAGATGCTCGCTTCGTCATCAAAGATGGAGGGCCCGCCGACGACTAATGAAGAAGGCGATAGGCCTTAGGACCAATCTTCTTTGGCCTAAGCCTTTCGCCCTCTCTTTTTCTAAGTCGGACTTGGTATTGACTCCCAAAAACTGGTACAACATAGATAGTACTTAGCTGCTAGTTTGAGTCTCGGCTGCTTTTTGCCGTCGAGATCTGTTGAATATTGGGAGTCTTTGGTTATGTCGATCGTTTCATCTTTGCTGCGTTCATTGCGAGTTGTGCTAACGTGCATCGCTTTGACGTCTTCGGTTTCAGTTGCTCTAGCTCAATCGCCCGGTCAAGCAGAACTGGATCAAGCGACCGATTTGAAGTTAGATGCAGATAGTATCGAGAAACTAGGCAAAGTGATCGAACTGTGCAAACAGGCCATCGAAAAGGGCCTGAATGATGGCGATAAAGAGCTTGCCAAACAACTCATCTCATCCTCTGCTTTCGAACAAGCGGAACGAATCACACAACGCTTGGCTCAAGGCCGCCTAACGCCGCGCACACTGGCGCGTCAACGCGACGAAGCTATGGCCGCTCTCGATTTGGCCATTGAAAACAATGAGAAATTCCCTGAAGCTTGGATTTTGAAAGCCAAGCTCTACACTCTCCCTGAAGCCAATCAAGCCAAAGCAATCGAAGCTGTTTCTAAAGCCATCGATCTGCTAGGTGAAAAACCCACCGAACTGGCGGCTGCCTATCTGCTTCGAGCACAATTGGTAACGGAACCCAACGATAAATTGGCCGATATTGCCAAAGCTACCGAAGCTGATCCAGCGAACATCAATGCTTGGCAGTTGCGTTTAGCTTTGCTCGACGGGCTCAAGAAACATGATGAAGCCTACAAGGTCGCGTTAGATTTTATCGAACGCGAACCAGATAACCTCGTCGCTCTCGAAGTGGCGGTTCGTGCCCTTGCTTCATTGGATAAGGTTGACGAAGGCATCGACTTTCTCTCAAAGCAAATCGAGAAAAACCCTAAGAATTCCAACGCTTATCGCATGCGTGGCCAATTGCTTGTCACCCAGAAGAAACTGGACGAAGCTGTGGCCGACCTCACCAAAGCTCTTGAAATCAATGCCAAGGACCCACTGGCATTAATGCTTCGCGGCGAAATCTACATGGACCAAAAGAAGCTGGAAGAAGCTCGTACCGATATCGATAGCGCGCTGTTGATTGAACCAGGCTTGATTCAAGGCATTCTTCTTCGCAGCTTGGTCGCTGCCAACGAAAAACGTTACTCGGATGCCATTGCCGATATGCGAAAATTGGTTCGTGCTCAACCCGACAATCCTGCTTGGATGCTGCAACTCGCCTCTTACTATCAGCTTGACAATCGCCCACGCATGTCCATCAAAGTTTCCGAAGAAGTTATCAAGAAAGACGAAAAGAACTGGCGAGCTCATCGGCTCCGCGGAGATGCGTTGCTGAGCGTCGGTGAACACAAAGAAGCCATCAACGATTACGAGAAAGCCGCCGCCTTGCTCGAAGAATTGAAAAAACAAGCTGATGCAGCGAAGACCGAGACCGGTGACAAACCAGAGACACCGCCTGCCGACGCAACTGCAGAGACTGAAACCGAAGATGCCACCCCAGATACAGGTGCTGAAGACAATTCCGATCTGGCCGGTATCCTCAATAATTTGGCCTGGGTTTTGGCGACCTCACCCAAAGACGACATTCGCAACGGCAAACGCTCTGTCGAATTAGGACTGCGGGCTTGCGAATTGACTTCGTACAAGGAAGCCCACATCCTCAGCACCCTGGCTGCTGGCTACGCAGAATCGGGTGACATGACCAACGCCATTAAGTGGGCCGAGAAAGCTGTCCAAGCAGGCGAAGCCGAAAGTAGTGAACAAACGGACCAACTAAAACAAGAACTCGATAGCTACAAGGCAGGCAAGCCTTGGCGAGAAGAGCAGAAACAAGAAGAGAACGCGGCTCCAGTTGGCTCGGCCGATCGAGGAATTGATACTTGAGGTAGTGGTTCAGTTTTCAGTGATTCAGTGATTCAGGGGGTGAGGGCTGCCTCTAGTCTGCAGCCTCACCCCTCCAGCCTGTTCCGGCCTGCCTCAAAAAGCAGTTAATTTGGGAAGCCTGGAGGGATTTCATTGACCCCAGGCTTCAGGGGTAACTATACTCGGACGTAGATTGGCGTCCGTACTGCCCAGGGCGGCCACCAGCCGATCCTGTAAATTCGCCCCCTCGACGCTCGATTTTGGGCAATAGATGCGTCCCTGGCGGGGCAGTTACTCTTTTCAACTGATTGACCTAAGTATATGTCGCTCCAAAGCTTGCTTCGACAGACCTATCGGTTTGGCAAGGTAGTTGCAGATACCTCACTCACTTCGTTGCGTACCGGATTGGTAGGCACAGGTTTATTGGCTAGTGGCTTTGCTTTGGTAAGCCTCGCCCCTGCTTCAGCTCAAGATGCGGAAGTGGCCAATGATCAAGAAATCGCTCAACCCGAAGCAACCGAAGCGGTAAAATCAACCGCGACCATCCCCGTCAGCAGTTCGGGTGTGACAACTCGCAAGCTTGCCCCCGGTGTCATGCACTTCATCAAGCCCGATCTGCGGCCAGAAGATACTTTTGAAGGCCCTGCTGCTTTGGAGTTTGTAGCTGCCCACCCAGAATTAGCTTGGCAAGCTCCCGACTTTCCTGACGGTCGCCCATTCGAAGCCCCCAAAAGCGATACGTTGGTCGAAAAAGGCTCGAATGTTGTTCTTCGTCACCCCGTTTATGGCTTTGAAATTGGCTTCAAACCGGTTCGCATGATTGAAGTCGATATTCCACAACCGAGTGGAAAATTGCAGCGAAAATTGATTTGGTACATGCTTTTCAGCCTGCGTTATGAAGGTGGTGATCTGCAACCCAAAGCAGAAGTGGACCAATTTGGAGCCTCAACGTTTCCTAAGCCAGAACGCGTCTCGTTCAATAGCCGCCGCATTTTCCCAAGCTTCGTCTTGATCGAGAAACCGACCAATAAAGAGTATCTCGACCGCATCATCCCAGCAGCAAAAGAAGCCATTGCCAGACGCGAAAAGGTCGGGGCACCGATCTACGACACCCTGGAATTGCAGACCCTTCCGGTTCCGAAAAGTACGGAAACTGACGACAAGCCAATTTGGGGCATCGCAACCTGGGAAAACGTCGATCCACGAATCGACTATTTTTCGGTACAAGTTCAGGGGCTAACCAATGCCTATCGTGTAGAAAAAGTTGACGGCAAAGAACTTTACCGCCGCAAAACTCTGCAACTGAACTTCTGGCGTCCGGGGGATACTTTGGACGAAATCGCTGACAAGATTCGCTTTGGCGTACCCGCCATGGCTGATCCAGCTCGACAAATCAAGATTTTGCAGACCTATGGATTGTCAGAACGCCTTGATTATCTCTGGATTTATCGGTAATCTTCTCTCTTGTGCGGGAACCTCAAGTTTCGCGCTGGCTACCCCGATAAGCTTTTGAGGGCATTTAGGCCTTCAAGCTTAGTGGAAAACCCAGCCGAGGAGTTGAGGTTAAACTAGGCAAAAAGAAGAAGTTAAAGAGACCGAGAAAATTTAGCGCGGCGAACGAAACGCCGAGCAGCTCACAAAGGTTGGCTTGAAAATAGTTCCAGCCAACATCGAAACAGAGAACAAACGTTTACGTTTTGTGCACTGACTTGGAGCTGAATCAATCGAGCAACTCGCTTTGGACCCAAAGCGCGAGCCCGAGAGAAATAGCGTGAGCCCACAAGAATCTGCAAAATCCATCGAACTAAAGATATTGGGAAAGGTGAGTTAGAGTCATGGCACATAAAAAAGGTCAAGGTTCGACCCGTAACGGTCGCGATAGTAATTCACAACGCCTTGGTGTAAAGCACTTCGGCGGTGAAGTTGTACAGCCCGGTTGCATCATCATTCGACAAGTTGGCACTAAGTTCCATCCCGGCAAGAACGTCGGCATGGGCAAAGACTACACCATCTATTCGTTGATCGATGGCAACGTTCAATTCGACCAAAATGGTCGTCGCGTGAACGTAGTTCCTGTTGCTAACAGCTAATTGGGTTCAGCCTCATATTGGCTGATCACCGAGAGCAAATGCAGATGAATCGAATCGGGCGAGCTATCTCATGGAGGTGGCTCGCTTTTTTTATGGTTGAGGCCGAACATGTTCGTCGATCGAGTTGAAGTAGAGTTCCAGGCGGGTAAAGGTGGTGACGGTTGCGTCGCCTTCTTGCGTGAAAAATATGTTCCCCAAGGTGGACCGTGTGGCGGCGACGGTGGCAATGGCGGCAGCATTATCCTGCGGGCTCGCGAAGGCGTGAACTCTCTGGTCAGTTTCGCCCACAGCAAGTTTTGGCGCGGTGAAAAAGGCGAGAACGGCCAAGGCTCGGGCTGCCATGGCAAAGGTGGTAAAGATGTTGTGCTCGAAGTCCCACCTGGCACCGTGTTGATCGACAAAGAAACCGGCATGGTTCTCAAAGATCTTGTACAAGCAGGCGATGAAGTCGTTGTTGCACGCGGTGGAAAAGGTGGCAAAGGAAACACGCACTTCAAAACCTCAACGAACCGAGCACCACGTGAAGCCCAACCTGGTGGAGAAGGCGAACAGCGTCGTGTGATCCTCGAATTGAAAGTGATCGCCGACGTGGGTTTGATCGGCAAACCCAATGCGGGAAAGAGCACCATGCTCAGTCGACTTTCTCGAGCCCGTCCCGAAATCGCCGACTATCCATTCACGACCAAATACCCAAACCTCGGCATGGTTCGTTTGGATATGGATCGCTCATTTGTTCTTGCCGATATCCCTGGCTTGATCGAAGGGGCACATCGCGGCGTAGGACTGGGTCACGACTTCCTGCGACACATCATGCGGGCAGGTATCTTGGTCCATCTGGTAGAACCCTTTCCTGCGGATGAAACCAATCCAATTGAAAATTATCGAACGATTCGCGCCGAACTGGAACAATATAGCCAAGAACTCGGACAACGGCCCGAAGTACTGGTCATGACCAAAGCCGAATTGCCAGGCGCCGAAGAAATTCGAGAGGAATTGCAACGCGAAACTGGTCGTGACGTGATCTTGGTCAGCGCTGTGACTGGCCAAGGCCTAAACGTTCTCATCAATCGTGTCGCAGACTTATTGTCCCAACGCAATCAAGACAAGACCGTTCGCTCGCGCTAGGAAACGTCGACGTGGGACCACATCCATGGCTTAACTCAACATCAAACGTGTGGGTGGTAGACATCGGCAACAGTGGCATTAAAGTCACACTGGCTCACTCTACAGACAACGCTGCGCATGCCGTCTTGCAACATGGACAACTTCAATGGTCTACAGCTCAAGTGCAACGCATTTGGCAAGCGACCTGGAAACACGCGGACCTCGATAGCGCGACGCATAACAAAACAAAAGTCTCGCTCCGCTCCGCCAACGAGTGTATTCTCGATGTCGACGATCCTACTTGGCCCACTCAAATGATCGATGGTGTCCATACGACATTTGGCTTGGCCCCCAACACGGCACCAGACGCGTGGCTCGTCAGCAGCGTACAACGTCGTGCCTGGCAAAACTGGTCAACGCAACTACAACTTCTGCGACCACAAGATAAGACGACAAAATTTGAAAACCACGATCTCGCTTGGACACTCAAAGTTGATTATCCAGATCGCGTTGGAACGGATCGAGCTTTAGCAGCCTGGGCCGCCTGGAACCTACTCGCGCGACGTGCACCGGTGGTCGTTATCCAAGCGGGAACAGCCATCACCGTAGACGCGGTCGACGAAGAAGGTGCCTATGCCGGTGGAGCAATCCTGCCTGGTTTACGGCTGACTCTCAATGCCCTGGCAGGTGGCACAGACTTATTGCCGCACCTCACCGCAGCGGACTCACCTGCCGAACTACCAAGCTTGCCAGGCAAGAATACCGAACAAGCGATGTTGGCTGGGGGCGTCGCGGCTGTGATCGGAGGCATCGAACACCTTCTTCGCCGCTACCAATCCATCTGGTCACCATCGATCCCGATCATTATCAGCGGTGGCAATCGTGCCTATCTCTCCCCACTTCTCACGTATTCGACTCGAGTCGTCGACCATTTAGTCCTCCTCGGTTTATGTGGGCTACTGAATTCCAATGGCAAATAAAGCCCCTAGCCAATAAAGCGCTGTAGGGCACAAGCCGCAGTTTCACTACAATGTCGACTTAACCACATCCCAACCCCGTTAGGGAATAAATTCAACACACGATTCTCATGCAACTGGAGACCACCATGACGGAACCTAAACCTTCACTTTATGAACGTATTGGCGGCGCAGATGGAATCGTGCGTTTGGTTTCCAAATTTTACAACTTGGTTTTAGCCGATCCTGAACTTGCACCTTTCTTCCAACATACTCCCGTTGATCGTTTGCTGAATATGCAGCAAGAGTTTTTCTCCTCGGCTCTCGATGGACCTATCCGATACACCGGACGATCTTTGGTCGAAGCTCATCATGGACGTGGAATTGAAATGGGACATTTTTCACGCTTCGTTCAACATCTCTTAACAACACTCAAAGATTTCCATCTCACCGACCATGAAATCGATGAGATCATCGCTCGCATATCCACTCAGGCCAACAAAGTGACGGAAGACGCAAACGTCGATGGCTAATTTTTCAGTCGCCGATCTCCGTTTGATACTCACCAACCGCAGCGAAGTTTACGCTGCGGTCGATCAAATTTTGCCTACTCCAGAAAGGCTTGATTTTTTAGAGAGCTTGCGTCGAGCATCCCCACTCTCTGCCAGCCCAACACGACAACGCGCGACAGAGATCGAGCAACTTCTCTTACAGCTCGATAGCGTACAACAATTGGGCCAGAGCCCATTGATCGCAGTGAGCGGTTTGCTCAATGCGGGTAAGAGCAGTTTGATTGCGAGCTTCCTTAGCCCCAGCAATCGCAGTCGTGTGCTCGTCGGAACTGGCAATCAACAAGGAACCCATCGTTTTGTTCTATGGCTTCCCGCGAGCTGGCAACAACAAGCTTCCGTATGGAATCGTTGGTTGCAGCAGCTTCAACAGATCTTTGGTCACGCGCCGGAATGGTTGAGCCGTGATCCGCAGATTGCCTACGCACAATACAACGGCCAAGCATTTGCAGAATGCTCGACAGCACACTCGCCTCGTGGCGAAGATGCTCCAGCCAACGACTCTTCTGTCGCTCACTCGAAAGACATTTCTACTTTTTCGATTCCATTGATCGCCACAGATGCAGCGCTCGACACACTCGGAGTTGGACTTATCGAATGCCCAGACATACAAACGGGCATCTTCGGTTCAGCAACCTCGACACCTTGGGATGAATCAGACCTTCCCGAGTATCGCCGCCGCTTGTTAGCCCAAGCAGCCAAACTGTGCTCTGCATTTATTGTCGTCACTAAGCTCCGCGATTTACATGATCGACAAGCCGAACGATTACTATCAACGCTCAAGGATTCGATGCCTGGTCTGCCAAGGATATTGGCCATTAACTTAGTGCGTCGGCGTTATTCACCTTCGGAAATCATGGCCGAATCGCGTGTCATGATGGAACGCTTTCAAATCGATCGACTCTACGCTGCCTATGATTTTCGAGGTGAGCTGGAACGCGAGCGGCTCCCTCCAACACCGGAAGAATTCGCTTCCCAAGCAGCCCGTGGTGAAGCCATTGAACACCCCATCTTCTTTCGTTTGGATCGCCAACTTCCGGACGATCGTGCACCTCGTCCAGCGCCAGATGATTATCTGCTGAGACTGGGTAAACAACTCAATCAGAGCGAAATGGTACAAGCGTGGCGAACCACTCTGACACTTCAGTTGCAACAACATTTATTGCAAGGACGTGATGAGCTACAAAGCTTATCGACCCAACAGCAACGCCTCATCGATGAAATGCGTCGCAATGTCGCTGAGGCCATCTTATCGATGATTGCCGTGCGCGATGAAGCCGGAAATTCTGTCGATGTGCGGTTGCAAACATCAAAACAGATTATCCGTCAAATCAACGACAGCTTGCATCGTACAGCACCATGGTGGGCGTGGCCTAGTTTAATGGTGGACAAAACCGTTGCTTGGACCAAAGAAGCCGTATCGTCGGCAGCTCGTAGTGTGATGCCCGTAACGGCGATGCAACAATCCTTGAAGGGCGTTAAAGATTGGTTCAAGCATTCAGATCGAAGTCAGGTGATGACGGCGGATCGACTCCGCAAAGAATTGCGTCAACGCTTACCGCTTGAATCTTTTGCACAATGGTCGGACGAGACGTGGCTGGAAATTTGCCAGAAGATATTGGACCGTTTCCAAAACGAAAACCAAACCTTGCTCCCCGATGCCGATCTTGATTCATGGGCCAAGAGCATTTGGGATAACATGCCCTGGCGCAAACGCTTGACGACGGGCTTGGTTCCAGTCGCGACTATTTTTGCACCGCTGGCCGCCGTCTTGTTTATTCCATTTGATTTCGGTGGTTCAACCGTTTTGGTATTTGCATCTCTCAAAGAGTTGGTGGCTGCCGCAGGCGTAGCTGGTGCATGGGCCGCTTTTTCTGGTAACCCCACACCTGCCGTGGCAGAACAAGAAGCGGCTTGGCAACAATATGGCGATTTAGTTGCTGTGGCGATGGATACTCTCGGGATTCCACGTCCCGATAACGACACCAAGACTCCTCGCTTAAGAACCTCCTCCGGCAGCCGCAAACTTCCAACCTCAACATTAACTGTCAAGCTGGAGCGCGATGCCACACAACCACAACTTTGGCATATACGGTCCGAATTCGTACGACTTGTGGATCAATTCAACAACCTCTCCCAAACATTAAAAACTTAGCGGGCCTATTCGGCGATAAATCGATTCTCAGAACCTAACCTTGCAAACCGAACGAGCCACTCCAGAGATCAGCCCTATGAACTCCATCCATACCGATCAAGGACAAGCTTACGCTGACCGCGTAGCCAACGCGGTGACTGGACTATTTGGTGATCAACCGGTTGCTCAAGAAGTTCTACGCGCATGCCGCGAATTTGAACGGCAACGCGAAGGAATCGAATCGAGTCGAGGTATTGAACTTCTTTCGGTCTCACTCGTCGGTGCCAAAGGGCAGGGAAAAAGTTGGATCGCGCGTCAATTGGTCAAGGATCCACGCGTCGCCGAACAATTGCGGAGCGGTGATTTAGCGCGGGATGCAACTGGGACATTAACTTGGGTGGGCCCGCGCGGCCCTGAACAACTTAACCCGAGTGTTGAACGCTTTATTTTTTGTCAGATCGATCAGATGGCTGATATCGGTCGCCCCTATCTATTGCTTGACACACCCGGTGTTACCGACGCCGATGCTCAAATTGCCGAAATTGCACGGCAAGCTCTCAGTTTATCGCCGATCAAATTGTTGGTTATTGCCCGCGATCAAATCCGCTCTGCCATCAACACCCATATCGCTCGTCAAACGGCCGGTTCCGTTTGTATTCCTGTCATCACGATGATTGACCCCAAAGATCTTTCATCATCGGACCTTGCGAATGATGTTAAACAACTGATGGCCCACCTTCACCAAGCAGCTCCTCAAAGCGATTGGTTAGAACCGATCACGGTGGTCGATTTTGATATTTCTGCCAATGCAGCCGAAGTAGGACACCATACCGCTCAAGCGATTGTTGAACGCCTAAGAAGTCGACCGCTGGATGACATCAGCCTCTCACGTTCCAAAGAACAACGCCTGCAAGCCGCCCAAGAACGCTTTCGCGTTCAAGTAAGCCGCTTGGTAGGCGATCAAATTCCCCAGCTGGCCTCTGCCGTTCGCAAACTGTATCAAGAGACTGAAAAAATCCCAGAAGAAGTTATCTCGTCAATGCTGGGCAGCCCGCTCATTTTGCAGGCCGCCGTACGCAGTCGTATGCGCACGCAATTGGTTAACGATACCAGTGCTCTATGGTTTCCGTATCGATCGATCTTATCGTTGCTGCACTTGACGCACGGCGCTTGGGATCGTGTCCTGATGAGCCTAACCGGAAGTGTACCATCACTCTTTGGAGCCTTAACCGCATGGGCTCGCAATTTTCAGCAAACGCGCCAGTTGCAGTGGGAGATGCAATCCGGTTTACGAGAGCGGATTGAACAACAGGTGCGCGATCGTATCGAACCATTGTGCGAACACTTTCAACGCGTTGTGCAACGTCTGCAAACTCGCGGAGCCATTGTTCCACGATCGGCGAGTTCTGAATCGGTGAGTGGGCTCGGCATTCAACTGACGGGCATTCAACAGTTGCAGAATCAGAGCCAGAATATTTTTGAAAACACTTTGGCCCAAAACGCGTTTAGTCGCCTCCCTTTACAACTCGCTGGTTTCGTTGGAACCGTGTTGTTTTGGGCGTTTTTGTCGGGGCCCATCATTTCGGTATATCGTCAATACTTCCAAGCGAGCTATCACGCGATATCGGACTCAGTCGCCACGGTAGAACATTTCCCGCACCCTTCACCAAACCTATTCTTCACCAGTTTGTTGTTATCGGTGTTACCGCTTTTGATTTATTGCATGGTGGTGTTGACGCTTTATTTGCGTCGTTCGACGATCGAGCGAGTTTCGGCGTTGATTCAACAGCGTCATTACCAAACGATTGAGGAAATGAAGGCAGCTGGCACACTGAAGTTGCATTTTGAGAACCCGCTTTTGGATCAAGCCCAGTTCTTGATTCATTTAGAGGACCAACTGCGGGCTGCTGGAGCTTCGAACAATCCGCCGGGGTCACCAGGAGGGGGTATCGACGATTCCCCTTGATTCGATACCCTAAAGTACTTGGGGGGCGCGGGCAAACACCCGCGGCCTACATATCACTTTTTGTACACCTCCATTCCTTCCGCTTGCTGTTGGAGACGTTGAAATGTCGTCGGGCGTCGCAAATCCGCCATCTGCAGATCCTTATTTTCAGCAATTGTTCGCCGAACGCATTGGCGGCGTAAACTACGGTAAAGGAACGGAAATCTACAAGTTCGAGAAGATCAAGCGAGCCAAACGCAAAGCGTTGGCCGATTATCCAGAGCGCCGCTTGGTCGATTTTGGAATCGGTGAAAACGATTCGATGGCTGCCGCCTCTGTTCGCCAAGTTATGCATACAGAAGTCGATCGCCCTGAAAACCGTGGCTATGCCGATAACGGTGTAGCAGATTTCAAGGTCGCTGTCGCCAAGTTTATGCAACGGCAATTTGGAGTCGAGCTCGACCCGAACACTCAAATCAATCATTGCATCGGTAGCAAAACGGCTCTCTCGATGTTGCCTGCCTGTTTCATCAATCCAGGCGACATCACGATGATGACAGTTCCCGGCTATCCTGTGGCTGGCACTCACACAAAATACTATGGCGGTACCGTTCATCGACTCCCATTATTGGCCGAAAACAATTTTTATCCTGACTTCGATTCAGTGACGCCCGATGTTTGGGAACGCACCAAATTAGTTGTGCTCAACTATCCCAATAGCCCCACTGGCCAAGTGGCAACAGTCGATTTCTATAAACGAGTTATTGAGCTCGCGCATAAACATCAGTTTGTGGTCGTGCAGGATGCGGCTCACATCCTGTTGACCTTCAAGGGGCAACCGCTGAGCTTCTTGAGTGTGCCCGGTGCCATGGACGTCGGCGTCGAAGTTCATTCACTGAGCAAAGGCTTTGACATGATCGGTTGGCGCATCGGCTGGGTGTGCGGCAATCCACGAATTGTTCAAGCATTTGCGGATGTGAAAGACAATTGTGACAGCGGACAATTCGCTGCAATTCAACGGGCCGCCGCAGCCGCTCTAGGTGACGCTTCCATTCCTGCTGCGATTAACGCTAAGTATCGACGCCGCCTATCGAAGTTGGTGCAAGCGTTAAAGACATGCGGTTTCGAATGCGAAGTTCCCGGTGGAAGTTATTTCCTTTACACCAAAGCACCTAAGGGAACCAAGTCGGGCTTAGTATTTAAGACAGCCGAAGATGCTTCGCAATATTTGATTGTGCAACATTCGATTGTCACAGTACCTTGGGATGATGCAGGAGCATTCTTGCGATTCTCGGTAACCTACGAAGCTGCGGATGAGAAAGCTGAAGATGAGTTGATGGCCGAAACGGTCAAGCGTCTTCAAGCGGATGCGTTGACCTTTTAGTACTCTTTGAATGACATCGCGAAACCACTCGCAATGATGCGAGTGGTATATGAGATGGGATCTGGTGTACCTTGACCCGTAAATCACTGCAACCGATCGTATGCTGTCTAGGCGATGACGTGGGTGGCAATCCCACTCAATTCGCACTAGAGCGTGCTTTTGCAGATCAAGGCCTCTCGGATTGGAAACTCTTTACAGCCGAGATAATCAACGCACAAATCGGTGATGCCCTAACCTCTTTTGAACTTTTGGGCATCGACAGCGTGTTGTTGTTAACCGATTCGATTCGCAGTCTGGCGGTTGGCGGTGAGCTGCCAGTGGCCATGCAACCTATTGCTCAATGGTGCGGTCGCGCAACTCTACTACGGCGTCTGTGGGATGAATCAGGCACAGAAGAAAAAGCCACCGAACCAACAGATAGTGCCCCATCTTCGCCACGACGAGCCTGGGAAGCATCCTATTCAGCGGGGTCGGCCGTCTTGCAATCGATCTTGGGCCCCAACTTCGCCGAAGCCGATTCGCAAACGGCTAAAGAACTGAACTGTATCGTGCTGGGTGATAGTCCTGTGGCCCGAGCCACGGTGGCCGCCCTCGTGAGCTACGAGACCGCCCGGGTTTGGTGGCGGGTGGGAGAATCGTCGACACCCCTGGCAGATCGCTGCCCAGCAGATTTGAGCATTATCTTGCAGGGGGCTGTCGCCGCCGAAAGATTGAAAATCTGTGCAGAATTGCCTGACGATACAGGAGTAAATTACGATACAATTGTGCTCGGTGACGAGCGTTGGAATCGTGAGCTTGAAAAATGGCTCTCGCGTGAACAGCCCGGCACTGTGCAGCGTATGGTGGATGCCCGAAGTGATGTATTCTCTCTCTCCCCGCTTAAGCTCCCCACTGCTGATACGCTACAGACAATTCGGCAAACGGACTGGTTGGGCAAGATGCTTGAAGAAGACTTCCTTCGGTTGACGGGGGTTGCTCCTAACCCAGCAACTGTTCGGGATGCGTTAGACGAGTATTTAGAATTATGAAAGAGTGGATGGTGAAAAATTTAACCATTCACAATTGGTGATGGCGTTACTCGCAGTTATGTTTATGTCGTGGTGATCACCCGAATGGTGCTGATCGCCAGAATTGCATTGCGACGGTTTCGGCTTTACCACAGTTAGTGTGTGACACGCTATTCGTCCTTATCTGTCTCTGGCGTGGTCGGCCAAAGACGAAACATTGCATTCTGAACCTACAGGTCTGCTTCCCCCCCATAGTGACACCTTTACATAGTGACTACAGTATTCAAAATAGTCACGCCTTAAAACATCGAGCGGGGTTCGTATATGTTTTCCCAGACCGTGGAATATGCGCTGCGCGCCGTAGTCCACTTAGCGTATTGCTCTCCTTCAGCCAGCACCACTGAGCAAATCGCAGTTGCTACCAAAGTTCCTCAAGCCTATCTATCCAAAGTACTTCAAGGTCTGAGCCGGGCTGGCATTGTTCGATCCCAACGCGGTATCGGTGGAGGTGTCGCTCTCGCCTCCCCACCGACTCAGCTGACTATTTTGGATGTGGTGAATGCAGTCGATCCCATTCAACGCATTCATCACTGCCCGCTCGGTATTCCCGGCCACGGTAAAGTGCTCTGCCCTTTGCATCGACGTGTAGATGATGCCTTGTGCATGGTTGAAGAAGCTTTCCGCAAAACGACTTTAGCCGAGATCCTTTCCGAGCCCACTTCCAGCAAACCATTGTGCGATGTTCAAGCCGCCATGGAGGTCTTGGCTGCAAAGACAGGTGCTTCCACACCACCAACTCCGGCTCCCGAAGAGCCCAAGCAATAACCTCGCACGACGTTCGGCCCTACACTCTTGAACCGCGGTAGTCTTTGGCCAACCGAAGCAAGGTTTGATGAAAGTCGACAATTAGGCCAAGTCGCTCCGAATCGTTACGTCTTCGCATTGGACTCAGATGCAAATGAACGAAAGAGCGTGCCCACAATAGCAAGCAGGTAAAAGAACATCGTCATCAGCACCCCGATTAGCACTGTTACCAGTGCCACGGACCATCCCTCCGCTAATTCGCTCGGTTTGGGCGTTGCCGACGATCGGGCTAATACCTGAAACATGCTAATGACACCGGTGACAGCCCCCAATATGCCAACCATGGTAGGCCAATGGACCACCAACAACAAACAGGCATTCGCCATTGGGCCTTTGCCACGGAGACACAACAAGAGAGTCAAAAAGAAACATCCAAGTGCGGAGAGCAGAAACAATACAGAAAATGTTGTTCCTAAGGAGCGAAAAATCCACAACAAGAATGACGGTTGAGGAGCTACGTCGGGAGCCATTACGGAATTCCTTGTGATGAGTTCTGATATTCAGATCTTCGGTAATGCGTAGTATGACCGTACTACTGTGCTAATGCAAAAGGAATTCCATCCTTCATGCTTGTCTCAATGGGCGAAGCAATGGGAAGACCAGAAAAACCCCCAGCACCAGCGCCCACCAGAAAACACTCGCGAGCATCACTGATTGCAGCACGCGACGCTGCATATCCCAGTTCGTTCCCAATGAGATGATGATGGGAGCCAATAAACTCATGGCACAAAAGGCCAGAGCAAACCTCTTCTTGGACTGGCTTCCGAAGGTACCTAAGGCCAAGACGACCATAAGTGATGAGGCCAAAGCCAACACCACCGTCGAAATCATTTCGAATCCCAAATTGGACGTTCCCAGTTCAACCTCCATTTTGGTTGACATCACCCTCTCGAAGGCCAAGAGCGCAGCGAGGCCGCTTGAAATAAACACATCCAACAAAGACCAATTTCGAATCCGTGCCGGGTGAACGGCGAGTTCCTTAATTCTGAAAATCTGCAACCACCCCTCCGACAAAATCCCGAAGATGATGAAGAAGATATAGAACGTCACGCACATAGATAATGGGCTGACAATTTTACTGCCGGTATATGTCGTGAGCGAGTTGCCTGCTATTTGAATGCCCACGATCAAGTGATTGACGACGAAGCCAATGAGAAGCCGATCGATTCGTCGCCGAACATTTCGCCGTAACCACAACCATAGGACTGGCCATTGTGCGAGTATTAGACCGCAAAAGAGAAATACCAAAACTTCAAAAAAGAGAGTATTGGAACTTGTTTGAAAGACAGCCCTCATGAACAGATTGAATATGCAACTAACGAGAAAATCAATTGCAGCGAAAAAAACACACAGCCAAAGCGTCCCCCTAAGAACACCTCGCGTCAGACGATTGGATTTCTCATCCAATGCTGATTCGACCGCTACATCTGTCATCGCATTGTATTCTTTCAGTCCCGTAGAGAACAGCTATCGATACTCCAGGTTGATGCTGATGTTCCAGCTTCCTTCCTCTTCCTTCAGCGTGAACAACGAACGCTTCCAGCCTGTGGCGTAGCGTTTGACCAAGGGAAGATAATCAGAACAAAGATGATAGACTTCGCGACTCAATGAGACATTCTTTACTTCGGGATGCGTCTCCATCAATCCAATATCCGCTCCCCCGTCATCCGTCGACACAATCTCGAACTCGATGACCTTCATAAACTCTGGTGTCAACGAAATCAGCTCGCTGGCTAAATCGCTGACGATCGACATCATTTTTTCTTCGAGTTCGGCAGGTGTGGCCATTCGCATGCTCCCAATCCAATAAAGATGATATTCATCGAGCGTGGATTATGGCGAAGCAAATTGGGAAATGCAACGAAATGCTGTCGCTCCGGACTACCACTGGTCAGAGTATGCCCAGGGAGCAATTTGGGAAGGAAAATCAGATTGCTAGCTATCGGATTGGGGGCGAAATTTGGTTTCGATATTGCTTTGGAAACCAAATTATTCTAACAGACCACATGTTCACTTCCAATTCGTGACCGTTCCCATCGAAATCCGTGGAATCCGATCCATGACCCATCCGTTGTGTTGCCGATTTGTCGCTCCGCAACACTTGCTCACCATGGCGTTCGCTTTTGTCATGTCGCTGCTTACACAGTCCGACTTGGCACACGCCCAGGATATCGAGCAAGCTGTCATCCGAGTCGCGAAAGCTGATGTCTATTGCGGTCCCAATTCCGATTATTACTCGACCATGCAATTGAAACGTGGTGATCGCGTTGAGATCATCGAAAAGGGAATTGATGGCTGGGTCTCTATCGTTCCTCCTCAACAAAGTTTTTGTTGGCTCGCAGGTCGCGATTGCAAATTACTATCCAATGGAAAAGAAGTTGAGATCGTAGCCGCTACCACCGTGTGTTGGATCGGCAGCACGCTCAAACAAACCGAATATCGCTGGCAATCGCAACTCAACCGAGGCGATCGCATCGCCATCATCGGTGAAGCTCAACGTCGTGATGATAATGGCTCTTCGCAACTCTGGTATCGAGTTGCTCCACCAGCGGATGAATTGCGCTGGGTGCGCATCGAGCACTTGGGAACTGCGGAAGATATCGCCCAATCCGCTGTGGTCACAGCCTCGGCCGAACAACCAGTGAACGATCGCAAGTCGACTCGCAATGAAAAATCGGTTCTCGCCGACAATAGTGGTAAACCAGATCGCAAGATTTCATTGGCCACAGCTTATGAACCAATCGCTGCTCCCAAGCCACCTCGTACCTTAACGCCTTCGATGAACGCAGCGGAAATGAACCCGATGCAACCTGCATCACAGAACTATCAACCTGGCCCAACCGCAGCAGGTTACTTTGACCAAACTTATGAATCACCTCGCAATATTGCTACTCGCCCCGTCCCCATGCCCCGCCAGAATCCAATGGGCAACCGGGGAATGCAACCAGCGCCCAATTGGGATCAATTCCAAGCTTTTCCTACCCAGAACGCAGCTCCCAACATGGCCGCAGCAGGTAATGGCAACACGCGTTATGCGTCGACACCAGTCGGGCCGGTCGAGTGGTTCTTCTCGGATTTTTTGCATCGCAATGATGGTGGGCAAGGTGCGATGCCTATGACTCCTACTCCCGATCCTTACACACAACAGCAACCTCGCCCTGCCATGCAGCCACCTTATAGCGAAAGAACCTACGCGCCAGATCAACCCTTTCAATCTCGCATCGCTCAACTTCCTCGCCCGCGCCGACGTTCGACGAATGACTCGCTCAATGGCTTCCAAAGCGATTCAAGCATGTTAGCCGGTCAGCCTGAAAGCACATGGCAAGATGCCACATTGCAATCACCGACATCACTCGGAAACATCGCCAACACGATGTCGCAAACCGCGACCGCAAATTACCTCGGCAACCAAGGGGCTCAGTATCCAACAGCCACGACTTGGCACGGTATCAATACGCCGAACAATTATGTCCCCTCGAACAACACGGTCCAGACGGCCTCTTCAGCGTCGACTCAACCCAACCTCGATCAGGCGTATGCTCCCGTCAACATTTCATCCCCCGAATTGCAACAGATACAACTGGCGTTATCCAGCGAAGTCGCTAAACCGATCGAACAATGGAACCTCGCCAATTACAAATCGACCATCGAAGAACGTCTGCAACAAAGCAATGATCCGCTTTATCGCGGTGAGGCGCGTTTACTGATCGATCGCATCGAAGCTTTCGTGCAACTGAAGAATCGTTCGACGCACACAATCCCAGCGTCTGATACACAGCCAACGTATGGCCCACTAGTACCCAGCAATCCAGAAACACCTGCCACTTGGCTGAACGCATCGCAATATGACGCGAGCGGCTGGTTGGTGCCCGTACATGCAACACATTCGGGCCAACCCGAATATGCGATCACCGATGATCGCGGTAATACGCTGGCCTATGTCACCGCTCAGCCCGGCGTGAACCTACGACGTTATCTACGTCAACCTGTGGGCCTGAAAGGGCGACGGGGCTATCTGGCTGACCTCGCCGCCAACCACATTGTTGTGGAACGTGTAGTGA
>JAFLCP010000010.1 GCA_017303505.1 Planctomycetota bacterium | reverse complement strand
TTCGCCATCGATGCATCTCCAAGGAAAGTAACAAAGTACTTCCCATGAAAATCACCGATAACCTCCTTGTCGAACTGGCCCCTTTTGAAAGCGCCCCTAACTGGCCCCTTTTAAGCGCCCGCTGACAAAATCGATCCAAATCAACCCTGAACCATGGCCAAAGGTACTATTTCCCTTTCTCGAGTATCAGTTGCTGTACGGACCGCATAGAAAGATGTAATCGTGCCCCCAGCTCGCCATAACGGGCTGTTTTCGGCTGCGGAATTCGTGCTGCGGACCGATTGGATTGCACACGTATGCCATTAATCCCCTTTTGAACGCGATACTCGCTTTCGGTCCGATTTACCGGGTTTACGGTTTGCGAAACCGATTCAGCATTCACGCCCCAAGCATCTAAACACAACTCAGCGACCGAGCCGTGCATGTCGTAAATTCCAAAGGCATTCGGTCGAAAGCTCCTCACGCTCCAAACTTTGCCTACATTGGAGTTCGAATCAAGAATTTCCGCATCTTCATATGTCAATTTGTCGCCAAAATAATACCTCGTTGTAGTACCGGCACGGCAGGCGTACTCCCACTCCGCTTCGGTGGGCATTCGGTATGCCAAACCAGTTTCTTTTGTTAAGTAGTTAGCATATGCTTCGACATCGTTCCATGAAATACAGCGTGCAGCTCGATCGGGACGGTCTGACTCGAAACAGGTACGCCAACTTTTTCCTTGTCCCGTTTTGGTAAGGACCTCTACACTTCCCAATACCACTCCAAAGCCATCGCGTTCTGCTTCCGTGAGATATCCCGTCTCCGCAAACTTTGCCCATTGGCTGCATGTAATTTCATTGATGGCTAGGTAAAACGGTTCAGTAATAGTTATGCGTCGCTGTGGGTATTCGGAAGCCACCAAAAGCAAGTGCATATCTTTTCCTTCCCACAGAAATCTCCCTTTGGGCATACGATCGGCGATAGACTGCATTTCAGCTTGGATAGTACTTACATCCTCCAGACTGGTTCCCATCAAAAACTCTCCCGGTGGAATCAGACTAAATCGTTGTCCGAAAGGATCAACATATTCAACGGGCACCCCGAGATACAAAGCCCATGCCATTTGAAATTCTTGGGCTTGTTTTTCGTCGAAAGGGGCATTGGCAGGCTGGGGCGCCTCAACAGGCCATCCGAACCACTCCTGTGTTTTGTTCCCGCTAGTTTGTTTATTTTCCGCCGAATGAGAGGCGAGCGTGGGCCGTGTTTCCCCCGAAAAAAACACATTCCTTCCGCTCCTTGCAAACCAAATCAAGCTGCTGGCAACAACAAAGAACAAAAGAACCAACGAAGTTAACAAGACTGGGTAGCGAGCCGGTTTAGCTCTCCCTTCAGCCCCCGAATCACGTTGAATCATCTGCAGCGATGTAATGACATCACCCATCGCAGCAGGCCGCTTCAGTGGGTCCTTTTCCAACATGGCTTCCACGAGGTTTACCAAACTATTTGGCACACCAGAACATAGGCTATTCAATGACACAGGTTGGGTGTTGGCCAACGACTGCAGCACCTCGATCATCGTTGACCCCGGATGCGGAATTTGGCCACTGAGCGCAAAATAGAGAATGCATCCTAAAGAAAAAATGTCCGATCGCTCGTCCAGCGGTCTACCACTAGCTTGCTCTGGTGACATGAACAGTGGCGTTCCCAACAATTCACCCGATGCACCCCACTCTTCGTCAACGTCTCGTTTAATCGCTAAACCGAAGTCGATCAATTTTGCAATTTTGGAATCAACGGACCAACTTTCGATCCAAATGTTGGAAGGCTTCAAATCGCGATGCAACAGGCCTTGGGAGTGAGCATATGCCAATCCTTCAGCGACCTGTAAAGCAATCTCCAATACATCCTCCACAGGAAGTTGTCCTCGGCATTCCAACAATGTTGCCAACGTCTCACCTTCCAATTTTTCCATGACGAAATAGGGGATTTCGCCTTCGAATCCGATATCGTGAATAGTCACGATGTGCGAGTGCCGTAGCGAGGCAACTAGCTGTGCTTCGCGCTGGAAACGTGAACGCATCGCTGCACTTTGGCGACGGAACTCTAACATGACTTTCACGGCAACCGAACGGTGAAGCGCTTCGTCCACTGCTTCAAGTACGATCCCCATTCCACCGCTACCGAGAATTTTAAGGACCCGATATCGCCCAAGTTGCCCTATGGAAGACGGGTCACTACTTTGCGGTAACCATCCTAATTCGTGATCGAGGGAATTGGCGTGGTTCAATTTCAATGCTTCCCTTACGCCCTTGCAAAAAGAAGCGATCAACTCTTCATCAACCACAACCTCGTTGGTTACGTTCCCTTTTTCGCTTGGAAAGCACCTGTCTGCTGAGTTGTTTCCCTCTGATGTGCTAGACCTACGAATAATCTGCAAAAGAGTCGAATGGATGAAATCTGCGTGCGGCACTAACGTCTCCAGTCGCTCGACACAGGCCAAACATCGTGCCAAATGGACTTCTATTTGCCGTGAATCTTCCGCATTCAAATGCCCATGCGCGAAGGCGATAAGTCGCTGAGCATCTGGACAAGCCGATATTTTTCCCGACAACTCAGACGAGGAAATCTGTCGCATAATAGAAGGAGAAGTACGAAGACTTTTGATATTGTAAAGAAGAGACAGAAACTACTTACGGATCACCGTTGGCAATCAGCGTTCACAGCAAACCATCCAAAATTTCGCGTAATCTACGCAGGACTCTAGATTTCGCAATATAAACAGCGCCGGCACTGATTCCAAGTTTTTCGGCGACCTCCGCGGTCGCCATCCCATCACGAGCGGTCATGAGACAAGCATTCATGGTCACTTCCTCAAATTCACTGGCAATAAGCTGTAAAGCCCGCTGAATAAGCCATTCTTCGTATTCAAGCTCCCATTGGCTTTTGACCTCAGGTCGTTCTAAATCGGTCAAGCGATTTTGCAATTCCCGCTCCAGCCCAAGTTTACGAAATCGCAAACGACACTCATTGATGGTAATCGTATAAAGCCACGATCGAAATTGTCCTTTGGCAGGGGCATAATCGAAGAAGGGAAGCTTATTGATTAGCTTCAAAAAGACTCGCTGAACGATATCTTCGCAATCTTGATAGCCGAGACCCGTTCGTTTAACCCATAGGAATAAAAGGGGTGAATACAACGTAACAAATCGATCCCACGCGGCTTCATCGTCCCGTTGTTGAACCCTTGAAAGTAAATTGACAGAGGTGGATAACATATTTTCGTCTCCGATGATCCACGCTTTCAACTGCGTTAGTACGGAACGAATTGCTTTCGTTCCACAGCGATTTTCAATACTATTGCATAGAACTTGGGGCACGGCAGCACTTACTCCAATGTTGCCGCGCACGACATGACCTTTTTACGCCCGCTTTTTTCCAGAACATATTACCGCCCTACCTCTTTCCCATCAAATCTTGTCCACTTTTTGTGTTCGATTCGACAAATCGATGCCAACGCCCCTTTGCCTAAGAGAGGATTCCATAGATCATCTCCAGTCTCCCCAAGTCCTGGACCCAAAAACAAGCGAAAGCTAACCGATTGGCTTAGGATTTTTGCGCGGATGCCCCCAGTACACCGTTGGTAATTGAGGATCTCAAGCGTATCATTTTTCATCATTGAAGTATCCCATCCAGTCTATGCTTCCAGTGTTGCGGCATGCGGCGTCCAACCGCGAACACAACGCCTATGTTTGCCCCTTTCACAGCTAACGTGGGTTCATAACAAATCCAGTTTGTTACACAGGCGAAGGATCGCGGAGGTGTAGCCCGTCCAATTAAGCAGTCTGTAAACGGGTCGTCTGCCTTGGCTGAGAATCTATCAGGGAACATGTACAATGGCATCAAGGAATGTCCAGTACTCCATTTTCAGTATTCGCTTCTTTTAGGCCACCTCCTAGTCTTGATGCTTTGGTTCGATTGAAATCAGCAACGCATCCTACAACTAATGGTTCCAAGCTGCACAGGCCACTACTATGAACGCCTAATCGCTCAGTAAGTTATCCGCAACCGCGCATAGAGATGAAGACAACATTAATGGTAGATTAGAAAACGTTTGGAGTACGGGAATCAGTAAAATCCTCGAGGTGCGTTTCGATGCTCATGGAGGATTTCGACGACTTTGACAAGCGACTAATTCCTGAGTTAGCATATTGAAGTCGGTCGTCTGGCAAACATCCTTCAAAATGTAATGCCGAAGCTTCGCATTCAGCCCGATACGTCGCGATCCCCTTTGGCGACTTCCGTTTTGATCAAGAATCGTATCTTACAACTTGGCACTCCATCAAAGACTGATTTGGTGAAACGCAATGATGATTGGGCAAGCGTCTGACTGAGGGATGTAATATGATCAAATTTTTGCTCGTTTTGCTGACATCATTACTGGTGTTTCAAGAGCCTGATTCGGCTGATGTAGATACCGTGGATTCCGTCATGATCTACCCGAGTGGTCGAGTTCAGCTCGCTAAGAATACTAGGCGTCCCTTTCCAGATGCTTTCTCGCTTCTTGAGATCCCCAGAGTCCGCGCTCAACTCCGCGCGAAGGAAGATAGCGTGAATGAGATTATCGCTGAAGTAAAAGGCAAGTTCAGAACCGAAACCATCTTTAGAGATAAGGCAGAAAAGAAAACGGAATACCGCATCCTTGTTGAGAAAAGAATGAAGGAAGCTCTAAGTCCAATTGATTTAGAAAAAATTGAATTGGCTCTGGAACGTCGGCGGTTTTATTCGTTTTTACCAGCTCAGTACTTGGAGCACAGAGGCGAGTCTCCTGAGAATGCACTAGCGTTCGAAAACGAGATAGTTTCTCGGCGAGGGGAAATAAACGATCGAGTTAAGAGAATTTACGCCGAAAGTTTGAGCATTTTATTTGCCGAGTTCCCTGAATATCTTCGGGATGACCTGAAGACTATTGTGATGGATGGCAAGAACTTTTTTCCATCGCCTTCCTTGCTTCGTTTGGATCTACAGAGACTCCTTAATGGTGAACTCGAGGCTCAGCTGCCTTCATTGACAACGGGGCTTCTTCGTGTTAACGCCCTATCAGAGTTTGATCTGCTAAAGTACACCCGAGGAAATCGTTTTTTCGAGTTTGGAGAACACCTCGCAAAAACGGGTATTTCAAAGGATCATCCAGTCTGGAAGGATTATGATTTTCATATGCCCTTGGTATTCGAAATGGGTAGGCAGCTTTCTTCGAAAAAGTCAAAGATTGGAGAAACGCATGGAGATCCCGTAAAGGCAGCGAATCTGAGGAGTCTGGAAGATGAGGCAGCAAAAGAAACTCAAAAGATTATTGATCATCTAATTGAAGGCTTGGACAAAGACGAGTTAAGGGCATATCAGCGTTATGTAGTCGGATGCAAAATGTTGGTTTTTGGACCTAGTACATTGCTGGAGAATGAACTTGCTGAGCGTACTCTTAACTTCAAGTTTGAGAAATCACACCGAGATAGGCTTAAGAGGGCGGCCCCCAAAACACTGGAATTTTTGACCAAAGAAGTTCAACAGCTTGAACGTGATATTTTGATTGAAGCTGCGACGGCTACGGGAAATTTGTCGATGCTAGACAGGCATTTTAAGTGGCTCAGAAATGGTTTCGATACCTTTCCGCCAATTGAGCTTTTTTTTGCAGTTGATGTCGGAAACTAGCTGTTGAGCTTGATTGAGAATCGTTACGGTCATTGGGCGATTCAAAATGCCTCACTGATGGGCGCTTATTTGGGGCAGAATCCCTGAAATAAGAAGATTTCCATGATTTAGAGCCAGTTTTCAGTACTTTTGATCGGTCGCAGACCCGGTGGGCGATCACGTCGAGCTGACCCCATTAAACGCCTGCTGTCACCGAAATCGCAAGTTAGCCAGCAACTTTGCTTGGTTCAAACGCTGTGCATGAAGCCGCCTGATACAACCAAGAAATTCGCATGGTGTCTCAATGCGATATCGAATGGTAGCTTGAACCTAACTCACTTACTGCAACAACTTGACAATAGCAACGATTTAGTATGCACAAGACCTGCAGACTTCATGGACCACAACAAATTCTTGATTACTTGAAAGCCTCAAAATCCCCGGCGTGAAGAGCCTCGAACTTGGCCTTAGTAGAAGTGAGAAATTCATCCGAAACGGACTCCGCTTTACCATGCTGAAGAATTGTCAGATTACGAAATACGATGTCCGATTCGTTTGTACCATCCTCATTGATTAATATTCCACCAAAGACTAAAGCTGGACAGTGAAACACAACCCTAGAAAGATGACGTAACATCGCTTCATGGGATAACGTGTACATCACCTCAGTCAGTTTACGGATTCGTGCCGAATCTCCTTTTGCCCCGGCGTTCAGAATTTCAGCTTGATGCTTCAGAACCCACTGGCGGATCGTTTCTTGTTGGAAATCGTCAAGATCGAATTTTTCAATGGGCAGCTCACAAATTTCCCCTTGCTCGAGTGCTTTGAGAGCGGCACTCGCCGCACCGCAGCAGGCGGTCATCTCTGTTTGCCCAGGTCGCACGACAAACCCCACGTCACCCCTATTTGTAATTCCGATATGTGGACCGTAAAACAAAAGTGCCACACCATCCTCCGGTATGTGATGTTCAAATGCGGATAGTCCTGTCCTTCCAACAAAGGGATAGCCATCTAACCCGCCCAAAGAAAACGGGCCAATCATTTCCGTCTCGGGCAATTGCACGTTATTCAAATCGTCACTGCAGATACTCAGCAACAAAGCAATCCGATTCTCTTCCACTTTCAACACAGTCCGTGCGAACCACAGAAATGCACGAATGTACGCTGAGGATTTCTTAGCCTCAGGATAATGAGCCAGGACATGTGGTGGAGCCCAAATAGACACAGCACGCTCCTTAGAAAAACGCATAGCACGCATACAAACCGTATAATGGATGGGAATTTGTGAGAGCCTATCATTTCCCAACAACAGAATCAAACATCACCCCAGAATAGCCGATGCAGCCTGTCTGCAAATTGTGTTCCCTTACCCTCAGCGGACTTGGAGCACGCGTACCCAACTCAATTCGGAAACGCATCACACCAAGGCATCGCTTTAGCCAGTTTCTTTGCGGCTTCCGATGTCGTCTGCGTAAAACCAAACCGAAGTTTTTCCAGATTCTTCAGTCCACTCAAATGGGACAATCCGCGATCATTGATGGAACCGTGCGATAAATGCAGCTCTCGCAACTCTCGCATCTTTCCAATACATCGGAATCCGGCTTCCGTCGCTGTTTTGCTCGTAAGTGCCAAGAATTTCAGCTGGGACATACCACTGATAACTTTGAGCGCCTCATCATTTAAGCTGCCGTTGATTGATAGATGCTCCAATGTTCTCACCCTTGCAATACCCGCAGCCATGATGCCAGAGACAGGATACCGTGGCATCAGTTCCAGGTTGCGGAGTTTCTTGAGCTTCTCCAGGTTCGAATAGCCCGCCCCGTCACCTTGGTTGAGTAAGAACTTCAATTCCTCAAGATGTTCAAGATTTGACAAGTTCGCCAACCCACGCTCTGTACATTCTGTTTGGTTCAACTCGAGCATAACGAGCTGCCCTGCATTCCCCAGCGCCGCCAGCGACTTGTTGGTGATTTTGCAATTGGCGAGCCTAAGCTGACTTAAATTGCGGAGATTTGCGAGGGCCGCAACACCTTCATCGGTGATTTCCGAGTAAGACAAACTGAATTCCTGTAAGCCCTCAACTTTCACTAATGACTGCAGCCCTTTATCAGTCACCTTCTGAAACCCTTGGCATTTGAGTCGCTTAAGTTCAGTGCAACGAACTAACTCGTCCAAATCGTTATCCCCAATGACATACAGCCCAAGAGATTCGAGCTTAGAGATTTTTGGTAACAGCTTAATGCCATCGCTGGTTACTTGAGTGAATTCCAAATGGAGGGAACGAAGACTGGGATGACCGATCAGATAGCTCAGTCCTTTGTCAGTAATTGCATTGCTAAACAAGCGTAAACTCTCTAATGATTTCAACCTAGCCAGCATCGCTAGGGCTGCGTCGTCCAATCGAGTGTTTGACAAATCAAGATGACGCAATGAAGTAGAAGCGATTAAGTGGCTAAGTCCTTCGGCATCCACTTGGCAATTGGCAAGACTCAACGCAGTTAGCTGCGGAAATTTACTCAACACTCGTAAACTATTGCCATCCAATTCAGCCTGACTGATTTTCAATGATCGTAATCTTCCCATTGACGACAGAACGCGCAAGCCTTGCGATGTCACACTAGAATATTGCAAATCAAGGGCAGCGCTGTTCTTTAACTGAGAAACTCGTAAAACCGCTTCATCGCCCCAGCCTATCGTGCCCAACGCATAAGCCTCCGCAGGCTCCTGGACAACTTTGGCCATAGATTCACCATCAAACTTAATCGCCGGAAGCGAACCTGCCTTCGCGGTATAGAGTGGTTGAATTTCCAGCCAATTGCTCGACCGCTCCATCCCCATCCCATCTGGATCGTGCATACATCCAAGTGTACCACCCAATTGCTTTGCGAACGACGTCAGTGATTTATTAGCTTGCACTTGTTAAAGCCTCAGTTAGTAACGTTACGAGCTTTTGCAAATCGTACGGGCGCAATGAGCGTCCTAACAGTCCATCGACAAGCAGCTCCATAAAACTCAGCTCGATGTCCCCAATCGATCGACGATAGCTCCCTAGCAATCTCTGGACTCGACGGTTGCTCCGCCATCAGGCTTCGATTTTTTCCGAGAGAAGGGATACAAAAACTGCTTGATAAAGCCACTCGGGACGGACTCATCGCACACACCGTATCCAATGGGCCAGCGGTTGTGTAGTAAATGGTACGTCCCGAAGATGCGATCGATGATTGGAAAATGTACCGCGTAATTCACGTTAATCGCCTCCTTTTCGACACCGTGATGCCAATGGTGAAAACGGGGCGTCGCGATAACGTATTGAAGCCAACCAAAGTGGAACCTAATGTTAGAGTGAACAAACTTGGACATCAAAAACACAAAAAAGATGTAGAGGTAAAGCGGCGACTCGGCGAACCCCATCGCATACATAGGTATAGTGGTAAACGCTCTCAAAAGTACGGTTTCCATGAAGTGCATCCGCGAGCCTGCGAGCCAATCCATTCTTTTTGCGCTGTGATGTATGGCATGAAAACGCCACAGCCAAGGGACTTCATGAAATGCTCGATGAAACCAATACTGAAACAAATCCGTCAAAAACATGATTTCGATGAACTGCAGCCAACTTGGCTGACTTGCGACGGCTTGCCGAAATTAACCAGCCCACGGCGTCGCTTTTAGAATCGCAAACGCTGGCGCCAACGAAAGAAACGTTAGTATCTGGACCAAGATCGTCCCGACAAAAAAGTAGAATAAGTCTTCTCACCACTCCTCACGAAAGATGTATTGATCATTTTTCTTGAACAAGCGTTCTAGGGGGACAAAAATCACAGCCAAGAAGATCAAATTCAGTATGAAGAAATCGAGCCCAAAGTATATGTCGCTCGCCGTTGCTAATTGCTTGGCAGCCTGAGAGCCCCCCAACAACGTGGCACCCAATACCATTGTAGTACTCAAGAAACCAAGGATCTTGCTGCTTCGCAATGTTAGGCTGATACAACCCAAGACAAACGCAAGTACTAGATCAAACTGTACTGCTAGGCGAATCAGCGGAACGTTGTAGTGGGCTCTTGCTTGGGACACGGTCAAGAACTGCGGATACATCAAACACAGAACCGTTGCCAAACCAATGCCAGCCAGGAAAATGCTCAACATTCCACTGATGTAACCACTTCCCCACTGCCGCTGCTTGGAATCCATCTCCTCAATGATCTTTTCCATAACACTCGTGTAACTCGATTTAGAACTGCCGTCCGGATTTGCCTAATGCGGACCGACTTGAACTGAAGGGAAACCTCGAATGGGCAAACGACATTCGGATTGTTGTTTTCTCAATGGGTATTTCTCTTGAAACTACCGTGGGGCTTTCCCGGCTATCTCGGTCGGGGCATCTATCGTACCGATTCGCTAAGTGCAGGATATTTCTCTCTCATTTTGCGATACTTCTCTGCCTCCTCAGGCTTATTCAACTGCATATAAAGTTCAATCAAACTATCGAGTGCATCTGGAATACTTCTTGATGCGAAAGGGGGAATATCACTCTCTTGCTCTTGGAGACCTTTGAGCCCTTTAAGCAATTGCTCTTCCGCCTGTTCCATCTTTTTCTCTCCCAGCAACGATTTTCCAACCAGCGTCCGAACAAGAAAGGTTCGCAAATCATTAGGGCGAATTTTCTCATTAATCTGCAAGCATTCACCAAGTAGTTCGCCTGCCGTTGCATAATCTTGCTGCTCCAAAAAAGCTCCGCCAAATTGAGAAAGCCATGCTGCCAATTGAGGACTTTCGGGCGGTATTCGGAGACGGGTTTCCTTAAGTACTTCTGGTAAGATCTCTCGAGCTTTCTCAACGGATTTAGCTTTCAGATAAGCCTCCAATAAATGCCGACCAATGTGCCGCAAACGAGGATTTTCCGTCGATGCTGCAAAGCACTCCTCAAGCAATGGAATTGCGTCCTCGACGCGGCCCGCATCCTTATAGTTGACGCCCAAATTCGAAATCGTCGCTTGCGTTTGGGGATTATCCCTTCCCAACTTTGCCTCTTGAACTTTGAAGACGGATTCGAACAAAGGAATCGATTTCTTCAAATCCCCAACCGTCCAGTAGGTCCCCGCCAAGTTGTTCTTCGCAACAAGCGTTTCTGGATGAGCATCACCCCGCTTTAACTTCAAGCGATCGATGGTCTCCTCCAAAAGTGGAATCGCCAATTCCGCTTGCCCCGTCGACTGATAAAACACTGCCAGCGAGTTTAATGCAGTCAGCGTCAATGGATGCTCAGCCCCCAAATGCAGCTTACTGAGGTCGCGTGCTTTTTCATAAAGTGGTTGGGCGTCTTCGAAGCGTTCCTGTTGGCGGTACCCCGCCGCCAAGTTCAACATTTTCCCAATAGTCTTAACATGCTCGGGACCATAGATGCCTCTTGTGCGTTCCTCAACTTCAACTAGCAGCGGAACCGCATCGTCGATACGCTTGACTTTGAGATACGCCAACGCCAGATTATCCATGCTCGCGATCGACTGCTCATCTTCCTTACCGAGTGTAGCGATTGTCTTGTCCAGGTTGGTCTCTAAGAGCTCGACAGCCCTATCAAACTGCCCCATCTCAATATGCACCAATGCAAGTTCGTTTTGAACAGCCAAAGTGTCCTGATGAGAATTACCAACTGACTTGTTAAGAGAAGATAGAATGGACTCGAACAGATCTTGTGAGGCCTCTAACTCTCCCAACGCCTTATAGTTGGAAGCCAAATCTCGCAAAGTTCGGAGTGTTGCCTCCGAGTCCCGCCCAAGTTCTTTACGCTGCATTTCTCCCGCTTCTTCAAGCAGTTTTTTTGCCTCTTGATGGTAGCCTAATCCTTTCAATGAATGCCCCAGCCGAGATTGAAGATCTGCGACCACTCTTGGGTCGCCCACCGCTTCGCCGTCGAGTTGTTCCGCAGCTTTGACCAACCTTTTTGCCAAAATGGCTTCGATAGGCTCTGTACCAAGACGAATTTCTGTAATATCTAAATCGTCGAATACAGCTCCTAGTACTTCGTTACTCTTTTCGATCTGTTGGAGGCGCTTTTGAGTCTGTTCCTTTGCTAGGCGTTCTTCTTTGGCAGAATTTATTGCCCTAGCTTCATTGATTTCAGCGGCCTTTCTGGCTAGAGCTTCGTTCGCTCTAGCATCTTCAGCTACAATTGCTTGCCAGGCAGTCCCGACGATTCCCAAAATTAGCGACATGAATACGAGGCCGGCGGCAATAACTTGAACTTTGTTGCGTTGTACGAACTTCTTAATTCGATAACGAGCGTTTGGTGGTCGAGCCTCGACAACTTCGTTTGCCAAGTAGCGTTGAACATCATTCGCAAGTCCATTGGCCGTTTCGTAGCGGCGTGTTCGGTCTTTTTCCAACGCTTTCATCACCACCCAATCAAGCTCACCCTTGAGCAACTGAGTCAATTTTGCGGGATCAATATTTCGATTGGATGCAATATTGGGAAGCGACTCAGCTTTACTTAACCTCGTACTTGGTTTGGGAGGTTCCACTTCGCGAACCATTCGGAGCATTTCAAGGATCGCTCCACGTTTGAATTGCTGAGAATCTATGGGCGGAGTCCCTGTTAACAGTTCATACAACATGATGCCCAGCGAATACACATCCGTTCGCGTATCAATATCCATGGAGGCTGGATCCGCCTGTTCGGGACTCATGTAAGCAGGAGTGCCAACGATTAGTCCCGTATCCACCAAACTCATGTCGGTCAATCGTTGCTCAGTTGCTTTCGCCACGCCGAAGTCGATGACTTTGCAAACCGGTCGACCATCAATTTCGGTAACCAAAACATTTCCGGGCTTCAAGTCTCGATGAATGATCCCCTTTTGATGTGCATGTTGGACTGCACTGCACACTTGCACGAACAAATTGAGCCGTCCCTCGATCGAGAGCCTCGCTCGATCACAATAATCGGTTAAGGGTACACCATTCACCAACTCCATCACGAAGAATGGTTGCCCATACGCTGTCGTACCTCCGTCATAAACACGGGCAATGTTTGGGTGGTCCATCAACGCCAACGCTTGACGTTCAGCATCAAAACGAGCTAGTACCGCCCGTGAATCCATCCCAGTTCGAATGAGCTTCAAAGCAACTTGCCGTTTTACGGGTTCGCTTTGCACTGCCAAAAAGACGGTGCCCATTCCCCCTTCTCCAATGGCACGAACCAACCGATAACGTTGGGCAATGACCGATCCGATTCCTACAGCGGTTCCTGTCGGGGATTCTGCAGGAGTGTGCGCTATGGTTTGTTCAACTCCACTAGATTCCACATAGGCTGCAGTTGCCGAGGGATCGTGGATTTCAGTCCGTTCCTTCAAAGCGGCGTCGACCCGGGACCTTAATTTTTCATCAGTGCCACAAACTTCGTCCAAATATATGGAGCGCTGCGCGATATTGGAAATGTTCGCTGCTGCCCGAATGATTTCATCTTCCGACATTTTTCAACTCCCGCATCGACTGGAAACGAATGAGACACGGAACTTTTTACGACAAAACGCGCGCAACAGAAAGGAATGAATGAAGCTCACTCCCCAGGTAATACCCCTATCCCAAAACTCTTAGCTTTCCCAAGCTTAAATCGAGACACCTTGAACGAGAACCTTATAAACACCTGGTCGCATTAATAGCCGAGGCAATTCACGATGCGACATCCTCGATATCATAAATCGCTTACGATAAAGGCTTCTACCGTCGATCCTACAATTATGCTCACTACGACCACACCCGGAGGGATAGTGTAAATCCTGGCAGTCGCGAATAATAGAATGATTACATCACAAACGCGAACATTCGAAGAACTCAACCAATAGAATCCAGAACCGAGAATTGCGTCTGGATAAGATGAACGAAAGGACTCAATCATCGGCATCACAGCTGAAAAGGGAAGGTAATACCTACGCAATTTCAGTCTTCTCGTTGCAGGCAACCGTCCTAACAGCCTTCACGGTCGTCCAGTGATTTAACAAGAAACACAATCGCTTTTTCGTTCTTTCGATAGCGTTCCAGCAACTCGGCGCAATAAATCAATCAACACATCAGCTTCCCGTGGTGACATGGCTCCGTACATATCATCCCGAATCTTTTGACCTACTTTCCAAAGCTGTCGCAGTTTTTTCTTTCCGGCCGATGTCAGTTCGACCGTCTTGGCTCTGGAGTCGCTGGGATGACTGGCCCTTTGTATCAATCCCCCCCGTTCCAAAAGTACCAACATAGCTCGAATCGTGCTCGCATCCGAAGAGATGCGATCTGCCAGTTCGCGTTGCGTCAATGTTCCGCCATCTCGCAACGCCAGCAACAGCACAAATTGATCTGCCGTAACACCCTGCTTTGCAAACGCAGCTTCGGTTCCGCGATGCAATGCCATATAGGCTGCTCTCAGCGCCAACGGCAGCTCACGTTGTTGCTCAATCGATTCATCCATCGGTTGCCTAACTCCATAAAACGGCACAGGATCATCGCCCCAGCACTTTAGCTACCCTATCCTAATCCCCTTCATAACAGCTTGCTAGAATGGGGCGCAAATAGATCATCGCCAGACTCACCGGACTGTGAAATCATTGCCTACTGAAGAATCAGCCTGACTTTCTGCTCTAAGTCCGAAACTCTCACCGAAAAAATCGGTTTATGCGTATACGCACGATCTCGCATTACGCTGTGTAAGTCTTTACAATGGTGTCCCTTCCTAGATTTTTGGACACTCGTCCCCCCCTCTCCACGTCGAGGTAGATTTGATGAGAGTTTTTCTATTTCTTTTGATACTCTCCGTAATGCAACCAACCACTGCTTCTGCGCAAGACAGCAATGCGGAGCGACCGGCTCCGCAACGCGGCGCCAATCGTGGTGGCTTCGGTGGCCCCATTGAACTTGGCCCTGAAGACAAACAAACATACCCCGATCCACCAGACTCCATCGTCGAGAATCGAGCGGACATCCCTCATGGAAAACTAGAAATGGTCGAGTACCAATCCAAGACGGTTGGTACTACCCGAAAAATGAATGTGTACACACCTCCTGGTTATTCCAACGATCAGAAATATCCCGTTCTCTATTTGCTTCACGGTATCGGTGGCGATGAAACCGAATGGGAGAGATTTGCAAAACCGAACTTGATGCTCGATAACTTAATCGCCGATGGTAAAGCTGTCCCGATGATTGTCGTAATGCCCAACGGTCGAGCCCAAAAGAACGATCGCGCCGAAGGTAACGTTATGGCGGCTGCTCCCGCTTTTGCTGTCTTCGAGAAAGATCTGATCGATGATGTGATTCCTGCAGTTGAATCGCGCTATTCCGTCCTTGCCGATCGACAACATCGCGCTCTAGCTGGACTTTCTATGGGAGGTGGGCAATCTCTTAATTTTGGCTTATCCCACCTGGATCTTTTTGCCTGGGTCGGCGGATTCTCGTCAGCCCCTAACACGAAATCACCTGAAGAATTAGTGCCGGAACCGCAAAAAACCGCTGAACAACTCAATCTCCTTTGGCTCTCCTGTGGCAACAAAGATGGACTGATTCGATTTAGTCAACGCTTGCAACGCTACCTGAAAGAACACAACGTCCCCCACATTTGGAACGTCGATAACCACGGGCATGACGCGACGCATTGGCGGAACAACCTGTACCATCTCGCTCAGTTGTTGTTTCAACCCAAGACGAATGGGGAAACGGAACCCAAACCAACTGCATCTCCGTCAACAAGCGGGCCAACAGAAAATGGCAGCGACCTCCCAGATAGCATCAAAGATGACTTCAAACCAGCCACAACCAATCAACCCGGCAAAGAGTATCCACAAGTAAATTCACAAGGGCGAATCAAGTTTCGCATTGTCGCACCGGAAGCAAAGAGCGTCGGCACCACGTTCCGAGATAGCACTCAGTTTGTAAAGCAGGATGATGGGTCTTGGATCGGATACTCGCGTCTTTTGGATGAAGGCTTTCATTACTATGAACTCGTCATTGATGGCGCCCATGTCCCCGATCCCAACAGCCTCACTTACTTCGGCGCAATGCGTTGGGGGAGTGGCATCGAAATCCCAGCCCATGATCGGGACTTCTATGAACTTAAGCACGTGCCGCACGGCGAGACACGCGAAATCTTCTTTCATTCCGAAAGCACACAAACGGAGAGACGCGCGTTCGTCTACACTCCTCCTGGTTATGACAAGAATCCCGAACAACGTTACCCAGTTCTCTACTTACAACATGGCTGGGGCGAAAACGAATATGGTTGGAGCGTACAAGGGCACGCTGGCCGCATCATGGACAATCTCATTGCTGAGGGAAAAGTCAAGCCATTCATCATTGTCATGACCTATGGGATGACCAACGAGACACGTATGGGTGGACTTCAGAATTTTGATATCACGAGCTTCGAAACCGTTCTTGTCAAAGAATTGGTTCCCTACATCGATTCCAATTACCGCACCTTATCGGACCAAGCCAATCGCGCTATGGCTGGGCTATCAATGGGAAGCATGGAGACGAAACTGATCACGCTTCGGAACCTTGACAAGTTTTCTCACATTGGGCTCTTCAGCGGCGCAACGATCAATGCTACGGACGTTGAAAATTCGCCGGGCTTCAAAGAAAAAGTCGCACTGGTTTTTGTGAGCTACGGTAGCAAAGAAGTTGGTAACGAGCGCGTTCGCCGTGGAGGAAATCCAGCGGAGTCGATTGAGCAATTGAAGAACATTGGAGTCAACGCACATTACTATTTATCGCCCGAGACCGCTCACGAGTGGCAAACTTGGCGTCGCAGCCTCAAAGAGTTTGCACCGATGCTGTTTCAACCCAAAGCGAAACCGGATGCCGTTACAGAACTAAAGATCGATCGCGTCATAAAAGAGGCTTTCAAGGATTCGTTTTCAGTGGGACTAGCTGGTGATTTGCCAACACGCTACTCCGATGAAGAACTCTCCATCGCAGCTGGGCATTTCAATGCGATAACTCCTGAGAATTGTATGAAGCCCGAACGCATCCATCCTGCTGCAGATCGGTGGGACTGGCAACGTCCTGACGCTTTAGTCGAATGGGCCAAACAAAACGGGCTATCCATCCATGGGCATACGCTTGTCTGGCATGCTCAAACGCCCGCCTGGTTCTTTGAAGGTGACGCAGAAGCGGTGAGGCAGCGGATGAAGGAGCATATCGCTACAACGGTGGGCAGATACAAAGACCAACTGCAAAGCTGGGACGTCGTCAACGAAGCGATTAACGACGGTGGTGATGCCGAAACGGCCAAAACCGAAAACTTGCGGAATTCAAAGTGGCTGCAGATCTTGGGACCAGAGTTTATCACTTTGGCTTTCCAGTACGCTCGGGAGGCTGATCCCGATGCAGTCCTCTACTACAACGACTACAACATTGAGAATGGTGCCAAACATGCAAGTTCACTCGTTTTGCTAAAGCGTTTATTGTCCGAGGGCGCCCCCATCGATGCCGTCGGGATTCAAGGGCATTGGCGCAGTGGTCGAGTTCCATTCGACGCTATCGATCAAGCGATTGCGGATTATGCAGCCCTCGGACTTAAGGTTAGTATTACCGAACTCGACTTGACGATTCGGGGCGAATCAGGAGGTCAATTTGGAAATCGTCGCGGAGCTCCGACCACACCCGCCACCGCCGAAGAGTTGCAAACGCAAGCGGAAGACTACGCGCGACTCTTCGCTATTTTCAAGAAGCATGAAAAAACAATGGATCGAGTGACTTTTTGGGGACTATCCGATCGACGCACTTGGCGATGGGGTCAACATCCACTTTTGTTCGATGCGAACAATAAGCCTAAACCAGCTTATGCCAAAATTGTTGAGCTAGAGTAACTCCATTTATAATGAATTCTCGCTGAATCACTTCTTCGCAGTCTCAACGAAACGGAGTTGAACATCACCTCCAGAAAGCAGCCTTAAGCAAGCCTCCCAGACAACACCCGACCAGCATGGTGAGTGTCGAGACAATTCCCATACTCCAAAAAAGAATCGCAAATTTATCACCGAACACTTTGAGTGCAATCGCATGAAGTACATATGCCACGAAAAAGAAAAGAAGAGGTTGTAAGAGTAAAATTCGTCTATCCATAAAGCCGCTTAGTATCCCAACCAACATTGAAAAGACTGGCAGATGGATAAAGAGCGAGTATGCTGGCCCGAATCCAAACAACGGCGACAGATGCCAATTCAAACAGCCCGCGATAACTACGACCAAGACAGACAACATCATAAAGCCGAGATTGCGTGGCACAGGATCGGGTGCGAATGGTTGGATTTGCTCCGAGAGTTCTTGAGCACGCTCAATGTCGGGAATTGTCGTCGTGCTTGGTCGAAAAGGATTCGAGTTGTTATCTTCCATTTATTAACCCCAAGTCTCAATCAAAAGCCATTGTCGATGAACCTGTTAAATGCGGCGATGCCTTTGTTGAATAGAACGACGGTATTGACTACCTCCGCCTTGGAGAGCCTACGAAGTTAAGCCCTTTTTCGCAAAGCTGACTTGAGCATATTGAGTGTTGGATTGTCCTTGGCTAGTTGAGCGGCATGCTTGCAGGCGATCTTTCGCCCCTCCACTTCTCCCAACGCCGCGCGCACATCTGCTAGGATTTCCGCAGCTTTGACATAATTGTCGTGTCCACGACGATCCACTAACTCTGTCGCTTTCTTCAACCAACTCTGCGGATCAGCTTTGATCTTTGTGAGCCGCTCTTGACGTTCCTTTTCAACTTTTTCCGCTGCGAGTTTGGCCTCAGCAGCCTCTTTCTCCTTACGTTTCTCGATTTCTATATCCACCAGAACTTCGCATTGCGTCAGCAAGTTTGCGAGCGTCCGTGTAGGGGCTTCCATCGGCCACTCAACCGACTCTTGGGTATCTCTAATCTCAGACAGCAATTCTGCCTTGACAGTAACCGGATCATCTTGCAAAAGACGTTCAATAATAGCCACTTTGCGTTGATCGCTCAGCGAAGCGATCCATTCAACGGCTTGCTCGGATTGCGATTTTTGACCGTCGAACTTCGGTATACCTTGACCAGCCGCTGTAACAAGCAAAGGATCCTGTTCAAAAAAGTAGAGAAGCTCGGCGACATCCGTTGGAAACTCGCTCATACCATGTGGTACCGGAGGTTCCATAGCTTCGTCGGGATCTTCATTACCGGAAATGGCGCCGCACAACCAAACAAAGTAAGCAGCTCGCGGATCTCCAGCAATCAACATCTCGCGCAGTTTCGCCACACCATCAAGATACTCTTCACCGTCGGACTCGAGCCAGTCAGCATCCTCGATCAAGGGAGAGATCGTAAGGACACCACCTTTGCCATTTTTGTCCTGCGTCCACTCAACTCCATCCGCGTTGAGGCACTCGGCCCACAACTCATCTGCAACAGGCAATCCATTCGGCAAGCGAATGTAAACCCGCCGTGAGTAGGAACTCGCAAATTCCAGACAAATATCGTATCCATTACGCAGCATCGATTCGACATCACCGCGAAACGAACTGTAGTTGTATTCAACATCGAACGTCCATTTGGTAACTTCAGCTCGCGACGACTGCTTCTCCATAAACGCTAGCTGCTTGTCCGTCAGCGGGCGATCAATTGCTCTAAATTTTACGACCTGAAAATCGCTCATACAGTAAACCATCCTTCCGTAAAGAGTGGCGCAGAAGTCGTGATCCAAAGTTGTCATTGGGCAGATTCGAGCATTTTAGCAGCAGCTTCCGGCTAGGCTATAAGGTGGCGGAACTTGTAACACAGCCCGTGCGTTTTGTCCTACGTCAAATAAATGGTTGATAGACTTCTCGCGAAGGGGATTTTTGATCCCTAAAACCGGTGATTCAACGCGAGCCCCGCAGGCTCGCAAAATACTCGTTCACCATTGGATAAACTTGCTCAAACGCCAAATGACAATCCATGTCGACCAATGATACTGTATCTGAGCACTCCATCGCTGCATCATTCAATCCTCCCAAACAATGCTGCATCCAGATGAAGTTAGCAGCAAATTCGCGATAACCTCAGCCGGCTGCCTTCGCAAAATGGTCTGCTCGCAGGGCCTCTAAAATTTCATCGATCGATTTCTTCATTGCATCTGCGCATTGAAAAACAGGTCCTGCCTGAATGAGTACATTCATATAGGCTTCCTCGAGCTCGTGGGCGCGTCTTTCAATGGACGCCTTGATCACCTAAATCTGTACGTCGCTGAGCGGAGTTAGTTCTTTAGTTATGAATCATCGCCGTACTTGAATATGTCTGCCCGCAAAAGAACGATCTTGCAATCGCTAGCCATCGCCCATAATTCACCGCGTCGAAGACAAATCAAATCGCTCGAGAACAAAGAGAATGGCTCGGTTTATAACGCACGGTCTGATTTGAATTCATGGCTCGGCATTATATACTCTAATCCTACGGAACAAGCGACTTGTCATTCAACAAGTTGATTTTCAACAGGTCGAATTTGTCTGCTTCACTTGTTACCAGCAACATACGTTTTGCGGCTAGCCCACGTGAGATCTAGCTCATTCAACGGGCAATCGCAACAACACACTTCGTAATGGAACGTCTTGATATGCGCCTTCGCTTCTCCTGCCTCAGCATACTCTTCGTGTGCATCAGCTCTGTCATAGCTCATGGAGACGAACCTCGACA
Organism: Planctomycetota bacterium; assembly: GCA_017303505.1. Taxonomy (GTDB): domain Bacteria; phylum Planctomycetota; class Planctomycetia; order Pirellulales; family Pirellulaceae; genus JAFLCP01. The sequence goes on along the minus strand of JAFLCP010000010.1, from coordinate 63,085 downwards.
ACTTGACAAACTCTTCCAGCAAGCGAAACCGCATTCAATTTTAACGATTCCTCCGGGCGATTATCCGCTCGACGGCAAGAGCCCGATTCAACTAAAGTCGAACCTAACTGTTAAGGCGGAAGGCGCTCGCTTCATTCTTCCACAAACCCTTGAAGACCAAGCTCAAGTTGTTCTGTTCCGCGGTGAGAACCTTCAGAATTTCCAGTGGCACGGTGGACACTTCGAAGGCAATGTTTTCGACCCAGCGCGTTCGGATAATTCATGGCCCCCCAATGCCAATACCCGAGCTATCGTTATCACAACCACCGCTGATGGGACGACAAGCAATTTATCATTCCGCGACATATCCAGTAATGGTTTAGCCGGAGCAGCCGTTACTGTTTCGGGGGCTCTCAAGTCAGGAAGCGAACGAGAAGTCGAAACGTATGCTCAAAATGTATCAATCGAGAATTGCACGCTGGAGCGAACCGGAAAGTTCATGTGGGATTATGGCTTTCTGTGGCAGATCATGGTGTGGCCGGAAGAATTCGATGCAGCCCAACGCGCTATGGCGCACCAGTACTTTCGCCACGATCTAGTGCGAAATAATGTTCGAATGGAAGCCAACGATGATCGAGTGTTCTTTGAGAATCAACCGCAACTCCCTGTCTCCATAAAACGAGAAGGTGCAGAGGCCGATCGAGGTTACGACTCGATTTGCTTCTTCGGGGCAAACCTACCGAAGAAGCTTACCAAAGGCCGTCAGTATTTTGTGGTAGAGAGCCAACCAGACTTTATTCGTATCTCGGAGACCGTTGCTGGACCTGCGATCAAGTTCAATGAAAGTGCCGGGGCAGAAACAAAACTAATCACCAACATGTTCCAAAGCCACTTGGCGTTATACGCCCCCAAAGGAAGCGGTCCGGGCAAAGGGGCTTTCGATCTGGTTGGTTGTAAAAATGTAATCGTCAAAGGCTGTCGCCTTAGCGCATTAGGCGACACCATGCACATTCAGAAATGCGATGGTATCGTGTTCCAGGGCAATCACATTACAGGCTCACGAATGGGAGCATTTTTCCTGGCAGAGTTTTGCAAAAATGCGACCATCACTGGGAACACTGTCGATGGCACCAATGGTTCGCGCGTTATCAGTGTCGAGAAATCTTGCGAAGATGTCGTAATCTCGGGCAATACTTTTCGAGGAGGGGGACGTGGCTCCTGGATCAATCAACCTCGCAATTTTGTGTTGTCGAACAACATCTTCGTTAACAATACGACGAAATGTCAGCCAGATCCAAGATTCGGTCGACGCACTTTCACAACCGGAAACTACGAACAGTACCCTGAACTCTATTTTACTGCCTACGAACCCAACGGTTTGTATCGGAATGTGATTGTGGAAGGCAATGTTTTTGTCAGCGGGCCAAATGCAGCCCACGCAATTACGTTTGCTCCAGGGGGCGAATCGATCCAAGTCGTCAACAATACCTTTGATGGCCCAGTGAGAACGATTCGTGAGCCACTTGGTTGCACGCGGGTTTCCATTCATGACAATGAAGGGTTAGAATCTAGCGCTGATTCATCAAATCAGGAAAACGTCAACGCAGTCAAGAATATTCCAAATCTAGTTGCCTTTTGGGATTTTGTTAAGCGCGAGCCGGATGGGGAACGACGATTCGTTGCGCATGTCCCCAACGACTCACCAACGAACTACCCACTTGATGCAGCAAACTATACCAAGGACTATTGGGGAAAAGGGCGAGAAGCAACCTACGCAGATTTTCCGATGCTGGGTCGCGGGCCATTCGGTAATGCAATTCGAATCGTCAAGGAATCCGATCCCGACTTTCGCCCATTCCTCTATGTTCCTCGCTCGCGATTGCATGACACACCGCTCGACATCAAGGGGGCCGGTAAGTCCGTGACGGTAGTCGTGTGGGCTATACGGGAAAGTGGTAATCATGCACTGGCGGGAATTTGGCATGAGGGAACCGATCTCAAGCAAACAGAAACAGCAAGCATCGCAAAAGTCGAACGAGGCCAACGGCAGTATGCCCTTTTTGCTGGTCTGAACAAAGAAGGAAGCGCCTGCGGTCATGTTTCCGAAAATGGAGCCAGTTCCTTCCTCAACAAATACGCCCTGCACAAATGCAACTCACTGACACAATCGCTCGCTATCCCTGCGGACTCTGCGGCTGATGTGCTCGATAAGTCCTGGCATTGTTTCGCCATGACATTCGACCATCAAAAGGATGAACTGACAGGCTGGCTCAATGGAGAAGCGGGGGATCGCTGGCTCGACAATCCCAAAGGCGACAAACTGATCTCATCTGCCTACAACGCTTACATGCAGGGTCATTATGCTCAACTTCCAGGTATGCAACCGGGTGAAGAGGAAGCGTTTCCCAAGGACCAGTACTACAACCCACCCGAGATCAGCCCATTAAGCACCAAGATCATCAAAGACTCTGCCGGAACACGGGTTGAACTTCGAGAATACCCTTACACCAAGGTGGAAGTGACGATTCAGGAGGGAAAGGAAGTTTCGCGTGAACTCGTGGCTTTGCGGCTGAATCCTTGGTGGTATCCGCATGACCTATATGCTCCCCAGGACGCCAGAAGCGGTGGCCCTTTTACGATAGGTCGAGTCATTCACAGTTCGCGTAGCGTTGGGTTCACAGGCTGGATCGGCGGAGTCGCCGTTTTTGATCGAGCCCTTACGGGAGAAGAACTTAAACGATTGACACAGCCCATAGAAACGGCCCACTAGGACCTTCAATGATGGCTATGCCTGAGACTGCGATACTCGGTCCGATTGATGAACGGAATTAAAGGAAACTTCACTCAGCCCACAACATGATTATTATCACCAGCTCCTTTACGAACTGCTATAATAGGCTGTTTCATCGAACACAACAGCGAAATGAACTGGCGCCGTGCTTTGGCTCTTTTTGTACATCTTCTCTAGGAATACACCATGAAAAAGCGTTTTCTCACCGCCACACTTCTCTCAGCTCTCATGCTCACTCCAGCCAATTCCGATGCTTGCTCACGTGCGGTCTATTTCGGCAAAGAGGGCCAAACCATCACGGGTAGAACTATGGATTGGTTCGTATCGGATATGGATACCAACATGTGGCTGTATCCACGTGGACTGGAACGCACCAGCAACACCAAAACACCTCTCAACTGGAAGAGTAAATATGGGAGCGTGGCTGTTACCATCTATGAAGGTGCTACCGCTGACGGCATGAACGAAAAAGGACTTGTAGCCAACATGCTCTACTTGGCCGAATCCAAGTATCCTGTTGCCAAAGCCGACGACAAACGTCCCACTTTGCCAATCTCTGCTTGGGCGCAGTATGTACTCGACAATTACGCCACCACAGCCGAAGCAGTAGAAGGCTTACGTAAAGAGGAGTTCCGCATGGTGCCCATCCTAGCACCAACCGGTGAACCGGGCACCGTTCACCTCTCCATCTCGGACGCCTCAGGCGACTCGGCGATCTTCGAGTACGTCGAGGGCAAACTAACCATTCACCATGGCAAGCAATATCAAGTCATGACCAACTCGCCGATTTTCAGTGAGCAAATACCACTCGCCAATTACTGGAAGGCCATTGGTGGAGATGTGATGCTGCCAGGAACGAACCGTCCTACCGACCGATTTGCGCGACTCTCCTATTACATCAACGAAGCCACACAGACAGCAGACCCTCGTCGCGCCGTAGCCACCGTCTTTAGCATCATGCGCAATGTCAGCGTACCGATTGGCATCAAAATCCCAGGCAAGCCGAATATTGCCGATACACTCTGGCTTACCGTTAGCGACCAGAAGAACAAAGTCTACTACTACCAAGACACCAATAGTCCAAGCATCGTTTGGACAAAATTCAGCGAACTGGATTTCAGTGAAGGCTCCGGCCCGCGCAAACTCCAACTGGATGGTAATCCCGATCTTGCTGGTGACCAAACCAAAGGTTTTAAACCGGCACCACTCTTCAAGTTTCTTGCACCAACGAATGAATAAATCACAGCCGCTTGTATCTGCTGAGGGAGTTGGTAAATCGTTCGGTTCTATTCGAGCCGTACAGCGGATATCCTTTGAGGTACTTCCACAACAGATCTTCTCTTTGCTCGGTCCCAATGGTGCTGGTAAATCCACCTTGGTCCGAATGCTGATCGGCATGCTCCCGCCAGACGAAGGCACCTTTGTCTGGCGGAATAGCTCCGGAGCAACAGTTCCACTGGATCGAGCCAAGATCGGCTACTTGCCTGAAGATCGTGGGCTCTATAAAGACCAACCCGTTGCTGCGACTCTCGAATACTTCGCTGGCCTGCGCGGCCTGAACCGCACCGAATCAAAAAGAGTCTCGCAATTGTGGATCGAACGACTCGGTCTGACACAATATGCCAAAAGCAAGCTGGAAACATTGAGCAAAGGAAATCAACAAAAGGTTCAGATTGCGAGCGCGGTGCTTCACCGCCCTGCTCTTTTGGTTTTAGATGAACCGTTTTCGGGCCTCGACCCGATCAATCAAGAACTGATGGTAAATCTTATCCGCGAGATTCGAGCGGAGGGTACGACGGTGCTACTCAGTGCCCATCAACTCAACTTGATTGAACGGCTCGCAGACCACGTCATGATCATCGCCAAAGGACAAAAGGTTCTAAGCGGAACTGTAGAAGAAATTTGCCATGGCGAACATGGCGGCAAAACGTTGCGCGTCGAATTTGAACAACCTATCGCTGCTAATTTGCTCACGGAAATACAAGCACATGGTGACGTGCGTGGCCTCCTGTTGGAACAGCCCAATCTTATCGCCATGCAATTTGGTCCCAACCAGAAACAGCTCGAATGGTTGAACAAATTGCAACAATGGGGTGCAATTCGGACTTTCCAAAGTAGCTCGACATCCCTTCACGAAATCTATTTGCGAGTTGCTAATGACGGTCTCCCTCAGAAAGAGCCCTCAGACGTATGAAGCTTCTTTCATCACCTTTCCTGCACAACAATTAATCCGTCGCCGCTCAGATAGTGCCATCACCAGGACATGGAAATGAACCCAAGTATATGTACCGTAGCCCGATGGGAATTCTTCCGTTTCTTCAAATGGCGGGATCAACTGATCGGCATCGTGAGCTTATTGGTCTCTTCGGTATTAGGTTTTGGTGTCGTCAAGTTCGCGAGCAGCAGTAAAGCGGTTGAACTTGTGGTGGTCGGCTCGAATCAACCGTTAGAGCTCCCTGAGAAATCCAAGATTCAGCTACGGCCTACCACAGAGACGCTCGAACAACTTCGCACAAAACTAGACCAACGGTCCATCGATGGCATTCTCGTTATCACCGAAAACAAAACAAATTCGAGCGAGAATGATGTTGAATTGATCGTCCGCCAACAACCTCGCTGGGTCAATGATTTGCAAACTGCCCTAAATGCGCAACGCACCAGTCGCGTGATCGACAAAGCATCCATAACGCCGGAGCAATTTCAACAGTTCCTTGCTCCACAAGCCATCAAGATTACAACGACGATGCCGAACACTATTTCATTAGCGGATCGCGGCGTTGCCATCGGCATGGGAAGTTTTATGGTAATTGTCAACTTTCTTGGCTTGTCCTTCTTTATGGTCGGAATTACGGGTGAGAAGCAACAGCGAATCACCGAGCAAGTCGTTAGCGCCATATCGCCCCAAGCATGGATCGATGGAAAGTTGATTGGCTTGACCGCTGCCGCTTTTGCTTCTGTCGCCACATTACTCGTGGGAGGTATTCTGATATACGGAGTTGTATGGTTAGCAGGCTATGGTGTGGGAATGCCCGATTCGCTGACGCGTTGGGATCTCTTTCCCTTACTGGCACTCCTGTTCTTGGGCGGGGCGATTTTTTGGAACTGCTTCTTTGCCGCGGTCTCTTCGATCATCAATGACCCTAACACCTCAGCTAAGAGCAGTTTACTGTTCTTGCCAATGCTCCCCATCGCCGCCGGCTTTCTAGCCATTCCACAACCTGATGGAAACGCGATGCGTGTCCTGAGCGTATTGCCAGGCACATCTTCCACGGCAATGCCCATCCGCTTGTTTCTGGGTGAAGTAGCCTGGTGGGAAATCGCCGCGAGTTTGTTGTTCTTGTTTGTCGGCATTTATATTCTGCGATTAGCAGCTGGCCGCATTTTCGCTGCAGGCATCATGTTGTATGGAAAAGAGCCGTCCTGGTTGGACGTGATTCGTTGGGCGATTAGAGGGTAAGTTGTAAACGGGTACGATGCGATGAGCCGACAGCGTTAGCTGCGGTTTCCCGACCGCGCAGCGTCGGACGTAACTGTTCCATTATGGACGGGGGTGACAGAAAGTGTCACGCACAACCAACGCGACGGCAGCCGCGTACCGTTGGAGAAGTAAAACCGACGCTAACGCGTACGGCTGATGAGCACACAGCGTTAGCTGCGGTTTCCCGACCGCGCAGCGTCGGACGTAACCGTTCCATTATTGACGGGGGTGACAGAAGGTGTCACGCACAACCAACGCAACTGAAACCGGGTACCGTTGGAGAAGTAAAACCGACGCTAACGCGTACGGCTGATGGGCCCACGGCATTACGGCAACAATTTCACTAGCCACTTTTCGAGATTCTGCTCTGGTTTGTCGTGAAAAGGCCGTACCCCTTGAGCCACGACCACTCCATTTTGGTCCACCAGGAAAGTCGACGGAACTGCTTCAATACCGAATTGATGAATGAACTTACTGTTGGCTTCATCGCTCGCTGTCGGATCATCACATAGTTGCATCCATGGTAACTCCTGCTCTTCAACGAACCTTCGAATTCGTTCAGGTTGTGCGTGAAGACAAATCGCGACAATCTCAAATCCTTTCGACTGATACTCTCCATATATCCGTTTCAACGCCGGAAAGTCTTTGATGCACGGCTTACAACTCGTAGACCAAACTTCGACCAACACCACTTTGCCCTTCAGCGATTGTAGATCAAATGGTTCTCCCGCTAACGTATTCGACTTAAGCTCCATCGGATTGCCGGTGAGTTTCAAGCGAACGGCAACTCGACTGATCCTTTCCATAAACCAGGCGATCTGAGGCTGATCGTCGGCTTCATCCAAGTGCTCACGGAGCCAGTTGATGTAATCTAATTCTTCGTCGTATCGTCCTTTTCCCTCCAGTACGTACAACATCAATTGAGCGATAGTCATTTCGCGGGTACCCTGCGACTCCGCCGAACCCACAAACTCTCTCACGTCTTGCAATAGCTGATCTATATCAACCGGAATGGCGTCTTCATGTCCCCGCATGATCGTATCAATCGAATATTTAACTCGATAGAAATTTGCCTCGCGCTGTTCGCTCGTTGTCAGCTCTGCTCGATACCTGGGAATTCCCTCACTAGCAGTCACCACCGCTTTGCAGATAGCCAAGGAGTTATCCGTGTTCCCTAATGTCTTGGACAAGCCCTCGGCAGCTTCTGCCGATCCATCCATCTTGCGCATGAACTCGAGCAAAACTCTGTGACTCGGGTCGGTAGGGACCTCATATCGATCACTTTCTCGTTGCCGCAGACTCTGGCTATCACGAATGAACCAAAAAGCGAGCACTCCCAATACGATCGTGGGAACGACGAACAACCGATACGTATTCATGGTTCACTCCTCTCGACATACCAGTAGGCACCGCAAAAGGTCAAAAAGCACCCGACGATCAAAGTGGTGACCATCAAGCGATTCAGCCCCACTTCACCGTTTAAGGGCAATTCTAGCCAATAACCTCCTACTTTAATGAGAGCACCCAACACGATAGGCGTTAACAAGCCGCACAGGATGGGAAAGCCATTCGAGCTTTGCCATGCTGAAACGGCTAACGCTCCGCCGATCATCGACATCGCTATTCCGATGAACATGAGGACCGAGGATAGCTGAGTCCCATCGGTGAAAGGATAAGTTGTTGCACGCACGTACGGAAGTAGCAAATCTGAGATAAGTGTCATCGACACGTGCACGATGACCATGAAAGCCGTCGTACCAAACAGAACAGCAAATTTGCTGATGAGATGTTGGTAACGGCGTGGCGGCAAACAGGCCAAGAACTCGGCAGAACGATCCGCCCGTTCTAGTGTAAAGATACTTCCTGCAAGCATCACAGAAAGTAGGGCCGTCGCACAAAATCCGAGATTATGCCCACCCCGGAGAATCAAAAATGTTCTAACAGGCAAACTTTGCATAGACTCATCTTGATAGTCCGTTAACCACACCACGCCGATAGCCGTCGCCATGTAGCAGACAATCGTGACCGCAATCGCTCCCACCACATACTGCTTTAATAACCCCAGGTCTTTTCGAATTAGCGTTTGAATCATGTTGCACTCTCGGTTCTTGCGTCAAAGCCTCGAACCACATCTTTGAATATTTCTTCGAGATTAAGGTCGAAAACCTCGGTCGATACAGGATCGTTATCCACTTCGATTTGACGCAACAAATCCGCCGAAAAGTTGTCTACGGTTAAGGTCCATTCCCGACGAGCCAGCTTTTGATGTAGCGTCGAATCAGGAATACTATTCGGCAATCGACCATCCTTAAGGACAACGCGAATCCGCTTTATACGCTCGCGCAGCTCATCAACACTGCCGCGAACAACGAGCTTTCCATGCACCATGATTCCAACTTCGTCGGACACGCGTTCCACATCATCGACATGATGACTTGAAAAGAGAATCGTTCGATCCGGCCTCGCATGACTCTGCAAGACACTCTCCAAAAAGTCTTCGCGGATCACAGGATCCAAGCCTGAGGTAGGTTCATCAAGAATCAGTAGTTCGGGATGATGTGCTAGTGCAATAAGCAGTCCAAGCTTCGCCGTCATGCCTTTCGAAAGCGCACTGACACGTTTTGATTTGGGCAATTGGAATTTATCCACCAAATGATCCGCTATCTCGGCGTCCCAATTTTCATACAGCGGACTGACAAAATTTAGCACCTGCTCAATAGTCATCCAGCGATAGATGTAGTGCAACTCGGGAACATACCCGATTCTTTGTCGCAATTCACTCGCTCGTAGATCCTTACCACCCAAAATCCCGACTTCCCCGGCATCTTTCGGAATTAACCCCATCAACATGCGTATCAAACTACTCTTGCCGGCACCATTAGGGCCGAGTAGTCCAAACGTCTTTCCGACACTGATATCCAAGTCAACGGAGTTACATGCGAGTTGCTTACCATAACGCTTGGTAAGTCCGCGGACCGAAATTGCCACGGAACAGTTTTCGTGGTTGGGCATTACGGGACTGGTCATTGGGCCGGTCATCGAGCAGCTCCTGAGAGATACTCGCGCATTGCCAGTTCGAAAGTGAGACGAATTTTGGCTGGAGTTAAGCCATCTTCCACCGCTTGCTGAATCAAGGATTCCAAAGAGCGATTGAGCTTTTTCTCAGCAGCGTTCAATTTCGTGCGAGAAATGTTGGCCACAAAAATCCCAATACCACGCCGTGTCTCGACGACACCTTCCTGCTCCAGCGCTTCGTAGGCCCGCTGGACCGTGTTGGGATTCACCTTGATATCGACAGCGAGCTGCCGCAGCGAAGGGAGCATTTCGCCGGGCTTAAAAACCCCAGCATCAATGGACTGCCGCAATTGGTCGGCAATCTGACGAAAGATGGGAGTGGGGCTCTTGGGATCGATTAACATTTTTGGACTCGCCTGCCAATGACTTAGTGCACTAGTGCAGTTTAGCCGTTGGGGGAAAGCCCGTCAAGCATTTTTCTTTACGCTCCAGCCCGCGTGTACTGCCAACAGTTGAAAACAAGTACTGAGCGACTTCGATTCTGCATAGATTTGGATTTAAATCTGCTACATGCCAAGCATAAAAAAGCGAAGAACCGATGGGTAAAACCATCGGTTCTAAAGAAATGTAGCCCTAAGGATTCAGCACAATTTCAGAACTGAAAAAGTAGACCTCATTCCGCCGCCAGAAACTGCACGACAAAAAAGGACTGAGTCCCAGCCACTGGCGCAGAGCCGAGAATGATGGGCTTCCCCTCTTTCAGCTTAAGAACTACGGACAAAAGGCAATCATTATTACTTTCTGCCTTAGTCGCTTGATTCACGTGGACGGTCATGTTGACATCCACACTGCCGTCTGCACGTCCAGCTCGACCGTTGAAATGACCACGTACACCTAAATCAAATCCACTTGCGGTGTGACCCAGGGCTTCGAATTCGGAAATAGAAGTCGCTGAAGATGAGCTAATCGAGCAGCGGGTCATAAGTTGACCAGCCACAACTAAATCGGAGTATCCCATCGTAGCCAGCTTATCGATTGCATCCTTTAAGCCTGCATCCGCTTTGGTGGTATTTGCGCCTTCAGAACCTTCTGCCGACATAAGCCAACTCACTCGAACAAGCACTTCTCGCTCAACAATACTTGAGCTCTCTTCTAGCTGTGAATTAAACTTCTCCAGCACTTCCGTGAAGCGTTTAACTCTATCTTCGGAATCAGAACGTACCATCATCACTCCTAGCTCTTCATCGAAGGACAAATCGACTTGAGCTGCTTCCGCGACCGACTGTGCTAGACGCGGGCTAATCGCTCCTTGCGTTGCTTGCGATAACATTTTCACCACCGCATCCGCAGAGGGCTGATCCAATACCTCCAGCAATGCCTCAACTTTTTGCAGTGCTCCTTCCGTACCGACTACCACCAACTGATTCGCTTGAGGTTGGGCAGAGGCAACAAAACCTCCGTCGGCTCCGTACAGATCGACAAGTGTCTTCTGTACCGAATCGGCAGCGATATTTCGCAAAGAAAATACCTTTACCTGCGAGGGAGCGTTCGCTTTACCATTGGGTGGTAGTTGAGGGGGCGTCACAACTGGTTGGGGCTGCTGGCCGTACCCTATGGAAGCAACGGAAGTAAAGACCACCAAAGCGCATAATCGTAAACCTGAAATCATCATGAATCTCCACGAATAATCGTTACTGTTTTTGCGGAACGGGTAGAACCCAATACACTTCAATCTCATCTTCATCGTCGGGGTATTTACCGACCAAGAAACCGCCTTGTGCTAGGACGGTTGGCTCATTAGTAACAGCCGGGATATGGTCGAACGTTTGAGCGCTGGGAATCGCTGGCGGTTCGATCGGACGCACATCCTGAGCAACCTTATCTGACGGGTGCCAAGCAGAACTCAGGCCGTCGCGGAAGGACCATACGGCCAATGTGGCTGCAATCAATAACAAAGCCGCTGTTGCTAAACCGGCGAAGTAGCGAATTCGGAAATTCACATCCAGCGTCTTTGCTTGGATCTCCATCGATTCGGTCAATAACATGGTCTGCATATCTGCGAGCCACTCGGATCGCGGCACTATCTCATTGTGCGCTCGCTTAACCAAGTCATCGGTATGCTGGTACAGTTCGAGTTCCCGACGACATTCGTCACAGGAACGAATATGTTCAAGAGCATCGTCGCTCGCTTCAGACTTCAAGTCGCCATTGAGAAATGCATTAAACTCTTCAGGTGAAAGGCACTTAGTCATGTCGACCTCGCTGTTGAAGCATTTTTCTCATACTCGCGCGGGCTACGGAAAGATTGGCCTTAACCGCATCTGTGCTAATGTCGAGGATATCCGCCACTTCGCGAAGCGATAACTCTTCACACACTACTAACGTTAGCACCATTCGTTGCCGATCCGGCAAGTGCATGATGGCTTGTTGTGTCCATTGAACTTGCTCGCGCTGATTCACGATTTCTTCTGGCCCAGGTTCCGTTGTCAGGAGCGGAGAAGCCAGCGTTTGATCTTGTACTTCATCTTCCAAAGCACGCATGCGACCAGCACGTCGGCAATGATCGCGCCACACATTGGATCCGATTCGAAATAGCCAAGCCCGCAATGCTACTTGGCTATCCAGTTGATGGAGTGCTTTCATCGCACGCACGACCGTATCTTGGGCTAGATCTTCAGCCAAGTGCGATTCGCCACATAACCGGTACAGATAGCGGTAGAGGCTGGGCAGCAGTTCGACGAGCTTCTCGCGCACTGTGTCTCCCTGTGCCTAAATCTACTGAACGCCAAAGTCCCGAATGTCAGCGATCGTTCCATCAACGTATAAAAAGACGTCTGGGACGAGCGAAGGTAAAAAGGAATTTTACAGAATGGGGAGAATTTCTGGATGCGCCCCCACATAAGGGCTAGGGATATTTGTTGGCTTTGAGTTTGGAGGGGTTGGTGTTGTTGTAGGCTGGGTCTCCGACCCGGCCTACAATTGGGTCGCTGCCATATCCTCTTTCTGGGTCGGAGGCCACGGTTGTGATCGCCTCAAATGGTCTGTAAATTGGTCGATCGGAAAGACAAAGTCTTGGAGTCCACGGATGAGTACTCATCAACAACTGCTCTATCATATCATCTTCAGCACCAAGAACCGATATCGATGGTTGACAGATGGCTTTCGCGAAAGCGTATTTGCTTACATGGCTGGCACAGCCAAAGAACTGAACGGTTTCGCGCTAAAGGTTGGAGGATTTTATGATCACGCCCATCTACTTGTTCGTATTCCCGCCAAGATTGCGGTTGCTGATTTTGTCGGCAAGCTCAAATCGAGTACGAGCAAACACATCAATGAATCTAGCGGCTTGATAAAGAAGTTCGGATGGCAAGATGGTTACGGAGCATTTTCTGTGAGCGTCTCCGCCAAAGATGCCGTGATTGCTTATATAGAAAAGCAGATGGAGCATCATAAAGCTCAATCATTCGAGGATGAGTATTTAGCTATGTTGGCCAAACACGAAGTTGATTATGACGAGAAGTATGTGTTTGACTAATGTATGAGTCGGTCGGAGATAGAACCAGAGACTATTCGCGACAATGCTAAACTTGAACGCTCTGAAGCCCGGAGGGCTGACACAGCCTCTGCCGGGGTCGAAGGCCCCGGTTATGATCGGGCGTTTCCTTAGGCCGGGTCGGAGACCCGGCCTACAATTTGGTTTCGGCCACTTTCTTACCGGTGGTTACCACCACCGGCAGAGGATGTACCAGCCCTCCGGGCTTAAACCAGTAACTATTCGCGACAATGCCAAACTTGAACGCTTTGAAGTTTGGGGATCTGTTATTTTCTGAGCACGGGTCGGAGCCCCATGCTACCAAGGCCCCATGCAACAACCGGATCCAAATCATGCTCAAACGTCGACCATTTATACTCAGCGTTACCGCAGGAACTCTTTTGACCATGGATCGTAAAGTCTTCGCTCGCGATTGGAATTCGGTCTCTAACATTCTCGAACAGGCTGTGGCGAACCATATCCTGCGAGCGGCATCGGTGCACTTGCGAATCGAAGATGAAATCTTTCAGCAACATTACGGTGCGGCTACATCCTCCCGTTCCGCTTTTCTGCTGGGATCCATCACCAAACCCATGGCCATCGCAGCTGTGATGAAGCTCTACGATCAAGGTGTTTTTCAACTTGATGATCCCGCAGTAAAATTCTTGCCCGAGTTTACAGGGGAAGGCCGTGACCAAATTACGATTCGGCATTTATTAACGCATACGTCGGGCCTTCCCGATCAATTGCCCGACAATGATCAACAGCGTCGCTCGCATGCAAGCTTGCAACAGTTCGCCGCGCGAGCGATGCAACTGAAGCCCAGGTTTCAGCCTGGTAGCGCTTATGAGTATTCAAGCATGGGCATTCTGCTCGCCTGCGAAATTGCCAGCCGCCATACAAAACAAAACATCCCCGAACTTGTAGAAGCCACTGTTTTGCAGCCATTGAAAATGGAGCATTCATGTTTAGGCCGAAAAAAACTGGCCCGGCAGGACATTGTTGCTGTACAAACCGAATTTGCGGCTCCTGAGGCGGGGGGCGGCGATCCAACAGCCAAGAACTGGGACTGGAACAGTGACTATTGGCGAGATCTAGGTGCACCTTGGGGCGGCATGCATGCCTCAGCCTCTGACGTCGCCACTTTCCTCGATACCTTTTTGAAACACGATGGTAAAATACTACGCCCTGAAACCAGTCGCTTGATGATCCGCAATCATAATCCTGAAACGCTCCCTTCGCGCGGCCTCGGCTTTGACACAGGCTTTGAAGAATTCGGCATGCCTCCGGGGAGTTCTATCTTCGGCCACACGGGCTCTACCGGCACCATTGCTTGGGCAGATCCTGGCACGCATTCGATCTGTGTGATCCTGACTTCGCTTCCGGGCGCTGCCATGAAGGAACATCCACGATTACTCGCTTCGCAGGCCTTTGCGACTTTAAGATAAAACTTGCAATAGACGACCTTGACTAAGGCCGAACTTCGCGACATCTCAGCGAGCCCCGAATGGGCATAACGAAAACAGCGGCACCGCACCGAGATACGATGAAATCAACTGCGATACTAGCTAATCAAGATCAAAAGCACGTTTCCGCAAAGTAGAAAGCCTGCAGGAAAAAGCTGTCGATATAGTTTTTCAAGGAATGCCCACCTGAAGCACATTCAATCCATTCGACTTGCCCAGTCTTCTCCAATTGCTTGAATCGTGAGAGCGTAGCAGGAGCACTACATACCCGGTCGTCGCGCGCACAAAAAATTTGTACCGGGTGTCGCCAGGACTCAGGCCCCATCCACTGAAGTGGGAACTGATCGGCTCCAAACAAAGCCGCACCTCTGCAATTCGGATGTCGGTGCAAACCATTCAGAGCCAAGGCCGCACCACCGCTGAAAGCCATCAAATAAAATTTGCAATTTTGCCACTGACTACACAATTCTTGCAGCACATGCCGTTCGAATTTTTGTGCTAATTCACTATCGGAAGCGATTTGATCAAAGGATACGTCGTAAGGTGATGTAACAAACACCAAAACCGCATTAATGTTCCTCTGCTCAAGTCTCGCTATCGACGAATCGAATAGAGTCATGAGCGTCTTAGCCCGTTCTTGGTAAACAGATTCTTCAATGCCTGAGCCGCCGAAAAAGATATACAAATTTGGCACATCGCTGACCTTTCCAATTTCGAAGATATCAGCATGGGCCAAGCGCTTGAAAATTTGGCTTGGAATTAGTTTTTTGTATACCTTCATCTCATTCAATCTCTGTTGCGGGTTAAGCCTATCCAAGAGCGCTATCGCCGCTTGCTGTTGCCCAAAAATACTGTCGACACGTGAAGTATGGAGTGGAAGTCAGCAATTGCAAACATTAAGCTCAAGGGGTAATACTCGCAACGAGCTTCCTTCTCGCAACACTGACCTTCTACACTTTCTCACTTTCGGCCATGTTGGATGCTTTAAGACGCTCCAGCAAACTTCGGCGCAAAGTATACCCTGAACTCAGCAATAGTAACGCCGCAAGAAGTATCGGCAGGCCGGTGACTGCCAATGTAAGAGCAGCCCACGAGTTATTCCGGATCGCCGCAATCGCTACTGAAAGAACTAACGAAACACTGCAAGCCAAAGTTGCCATCCAGCCGGTTGCGATCCTATCGATCGCTGTTGGACAACTTCGCCGAGTTAGAATCCAAAGTAAGACCCCAACCCATCCGAAACCAAGGACCAGCATTGCTGCAAAGGCAACGTTGGTTGAGGCAGGCAAGCCTGTAGGTTCAGTTAGCCACATTGACGACAACGCCATTACCCAAACAAAGATCACCAGCGCTAACGCGCGGTACAGCCAGCGTTTTTTCGTTGAAAGTTCACCTGTGACAATTCGCAATGCGGCATCCATGTTTGGGACGTGATCGCAACTATCGACGCTGTTCATAAACCGCTTTCCTTCTTCAAAATTTTTCCAAGTTGACAACGGGCGCGATGCAACCGCGATTTAATGGTCCCACTGGGCACATTGCAAATCGCCGCAACTTCATCCAGAGTCTTTCCTTCAAGGTAATACAAGACGACAGATTCTCGATCGCTTGGATGCAATTGGATCAAAGCAGATCGAAGCGAATCCAAGGCTTCGATGGCACCCAACTCAACAGGTTCTTCAGCCATATCGATGAATGCCTCGGAAGCGGGTCGTCGGTACTGTTCCCGGAGTCGATCTGCAATCACTCGCCGGGCGATCTGATACATCCACGCTTCAAGACGTTCTGGTTCTCGCAAACGAATCAAGGACCGAACAATTTGCAGCCAGGTATCTTGCAATGCATCTTCAGCAGTCGGACGATTTCCCAACATGCCAAAAATGAATCGCCACAACCTTGGATGCCAACGCATAACGAGACTTTCCCAGGCGTCGCGGTCACCAAGTTGGCAGCGAACGACGAGGTTTGATTCAGATTCTTGCGTCATTTTCCGTCTTTTCCGCCATCCTTCGCAACCATTGCATCTACAACAGTAGTCGTTGAGAAAAACGACCTGGTTCGCGGAAATCGAAAAATTCTCAAAAACGGTGGCTTCTTCAAAATTGCAACAGGATCACCTTGCCCGCAGAGCCCGACGGCCCTGCCCCGAACTCGCCCCGGTACTTGGCCCGTATAATGAATACCTGTCACAACGGCGGGTGAGAAACTTAACGGGGGCTCGATGTTCAACGGCAACAGACAATCGAAAATCTTCAATTCGCTATTCGCTTTAGCGGGCGTCAAGAACAACCATTACGCTTGTTCAGTTGATTTACAGCATGAAACGGCTCATCACTTTGCCGACGAGCGTTTGGGCAAAACCCATTCTTTCCTCGGGAAATGACAAGTGTATCCATCTCGGTAACGCTCCAGATAATCTTGATGCTCTGGCTCTGCTTCCCAAAACTCACCAAAGGGTTCAACCTCTGTTACCACCTTGCCTGGCCACAAACCAGAGGCGTCGACATCTGCGATCGTGTCTAACGCAACTCGCTTTTGCTCTTCACTGGTATAGTAGATAGCGGACCGATAGGAAGTTCCACGATCGTTACCTTGCCGATTCTTGGTAGTGGGATCATGGATCTGGAAAAAGAACTCCAGCAACTTGCGAAAATCGGTCTGCGAAGGATCGAAAACTACTTCGATCGATTCGGCATGGGTACCATGATTCTCGTACGTGGCGTTTTTTACATCGCCACCCGAATAACCAACCCGAGTTGAAATGACGCCTGGTTGCTTGCGAAATAGATCTTCCATTCCCCAGAAACATCCACCCGCCAAGATCGCCTTCTCCGTTTTCATGTTGGGCTCCACTTGTGTTTCTACCTTCGAACTTGATTGGGTTTGCTCAGGCTGTTTAGCACAACCTGCGAGCACGGTGATGGAGGCGACTAGGAAAGTCACTCCAATGGGCGGCCCAAATATTGTACTGATTGATCGAACCATTCTTGTGCACTCCATAGAATTTCAAAGCAGAGTAGGCTTTTACTTGGTCATTTGCCAAAACACCACTCAATCGCGTCAGGACGTTCTAATGCAAAACAAAATCGCCTTCCCTGCTTTTCGTTGACGATACACAGCACTAAGGGCTTCAACAAGCAGGGTAGATCTTGAGCGCCTGCTTTGGCTGTAAATTGCGCGTTTGGATGATTAGATGTTGGAGTCTCACAGAATCCTGAAGACTACAAATCAAAGTCAACATTTCGTATCCCCTGTCAACAAACTTATTTCCTTGAAAAATCCCTGTAAGTTGTGTAAGAAATGTGCTCAGTAAAAACTAGATACTTTTCCAATTCCAGTCCTTATTAGTCCGCGTTACGCAAAGCGTTGAAGATGCGTCGAATTGTGAGGAACAAACATGAAAAACGAGACGTGCTCAACCTTAGCAAAGGCAAGCGCCCTTGCCCCGCTTATTGCCTTGGCGTTCGGTTGTATCCTAAATTTCGGATTCCTCGCAACACATTCCCAACCAGGTCAAAGTGAAGGAAATCCTGATGACATCCGTCTGTTGAAATTCATGATTGGCCTAATTCCAATTTTGATTGTGATTGCGGGCACGGCATCTGGGGTTGTGGCCCTCATCTCCGCACATCGAAGAGGACAAAAAGGAATTGCTTTACCAGCCGGGGTAGGTATCGTCTTGGGGTTGCTCTTTCTGGCATTTGTAGCATTCGTTTTCTTGCTCGTTTTCCAAATGGCTCGCGACGGTAGGTTCCCCGCACAACAATAATCGCTTGCATAGCAACAGCAGCACCTCTTCGCAATTTCCCGCCAATCCCAAAATGATAGCAGCCGCTTGGTCCATTGGTTTGTCAGCTTACGGCACCCGTGTTACAAGTATGATTCCTTTTTCCTACGAATCTCAGTACCAGGTGTCATTAAACAAGTGAAACAGAAATCGGTGGCATTAACGGTCGGATCTGCCGGGAAATTTTCTCTCTCAATGCAATCGAAAGGCTGAAACGAACGAGTTTCTTCTACAAAACTTTGATCCCGTTTGTCACAGTCACCAAGATGATGTGTCCAAGGAAAGCAGAAGCACCTGCAAAATTACGCAGTCATCGCCCTAGCCATATCCCATCATTAGTAAAATCGTAATCCAACCTGTGGAGAACGTTTTCATGACAATTGCCAGGCAATATCAACCAGAATCAACTTTCCTATCCGAGCCTACAATGCCCACAACGACACGACGAGAGCAGCAACACCATGTTTTGTGCTGTTTTTTTTGCCTAGGCATAAACCTCTCATTTTTGATCACAGCCATGGATTTGTATGCTCAAGAAAAGGTCCATCATGCAGAGGCCCACGAAGTCAATTCGATACAGCGTCAATTGGGTCTTGACCCGCACAAAAATTTGACCGAACGGATAGGGGACGCACCTGAAAGTGTGCTCTCTATTTTTCGTGAGGCAGGACTGTCGCCCAGTTCCCATCTTTTAACCGACGACGAACGACAAAAGTTCGCTGAAGCGACAGCAATCTTGCCCCCTTTACATCAAAGCATTCTCAAGCAGAGGTTACGCCACATAAGTTTCTTGAACAATATGCCCAATACTGCGTTGACCTCGATGGTCACGTCAAGTGAATCCTATCCGCTCTTTGACATTGCCATTCGGGCAAGTATTCTCCACCAGTCCGCGAGTGAATGGATGACAGAAAAGGAAAGCTCGTGTTTCGATCGACGAGTAACTACATTTTCGTTGCGAACCGAAATCGGAAACATCACGGCACTTCAGTATGTATTCCTGCACGAAGCGACTCACATCGTGGATGCGATTTGCCAAGTCACCCCAACGCTACCCCCAGATCCCTCAATCCCACCCAATAACTCTGCCACTCCATTCACTGCAGGCGTTTGGGAGGATGCCAGAACTCCCATCAATCGATACTTGGACCAGGGATTGCTGTCGATTCGCTTTCGACAAGGTGGCAAGCTGGTGGATGCATCGAAAATGAAGGAAATCTATGAAGCTCTGGGCCGCACACCATTTGTGTCACTCTATGGAAGTTCAGCACGTACCGAAGATCTCGCGGAATATTTTACCGTTTACCACCTAACCCAGAAGCTAAAACAGCCTTTTCGGATCTCCGTTTTAGACGGTGACCGTGAAGTGTTGCTGCACGATCCAATGAACTCGGAGATTGTGCGAGCTCGATTTACATTGATGAGTCCTTTCTATGAGTCCATGCCTAGCCCGCCAACTGCCGATAAATAGTAGTCCAGTTTTGCGCACTAGTCTTGAATGCTGGGCTGTCGCTTGACAAAGTGTCGTATAGAAAAATACACATCGCACTGACAAAACGCTAGAAGCTTGCAATGAGTTCGAACAATGTATAATCCCTTTGCCGAAGTTATCGACGATTCCACCGATTGCGAACTCATAGAACAATCCAAAAACGGAAGTCAGGCAGCGTTAGAGAAACTCATCCTTCGCCACCAAGCCTGGATTTACAATATTGCTATTCGAATGGTGTTTCATCCGCACGATGCCGAAGAGGTTACGCAAGAAATCCTAATTATAGCCATAACCCGTCTCGGTACATTCTCTGGCAAAAGCAAGTTCCGTACTTGGCTCTATCGTATCGTGGCGAATCATGTCCTGAACTTGAAACGGAGAATGGCCGAAACTCAAAGTCAATCGTTTTCAGCCTATGCCGATGCCATTAACGGCACACCCGACCTAGATCTTCCTGATCCGAAGACGGTGCCTGTTGAAGTCCCCTTGCTCGTAGAAGAAGCGAAAATTTCCTGTACAACGGGCATGCTTTTGTGCCTCGATCGTAAACAGCGACTGGTTTTCGTCTTGGCAGAAATCTTGGGAGCTAGCGACGCTACAGGTAGTGAAATACTAGAAATTTCCCCAGACAACTTTCGCCAAAGCCTATCCCGTGCACGGCGGGAGTTATATCAGTTCATGAACCAGCAATGTGGCCTGATCAATACCAACAACCCTTGCCGTTGTCACAAGAAGACGAAGGGGTTTATCGAAGCCGGCCATGTTGACGCAGAAAAAATGGTATTTTCGTCCCCCCATTTAAACAAGATTCGCGAAGTCGCCGCTGAGACATATGCCCAAGTAGAAAACGAAATGAATCAGCAATACGCAGCTATATTTCGCGACCATCCCTTCTTAGAGCCGAAAGATCAAGTTCTATGGTTGCGTCGAATGCTGGCACAGCCCACTATCCGTGACACATTGCACCTAAACTGAAAAAAATTGCATAAATGTTGTCACAGTCCTCAATCGAACGTGTCAAAGTCGCAGGAGGACAAAATCATGTTAAAGTTGCAAACCAAGACGGCACTAGTCACAGGTGGTTCCAAAGGGATTGGTGCAGGCATTGCTCTAGAGCTTGCCGCCGCCGGAGCAGCGGTCGTTGTGAATTATTCGTCTGACACCAATGGCGCAGATGCGGTTGTTCGCGAAATAGTTGCCAACGGCGGACAAGCGATCGCGATTCAGGGTGATGTTTCGAATTCCTCTGATGTTCGCCGTATGCTCGAGCAAGCGACCAACGCATTTGGTTCGCTGGACATTCTGGTCAACAATGCTGGTGTATACAAAGCCATGCCGATTTCCGACATAACGGAAACTGAGTTCCATCGAGAAATAAATATCAATTTACTTGGGCTCTTGCTAACGATTCGTGAATCACTCAAGCACTTTAGAGAGGCGGGAGGAAGCATCATCAACATAGGCTCAGCAGCTTCCAGATCCCTTCCAGCGGAATACTCGATCTACGCTGCTTCAAAAAGCGGACTTGATGCCATCACTGGGGTGCTGGCCAAAGAACTTGCCCCGCGAAGAATTCGAGTCAACTCGGTAAATCCGGGAGCTACGCTAAGTGAAGGGACCAAAGAGGCAGGCTTGTACGGCGTTGATAGCGATTTTGAAAAATCGCTCGTCCGCATGACGCCCCTGGGGCGCATTGGCAAGCCGCTCGATATCGCGCGAGTTGTGGTCTTCCTGGCTTCGGAGGAATCAAGTTGGTTGACAGGCGAGATCATTCATGCAACTGGTGGCCTCTGATCGTTCAATTCCCTACGTCAATTACCCCGCACTGAGAATATTCGTATGCCCGCTTATATGATCTTTATTCGTGAACAAACACTCGACCAAAACGAACTCGAAGAGTATTGGGCTAAAGTTGCTGCTACTCTGGATGGTGTTCCCATTAAAGTCCTGTCTGCCTATGGACCCCACGTAACTCTGGAAGGTCCAGATGTTGAAGGAGTCGTCATCGCCGAGTTCCCTAGCATAGAAACGGCTCTGCAGTGGTATAACAGCCCCGCCTACCAAGATGTTGCCAAGTATAGGCACCGCGGTGCGATCTATCGCGGTCTGATCGTGGAAGGATAACTCCCCTACCCCTTTAGCAAAAATGCAACCGTTGGTGGTTCGGCTTCTAGCCTGCTTTCCCTATGAAGCCGAAGACTGTTTTCATTTTTGGCGACGCTTCACCACCACAATCGGCTCGGCAGATCCCCCCTTCGCATCAGCCATGGCTCGCCCTTGCTCCACGGCCTGCTCTATCAGTCGGACCACCGCTGGGTCACGACTATCCGCGATACTCTTTAGCCGAATGTGACGAATGAGCTTACCCGTGCCAGCCAAACGACTGTCAGAATCATCGAGCTCCGTGCCTCGATCGAAGCCCATATTCACATGCTCCGCATAAGTCGCAATATGAATAAAACCCTGCCCTTGCTTCCCAGTGAAAGTAAATGCATTGGAGATGCAGTAGGTCTCATAGATGATTTCGCTACACTTCCCAGCTGCCTTGAGCACGGCCTTGCGCGCCGCAAGTGCTATCTTGATAACATCTTCTTCTCGACCTCGCATCAGCTCACGAAGAATGAGCTCCGTTTCATTTTTCGAACCAGCCATGTTAGCCTTTCTTGTAGTACTGAATGGCACAGGCAACGTTTCCCTCGGTATCTGCAAACTTGATAAGCACACCCACGGTTGGAATCTCAACTGGCTTCACGACGATGGTGCCTCCATGGTTCAGTATCGTGGCTTCCATTTTCTTGACATCCTCCACTGAAATCGAGCATTCATAGCCGTTGAATCCAGTTCCCAACGGTGCGGTTCTTTTCTGTAGTGCCCCTAAGATTCCAGGATTCTGCGCGTTGCCGGTGTGAATCAAGTAAAAATCTGGCGGCCCCCATTCTTCGAACTGCCAGCCAAACACTTTGTGATAAAAGTCCTTTGCTCGAGCGACATCGTCGGCATGAATGGCAAAATGGCATACGTTGTTGGCGTGCACAATAGAACTCCTGAGGAAATGGGCTGGGATCGTCACTTGATAGGCCCATCTTAGCCATTCCAATCGTGACGCACTAACGATACCATGACGCCTTATGTCGAATCCACGCCATCTTCAGATCCGGACTTTTTCCGCCCGCTTTTCTCCCGGTCATAAGATCGAGTCACATTCCCATTCCTGGTCTCAATTGGTTTATGCCAGCGAAGGAGTGATCGCCGTTGAGACCCCAAATCATTGCTGGGTGGTCCCCACGAACCGAGCCATCTGGATTCCCGCTGGCCAAACGCATTCCATCAAAATGTACGGGCGAGCCTTTCTGCAAACGGTTTATTTTGAATCGCGCCCCGAAACAGGAATAGATCTCCCCTGCACTGCTTACGAAATCCCATCGCTCGTTCGTGAACTCATCCTCCACGTCTGCAACATTGGTATCATCAAATCAGACTCGGACGAACAGCGAAACCTGCTTGAGTTTCTGATCTTCCAAGTCCAGAAACTCAGTCCATTTCCGCTCATGGTTCCCATGCCAAACGACCCACGAGCCAGAAAACTAGCTTCGGTATTGCTCGATAATCCTGGTACGGATCAATCGCTGGCTGAACTGTGTGAAGAATGTGGCACTAGTCTCCGCACCATGCAACGAGTATTTTCAAAAGAGCTTGGGCTGCCGCTATCGCGCTGGAGAAGTCAAGTAACGATGATGCATGCCCTGCAGCTATTGGCATCAGAACGGAATATCACTGAAGTCGCTCTGGAGTTGGGCTTCGAATCGGTCAGCGCGTTTATCTATTCGTTTCGTAAGCACTTTGGAGTCTCGCCCGGACAGTATCGATCCAATCGCAAGTGAAGAACCGAGCAGATTACTGCATCCTAGATTTCGAAACGGCAACAGACCCTGTAAAACAAAACACCCTTCGTTCCTTTCATGGAATCACCACAACTCACTTCAGGAAAGAATGTTGTCTTGAACGAACCAGAAGCCACAACTGTAAAGCAGATCATTGTCATGCGCCATGACTTGAAAATGCGAAGGGGAAAGCAAATCGCTCAGGGTGCACACGCTTCGATGGCATTTCTCACCAGTCGATTACAGAATCAAGCGTCGATTGGATTAAACGATTTTTCCGCAGCCGAACAATCTTGGATCTTGGGTTCGTTCGCTAAAGTGTGTGTTCGCTGCAACAGTGAAGAAGAACTGATGACTCTTTATGACAAAGCCGTCGAATTAGGGCTTATCGTTCATTTGATCACGGACAGTGGCCGAACAGAATTTCACGGCCACCCCACCCGCACGTGTCTTGCTATCGGACCAGACGATGCAAGTAAAATTGACCAAGTGACGGGCCATCTCGAGTTACTCTAATGATCACAAGCCAATCGAAGTGCACGCCTAGTTCGCGCAGACCTGCGAGCGAAACTCGCCATTTCTTGAGGTAGCCCGATGACAGAGCCTGACAAACTGCGAGACTCACAGTTTCGCTTGAGCGCGACACTGGTTTCCACGGCGCTGGCGGGAATATCGTTGACGCTCATTCTTCTGACGTTCGATGCCACCAAAAGACTCAATTTCTATTCCCTACCAGGTATGCTCGTAGGTGACGTCTTTTACTTCTGGACCACATGCCTTCTGTTGGCGTCGCCTATTCTGCTTATCTTCATGATGAAACCGTTGTGTTTCGCTAAGAAACGTCCCTGCTTCTTAATTCTGTTCCTGCTTCTAATGGCACTCTCTATTCCCACCTTCATTTTAACTATAGGGAACACGAACTTCCGTTATGCGTGCGCACCGATCTTTACTCTTGTTCTCCTCGCTATCGCGAAGCTGAATATTGCCGAAGTGGTTATTCGAAGACTTACGCCCTATTATGCAACCAGTTGGATGGCACTGCTGGTCAGCTTGACGTACTGGTTGGTTGCCTTGCTAATCCTGAGCGCCGCCTGAACTTCAATCAAGTGCAGGGCGAACACTCAATTTTATGGTTGACTTATCAATTCGGCGAATTCTGGAAGTGCTTTTAACGCAACAAAGTCAGGATCATCTGCAGTGGCGGGTGTCAATTTGTGTCCCTTTTCGACAGCAGAACGCAGCAATGAGATAGCTTGGCCAACACGGTTCCGCTTAAGTTCATTATCCGTTGTTTTCTCCGCCACAACTGCCCATACCCGCCCTAGCTCATACAATTGCTGGCTTTCCCACCCCGTGACGCTACCTAGTTTCTCTGCATTTTGAACTGCAGCGTCTACATCGCCGGACTTCGCATAAACATACGCTTTCACAATCTCAACGGGTTGCTGCTTGCTCGGATCGCCAAAAGTCAGCGACTTCTTACAATCGTCCAAGGCAGCAGGATAGTTCCCCATCGTCGCGTGCAATCTTGCTCGGGTCGAGTAGCACGACACGAAAAAGGAACCTGCCGATGGATACGCCATTCCTGGTTCGAGAAATATCGCTAAATTCTCGAGCGCCTTATCGACTTGAGCTAAGCTTTCAGTGTGGTTCGCTTCCATCAACAGAATTTGACTGGAGATGCACAAGCTCTCCGAAAGTGCAAGTCGGAATTCCGGCATGTTGGGATATTGTTGCACCAACTTCGTTACCGTATCGATTGTCTTATTGTTTTCGAGTTTTGCTTCACCCATTCGGGCCAATTGTAAAAGTACTTTGGGAATGCTGATTTGGCACGAAACCAAGGCTAGGTTCGAATGCGGCGAGTCGGGAGAGGCTTGCAAGAGCTTCTCACTATGCGCTACGCCTGCGCGGTAGCGACCAAGAGCTTTTTCATGAGCGTTCTGACGTTTATACACATTCGCTAATTCGCTTAAACTTCGAACGTACTGCTGCCCATATTCGGGAACGTCAGAGTGCTCCGCGACGAGTTCCGAAGATACACGCTCCGCTGCTTCATACTCCGCGATGGCTTGGGGGTAATTGTCGAGATTGCTATAGGAGAGCCCCAAATTGTTCAGAGTAACGGCCAGCCCACCTTTAAAGATGTGCTCACTGGGAAAGTCCTTTACCAGCTGTTCCTGAATAGAACGTGCTTTTTCCTGGGCTGCAATCTGTTCTTCGGTACGTCTTAGTCCTTCCAACGCAATAGCAATGTTGTTATACGACACGGCCAAATCGTTGCGATAGCTAGGCCTATCTGGATATCGATCAACAAGTTTCTGCCGTTGCGCTCGCCCCAATTCAAAATATTCGAGTGCTTTCTCAAAGACTTCTTGATCGATTTGCAAAACACCCAAGTTGTTTTGAATGAGCCCTAGTTCTCTGCGATATGTCGGTATTGCAGGGTATTCTTCCACCAAAGCCTGATACAGATCGCGGCCTTTCTCGATTTCTTTGAGCGCTTCGTTTGGATTTGCCATCTGATAGTGAAGTGCCGCGAGATCGATGTACGAATCGGCAAGCTCCTTGCGAAGAAGAGGCGTCTCCGGAAACTCGGTAGCAAGTGCCTGACGCAAAGTGCGTGCCGCTTCGAGTTCTTTGCCCGATTCTTCCAGTTCTCCTATGTCCAAAAGCAAAAGACCCAAGTTATGCTGAGCAAGCGCAAGATCCTGACGAAACATCTTGCTCTTGGGCTCCTTGGAAACTAGCGTCGAGAGCTTTTCGATGGCGATTCTGTATGACTTCTTGGCATTATCCCATTGCCCCAAAGAGGAACTAAAATTTCCTTTGTTTTGGTGAGTCCGCGCGATATCGTGCTGGTAATCAAGATTGTTAGGAAACTGATCAACAAGCGCTTGTTGTAATTGCAACGTAGCTTTGTACTCGGTTTCAGCTTCATTGAATTTCCCAACATTCGATTGTACAACGCTCAAATCGCCGTGAGTTCTGGCCAAAGCGACCTGATAAGCGATAGTGCTCGGAAACTCGCGTAACAGATTGATTTGTAAATCGCGAGCTTTTTCTAGTTCCTCTACAGCTTCGGCGTTACGCCCCAAAGTCTGCCAGATGCTGCCAACTCGAAAGTGCCCTTCCGCTTGAATGGCCCGACTATGGGCATCGTCTCCCTGACGATTGGCGAACACCTTCCAGCGCTCAAGCGTACGCTCCAGATAGTTTCTTTCGGACGCCCCAATTTCTGATTTGGATCCGATGAGCTGTTCAATCGCATCGTCGGTACTGGCCCGATAGTCTTCAAGCGTTTGACGTTCGGCATCTTGTGCGTTTCGACGTTCTGAATCGGCAACCGACTCAGCGTTCATCGCTCGAATTGCCAGCCACGTACTAACAATAGCGCCAACCACTAGCAACAACACAAATGAAGCAGCGGTTGATATCAGGGCCCGGTGTTTTTGGACAAATTTTTTAATACGATACGTAGCACTTGGGGGACAGGCTTCAACCGCCTCGTTATTGAGAAAGCGTTCGATGTCACGAGCGAAACCGCTTACCGATTCGTAGCGCCGATTTCGTTCCTTCTCGATGGCCTTCATTACAATCCAGTCGAGATCACCAGCAATCGCTCGCCGCAGTCGGGCAGCGTCAACTCGACGGTGTGAGGCAATATCTGCGATACCTTCGCTGGAACTCAATCGCGAACTGGGCTTTAGCGGCTCTTCGCTACAAATAAGCCTTACGATTTCGTTCATGGCCGCAGCTCGCATTTTTTGTCGATCGATCGGTGTACTGCCCGTAAGCAGTTCATATAAGATGACACCCAAAGAGTAGATATCCGATCTAGTATCAATATCGACATTGGTATAATCCGCTTGCTCCGGACTCATATAGAGGGGCGTTCCGAGAATGACGCCATGCGCAGTCAACTGAGTTTGTTCGGTCGGACCTTGATTGAAGGCTTTCGCCAGGCCAAAGTCGATGACCTTGGGAGTAGGTTTGCCATCGATGTTACAAACCAGAATATTGCTGGGCTTCAAATCGCGGTGCACAATCCCTTTTTGATGTGCGTGCTGGATCGCCTGACAAACGTCGTGAAACAACTTCAAACGTTCTTCAACATTTAAGTTATTCTTATCGCAGTAATCGCTAAGCGGTTCACCTTCAACATACTCCATTACAAAAAACGGCGCACCTTGATCGGTTATGCCTCCATCATAGACACGAGCGATGTTGGGATGATCCATCAGTGCAAGCGTCTGTCGTTCAATTTCAAAACGAGCAAGAATCTGCGCAGAGTCCATCCCCTTTTTGATCAGTTTAACCGCCACGATTCGCTTGACGGGCTGAAGTTGCTCAGCCTTCCAAACCGAGCCCATTCCCCCTTCGCCCACAGCCTTCAACAACTTATAGCGATCGACCAAAACCACACCGGGACGGTCCGAAGCGCGATTTGCGGCTGAAGATTCAGCCCGCTCCTTAAGGTCCGCGCTTTCAGCCATTGTTGCAAGTTCCACTCGCAACAGCGATTCCACCTTTTCTCGAAGCTCGCGATCCTCACCGCATTCGCGTTGGAGAATGAGCTCTCGCTCCTCGGGGCTCGTTGCCGAAAGAATCGAGTTGAGAATCTGTTGTATGCGATCGGAATCTTGCATCGTTAGTTCGTCTGTTGCAATTTGGCGAAGGCTATCGAAGAAGTGTTAAGATAGCCAGTGACAAGGCACCCTTGAAAACTAAATTCGTAGAGTTAACCCACATTACTCGTGCCTAGAAAGAGTCGGCGTAAATCTAGCAGTCGTCCACTGCAATCTCAACAACGCCGAATGAGCCATCCAAGAATTTCGTGGATTTATAAGATGCCTCCCCGGAGAAGTCCACGCAGCGAGTCAAAGTTACTTTGTTCAGCTCTCTTTACCCAACCTACGGACGCTCAGGATTTGTTAGAGAAATACATCAATCTATGGACAAACTTTGGTCCATTCGCTGAGCCTTGGTCAAATCAATACGACAGCTTCATTTATTCGGAGTGCTTTGAACAAGCTAATTTTCCAATGATGCTTCATTCACCGAAACGAATTGTTTGCGGAAATCCATCAAATTGGTCACCCGGCTTTGGGTTCGACGTATCAAATTGGTAACGCCACATTTCGATCACTGCGGATTTGCGATCGGGGGCGATGATCACGATACCATGACCTGAGCCTTTACTTTGGGCGACGACTTCAGGTTGATCAATTTCACGCGGCTTAAGGGTGTTGCTTCCCTTTTCCGGATTAGCAGCAGCTAGAACTGTAAATTTATTGCCAAAGGGATCGGTGAAATCTCCAGTGATTCTTTCATCTTCGGGCCACCAGGCGCGAGGGAAACCATTGGCTGTTCCGGGTACCATAAATGCCCAAGGGCCATCGTTCCAATCATTAATTCCTTGTCTGACGAGTAGTCCGAGATGTTGGTCACCATGAAGCATCAAAGTGCGGTTGCCTTTTAGGGGTTCGAGCGCACGTTGACGGCCCGATCTTGGCCAGCCATTGCTGTCCAAGTCAAAACGGTCCTTCTTCAATTCGGGGCCGGTGTGAGTGTGGCCCTTGCAGAATATCGTCTGCGAAAATACAAGCCGCAGCGGTTTCTCGCGGGTTGCGGCGGCCCATGTGTTCAGAAAGCGTTCCTGCCGTTGCCCCAACAAACTGGCAGCCGGCGGGTCGAGCTGGTCGGCAGTCGTGTTGGCATTAATGGTTCCCTTTGGCAACAACGAGCCAGGGCCGGACTTCCACTTGCGATCCTCGATGATGGCCATGGGCACGCTGCCCCAAGTCATACTCGTGAAATAAACACCAATGCCGCTCTCCAGTGGAGCGGGATCGACTGGATCCGGCAGATGAACGGTCTGTGTCCGTTCGACAGCCTTAACCCACTCAACAGGCATCATGTAACCACCCGCTTCCTGGACCTTTGTCGCTCTGCCACCATTGCCCCACAGGTTTCCCTGAAACACATCGTGGTCGTCGGGAAGAATGATGGATGGCTTGTCTTTGAGGAGAGATCGCCAGGTCCATCCGAACTGATAGTACTTGCGCAAATAGTCGAGCATTGCCTTGTCGGTCGGCGTTCGGACTAGGCCATAACCACCGTAACTCTCGTAGATTTGGTCGCCAGCGAAGAACAACAAATCGGGATTCTGAGCCGTGACGTTACTCACCATGGTCGGTAACGGAAACGCATAACCGTTGTCGCATGAAAACAAAGCGATTTTCAAAGGTTTTCCAGATTCTCCGGGATCCTCAGCAAAAGTTCCGGACCAATGCGAATCACGGCCCTGCCACGGATAACGCACTCGGTATTCAACCGCACCATCAGGAATCTCCGCTCGGATCAGCGCGTTGCGCGCGAGCGGATCGATCAACCCTACGCCGACTTCTCGCCATTCGTCGTTCTGCTTGATATCGAGCTTCACTTCCCGCGCATCCGACTCGCCCATCGGGGCCATTTGGGCGGATACTTTTACGATATTTCCCTGACGCGTGTATTGCGTCCACAAGATAGGGCCGAAAGGCTCAACGCCAGTAGGGCCGATGCCGGCTCCCGAAACTCGCCAATCGCGAAATCTCGCTCGGATCTCACCCCGCTTGTCGCCCGGTTTGCGTGGCGATGATGCGGCAAGACACAGATTTCCCATGAGATCGACGTCTTTAACCGCCATACTTACGGTCGCAGATTTTCCATTTCGGGTCCCAGTAAGCCGCAGCTCACCATCACTCGCTATCAGCTCCAATTCAACCGGACCATCACCTGCTAGAACATCTTCAGATATCGCGCTATCGCCGAGTGCGAGTCGACCATCGGCGCGGACCACCGCCACGATGCGTTGCTTCGGCCAAACAGCAACGTGTCGTGGGTCCTCCATCATCCCTTTCACGCCCACTGCGATTCCGGCCCATACCGCATTTGGACTCGAAATGCTCCCCTCGTAAAGCAACTCGACCGAAACCCGAATTTGAAAACCCTTCTGCGGTTCCAGCGGTCGATGACTTAACAAGTGCAGCAACCGGTCTTGTGCCGCCACAGCGACAACTGCACCATCAACGGTTTTCCAGTCATATAGCGGTCCAGCCCAATATTCCGGGCCAACCCATGGCCGAGAACCTTGCCAGTCGGAACGAAACTCGGTCGCTTCTAGCGGCAACTCGAGCGGCACTACCAAAAAAGATATTGCAATGACACGGATGAAAGCGAGGAGAGAATTCATGGTGAAAATCGATGAATATTGCTGAGATCAGTGAATAGAACTGGAATTGCGATCCAGGGAATCTCTCCATTTGCTATATGGACATGTACCAAGCCGTATGCATAGAACGATTCCGGTCCCAGTTATACCACAATCAGAATAGGATGACACTGTTTCAACGACAGCCAATCAAGCAGCCAATGACCACTGCCAAACATCATCAATTATGCGCAATTTATCGCGGGCTGAAGGTCGAAGGCATTCCGAGTAAAAGTGGAATAGCGAGCAATCATTGTACTTTCAGTCTGGAAATGTGGACTCCGTAACCACTAAGCTCGGCGCCGATGGGTTAGATAATCGAGGGTCGAATATAGTCATGCCACTGATATCCATCTGGGAGTTTCTCGGTGGCTGCAAATTCCAGATGCAGGATTCTTCGATGCCGCATAGTGCCAGCGATTGACGCTCCACTCGAATGGCTGATCAAGGGGCGCATTACCAAAACATCTCCCGCATTTGCGTAGATCGTGACAGCGTGATCAACCCCTAGTCCTTCACATTCGCTGGCAATATGCGATCGGGGAATCACACGCAGTGGTCCATTTTCGTCGGTGACATCGTCCAGATGGATTCTTAGTGTTAAAATTCGTCGCAACAAATCATCATTCGCAATTACGTGTGGCACACCCGCTTTGACGGTCGGCCGGGAAAACGACGGCGACGACGCAGAGTTATCTTTCACCGAGATGGACGTATCTTTGTGCCATGGAAGGTTCCATGTCCGCTCGGGCGGTTTGTCAAAAAACAAAGCCCTGACTAAACCGAATCCATCTCCGAGAACTTCTCGAAGAAGACCAAGCATAGGATCTTTCTGCCAAACCAAGGTAACTTCGGGAATGGAGTCCAGCAAATTTCGAGCGGCATAAACATACCCCTTGCTCGATCGTGCTTGCACCGATTGCGAATCATCATCAAAAGCAGTTTCGAATACATCAAGTAAGCGATCGATGATCGTCACATCGACAGCCCTCGGTAAAATCCGAAAACCATCGCGTTCCAAATTCCATTCAACATTCGACATGTTTAAACTCCACCGCCAGCGAATCGATGTTTTGCTCTTTGAGCGCTCCACTTCCTGCACAGCGGTGACACTGTTCTCCGCTGGAGACTATAGTCCACTTAGGCAAGATACTAGACGTGTAAATGCCGAGCGTCGTCATAGCGCATCAAGCAATCTGAATAGTAATCCTGCATCTTCAAACGCAGCACGCTGGAATTGCACAGGGTCATCGCCTGCTGTTACTGCTACTCGACTGGCCCATACCGGACCAACCGAATCAAAGGTCCGGAACTTGATTTGCAGCAAGTGTAGAGCTTCTTTTCCAATTCCCGATCGCGAAATTCTATGAACCTTTTTTGCTAAGTCTGCAAGAGAGGGTTGGTAGTGCTTTAGAACAAAGGCAATATCGTAAGCATCCTTATCTTTGGTGCGTTCGTCCAAAGCGATCGCTTTAATCAAAATGTACGCCTCTGGAGCAACCAACCGAGCAGTCACTCGGTTGACAGAGCCATCTGGCATTCTGCCATCAATAGTAATTGATTCAGACGACTCAAACGCTAAATCGATTCCGCGTAATTCGTTAATTCGAATCTCATCTATAAGGATCGAATCCCGCTTCTCCTACAAGACATACAACCCCGTGAGCAAATCAATTTTGATCGGATTGATCAAGCCTGGTACTTGCTTCCAAAATCGAGTGGGCGATGACTGCATTGTATAACCAATTTGCATTAGGCGTTCGCGAATTGTCGAATATGCATTGCCGCCTATGGCCATGGGCGATACCGCTAAGTCAACGTCCAAAGACCCAATGTGATTACATTCAGGGTACAGCAAGTCTGGCACCCACCCACCAACGATCACTAATTCTTCACGCATCGCCCCGAGAGCATTGAGCACCTCCAGCAAGACGGATCGGGCTGCTTCAGTTTCCTTCATGATGCCTCACAGCTTGTTCAGCCGCTTCCTTGAATGGTTGTTTCAAGTATTTCTCGTAGATTGCCCTCGCCGCTTCCTCACCCCGACCATCCATCGCTCTTAAGTCCAAATACGTTTGCAGAGGAGATGTTGTCGGGATATCTTCGCCGCGTCGATTACTAAGATAACTTTCATCAGCCGAGACTTGCAGGATAAGATTTGCCCCCGAATCAACGGGGCGTACTCCAAAGTTGGCTATAAGGTCATTGAGTGTGTCATCCAGAATTGCGTTTTTGGATACCATCATGCTCACGACGTTGTAACGTACCTCCGGTGCCAAACGCCAGGCAGCAGAGAAGCGCGAAAGCGCATAATCAATTCCGAATTTCGAACACCAAGATGCGACTTGTCGTTCTACATGCTCGATGTCTCCTCGCAGATAGAAGCTGTATTCCTGCGGCCTGTGGCTGCGGTAGTGCTTTACCCAATCGTCCAACAACTCATCGGGACGTTTCAAATATAGGCGGCCGTCCTGAATAGTCGCATACCCGTCTTCGACAAGCGAGCATTTGATGCGCGACATTAAGCCTGGACTGACAAGAACATCACTGCATCCTGCAAGTTGGTTGAGTTGCCAGCCGAGCAACGGTTGCTCCAACAGCGCTCGGACGACTCGACTCGACTTCACAGAAAAGACGTTGAGTACTTTCGGTATTTGTTTACCAAATGGGTTGTCGATCCCACTTCGCCACACGTAGATTCCCTTCGATGGGAAGACCAAACGACAGTTCCCTACATAATCCATCCATGACACATTGTGCCTTTGTGCGATCTCTGCGGTTCGATCGGAGACCAATGGGGCAAACAGGACCGGCTGCGAATCGATTGTCTGACTGTTTCGCTTTAACGCTATGCAGGCAGATTCTGCGGTTGCCGGCGTGATCCGTTTATACTCTCTGACTTCAAGTCGGAAGCTAGAACCAGCCGGTCCAATAAGTTGAAAGTCGCTCCCCGAATCGCCGGTACGGGTTCTGCGGATTACTTGAAATGCGCCTAAAGGGGAAAGCAACTGAGTGCACAAACGATCGAATTGTGGTAGAGATAGACTCATAAATTCACCCAAAATGGCAACTTTACTCCCGAATAAATATAGGATTTCTAGTAATTTTGGGCAACACGATTTACTGAAAAGCCACACTTTACTCCGCAATAAAGTTGGAATTAGCGATGAAGTTTTCGATTTTCTCGGCCTATTCGAGTGTGGGAGCTGACGGGAGCTAACAGCTGTGCCTATCCCCCCTTGTAGTGCAGGGTCGATATCTAACCATGGAGTGCCGAGGAAGCGTCTAGCTGCTTTTTCCGATCGCAGACCAAGGCGATGCCACCTGATTCCCCTAGAGTCTCGTGCCGTCCTGGATCAGAACTATTGGGGCAGTTCCAAACAAACCATCTCCACCGAGTTCCGAACATAAAGTCTGCCACCTGCAATGATGGGATGATTCCAACAGGTGTCGTTTAGAACTTGAACGCTACCAAGCTGCTTGCTTTCCACTGGCGACACATCGATCAGACGTACTTCCCCATCCTCTGATAACATCACAACTTGGCCCGTCGATTGAACAAGCACTGCTTGGCCAAAGCCAAACTTTCGACTCTTCCACTTTAGTGAGCCATCTTGGGTATCAACGCAAACAAAAAACTGTTTGTCGAAACCATACACATGCCCATCAT
This sequence comes from Planctomycetota bacterium, assembly GCA_017303505.1. GTDB lineage: Bacteria > Planctomycetota > Planctomycetia > Pirellulales > Pirellulaceae > JAFLCP01. The sequence goes on along the minus strand of JAFLCP010000010.1, from coordinate 28,739 downwards.
GATAGAGATAGTCATTGTACCAAGGCTTGATACTGCGAGTCCTCCATTTCTCCTGAACACCCCAGTTCGCATCTGGCGCTGAAGTCAACTCAATATACCCAACTCCTTTATCGTCACCGAACGGGATAATCAGGCCGGTATCGTTCAACTGCTGTGGTTGAACAATGGCTGGGCTACCATTAGAGAATGTTTCCTGCTGCCAAAGCACTTTGCCACTGTTCGGGTCGAGCCCTAGAGTCGCTCCAGTTTTGTTAATCACCAGCATCGACTGCTCACCGAACTTCATCAATTGCGGAGAACTAAAGTTCATTCCCCGCTCACTCATTCGCCAGCGAACCTCTCCCGTTGTTTTATCAAAGGCAATGAATCCGTTCTCGCCATCTCCGCCGGCAAAGACAACAACGTTGTCACCGTAAACAACAGGAGATGTGCAGAATCCCCAAATCGGTAGAGCCGCATTGAACTCCAGCATTAAGTCACGACGCCAAAGCAGCTTTCCATCGGTAGCATCCAATGCCATCAGTACAGCCTTAGCCCCATAGGCATAGATGATACCGTTCGCAAAAGTAGGAGTCGCTCGTGGGCCAGCCCCCGACTGCATTTCTTCAAACCGGCTCTGTTCCTTGTGTTGCCAAACCGGCTCGCCTGTCTCTGCGTTGTAACATGACACTAACTCATATCCACCTCGTTGCTCTTGAGTGAATAGTCTTCCAGACACAACCGACATCGAAGACCAACCAGGCCCAACGGGACGGCGCCAAAGTTCTTTGGGAGGTTTCTGTTGCCAATCCATCTTCGGCAGTGGTTCGGTGACTCGACCATCACCGCGCAAGCCGCGAAAGCCTGGCCACTCGAGTCGCTCCGCAGACCACGCTGCGGCTTGCGCATTATTCTCTGACAGTTTCGGCGTTTCGAACGGCCCCTGAGCCAAAAGTTTCTCTTCGGCAGTGGGTTGCCAGCGGAGAGCCACAACAGGCAAGAACGACCATTGCACTCGTTCAATTCGGATTTGCGACATTCCAAGCCAAACTAACGCCGCTCCAGAAACCATGCCTAAGATCTGGCTTTTTGCACTGCGTTTATGGGTCAGTGCCAATCCAATCCAGGTCGCCACCATCGCCAAGGGAAAACCATAAATCAAGTAAGCGATGGCCGTAAAAGGTGCAGCACAAATTCCTGAGATGATTCCCAAAATCACGATGGCCAAAATCGTCAGTAGACTTACTCGCCAAGTGAGCCGACTGGCAAAGACGAGCAGGATCATGAACATGAACGAACAGAGGAGCGCTCCTAAAGTCATCAACATCAAGCGAAACAAGTTTTCGTTCGATGGTGAAATCCAGATTGTGACTAAGCCGACTTGAGTCAGAACGACCAGTAATGTCGGCCAAAGTCGAGCGCCGTTGCCCGAACCATTTACAGTGGTTGATTGCGGGTTGGTTGGGTCCATGGACACCCTTCGTGTTGTCTGTGCAAACGATAACGAAAAGTACGACGACTACATTTGCTTCAAGGCATGCCGAACTCTACGATACTCTGCGCCACATCGCGTTCGGACCTTTAACGTCGTCACGCGTGTAGTATATCTGCGAGTAAACTCGTGATTTTGCGATGCAATGGCAAATGCTGGTCTGTTGGCTTTTTACAAGAGAACGAGCCCGGCGGAGTCGATGGACCATCACTTAAGCAATGGGTTTCGCGACAATTCTCAGTGACGTTACCAGCGGGGCATATGGGCCATGTTGTGTCGAGATGTCTTGGCGAGCCTCTTCGGCATCTGGCTTGAGGACACAATTTTCCCAGCAAAACAGAAGAAGGTTCGAGACCTCCGCTACATATACATCGCGAAGTGAAAACGAAAAATGTTTTGCGTCATGGGCTTGGCTCAGGCAAACCGAGCAGCCAAAACTTTCTCCCACAACTCCAATCATCACTCGCTATGCGACTAGTCAGCTTGTGATCGGCAAAACAGAAAGACCTTCACTCGGACTCTGGAAACTCGATGAAGGGCACCGGCACACTATCCGTCAACCAAACTCCGTTCGCGGCCAGATAGAAAGCATGCCCGTTGTCATACATCGTAGCGGCTTGGATGATGAGAATAACAGGTTCGCCACGCCGTGCTCCAACCTTCTCGGCCGTTTCGACATCTGCAGACAAATGCACATGATTGCGCGAGCGTTTGAGAAGTCCCTGCTTATGAATACTTCCCAAGAATTTCGCTACCGTTCCATGATAGAGCAAAGCTGGAGGTACCACTGGTTCAAGATTGAGCTCAATATCAGGAACGGAATGTCCTTGATTGGCTCTAATTCGGAGTCCATCCTCGCTGAGCGCGAACCGTTTCTTTTCGCAGGACGCCACAACTTCATGCAACAGTTCCAGTGAAAGTTGATTTCCTCGACGATTCGCGTTTTCGATAAGTTCATCGATGGCCAACCACCCTTCGGGATCAAGTTGCATTCCAACGATTTCCGGCCGATGCCGGAGAACAAGACTGAGAAACTTGCTGGTGGATGTTAGGTTATCTTTTGATGTCGTCATTATAAACCAATTGCTTGTTAACGCTTCGATGCAGACTTTGCGTGCTATCCCGTCAGACTTTATTGTACGATTTGAACTCGAAGAGGACCAGCAATCACATCTAGGTACCTGTTCGCGGTTGTTCCCCGATATTGAAAATTCGCAGAGATCCAGCTTTCCAACGGGATCTCGATCTGGGCCCACAGACCGAAGCCTGAAAACAGCTATCGCTATTTGCTTGGCAAGGAATACGGTAACGTGAAACCCATAAATGGATGACTCTTGTTCTATTGGCGACAGTGATAACTCTCGCCAATGCCTTATTTTTCTCAATCAACATCTGTGCTAATCTAGCAGCAATGATTTTGGATCCTAAAAGCCAATACACACTCTCCCATCGAAGCGGCAGAGATGCAAGGAAGTTCTGATCTCCAAGATGCGGCATTAGCGCAGCAATTCAACATGGGCTGCCTTTCCATTAAGAACGCACATAGGTGGCGGTTAAACCACATTGTTTGGGACGGTACGGCAAAATCCGTCGGAGCAACGTTCTTCTGCGATTTAGAGGCGCCCTGGGACAATGCGAAATTACTTCGGTTGAAATCTACAAACTAACCAGCGGTGCAAGTAAATTGGCCGACCGGATCGAATGGAATACAAGAGGACGAAAGAGCCGGCCACAGAAAATTGCTGATGTGCAGATTTTTGACGAAAGAATGTTGAAAATCAAGACCTTTGGGGCAGAATGGGATTGCAACGCGTTTGCACTTTCCAAAGGAGAGATCATCCGAATTTATCGGACAAAGAAATTCGCCGTGATACTCCGGTTCCTGGCGAGGTCTGGCACATTATTGGACCATCCCATATTCAAACGCTTGGCCAAAGACAACGTCTTTGATCCTTCTAGCTATGAGAGAAAAGCCCCTGCGATTACGGAGAAAAGGAAAACGTCGAAGGTATCTGACGATGCGTTGAGTCCTGAAGACTCGCGCGAATTGAAACAGATTCTCCAATCTGCTGAAAAGCGACTTGGAATAACGAAGTCAACTAACGTCATATGGCGATTGGAACTAGTAGAGGCCGAGATTGAAAAGGTTCGCCGCAAAGGGAAGTTGACTGAAGTAATAAAGACTGATCTCGCAATAGAGCTTGGTGCAGAACTTGGACAGTGCTTCTGCAACGACTTGGAATGGGAATGGCGCCGCCTTAAATACCGCAGTACAGAAAGTATGATCTGTATTTGCTGTCCAGAACGACGCTTGGTTATTTGTCCTGGCGCTTGGGTCTTGGATCTAGTGAGTTCGAAATCTCTTCCACTCAATTGTCAATTGACTTTCAACATGATCGACGCTGGCCGTCTCCCGCCAACACGTCCCGGAGCTTATACGCCCTTGAATTAGATTCGATGATAACGCCGCGATCTTTGTTTGAAAGCTGTTTGTCTAGTCTGATGCCATTAGAAGAATTTTCGCCCAAGAGCAGACTAAGCCTTAAACGCCGATGGACAATGATCGAATCACTGGAACCCTAATCTCGGCATCGCCACACAACCTTTACCGCGGACTTCTTTTAGACTGAAGATGAGAAATTTCTTTGTCTAGTCTGTTTTTTTGATCTTCGTTAAGGGATGCCGATGTTCTCCATTGCAAAATCTCTTTCTCCAATTCCTGTAAACATTGCCTACTGTATTCGAATCCAGTTGCTTCCATGCGGGAACTCCACAAGAACTCTCTGAGAAATGCGAGAATCAATTCGGGATCTTCCCTGTTGGCACGAACCCATTCAACAATGAGTGTGGAGTCACCACCGAGATAGGCAACAAGGTATTCGCTCGTCAAATAGAGGTGAACTTGGCGCTCATCACCGACAAGGGAACGGCCTTGCTCGACCAGGCGAGAAGCCAACTCGGCACCGATCTCGCTTTGTTCGGCCCTCAACGGTCGCTCGCAGTTATAGAAAGCCTGTGCAACTCGAAAAATTTCTCTCCATCGATTGTCTGTCGAGAGAGTCGATTCCCAGTTGTCCAACAATGCGGTGCCCATCTCAAGTATTGCTTCACTGCAGATTCGCTTGGCTTTGGGATCCAGCATTTGTATTAGAGAATGAGAACTAGAACTCGTATCGTCACACGAAAGATGGTGAACATTGAGAAACGCCTTCGTCGCCCGAGCATCACCGATCAATGCAAGGGATTTTCCGGTAAGAAATTGCTCACACCCTGTACTGGATACGAAGTGCTCAATCAGAGAAGGCACTGCCGCTTGAGCCCGTAGTCGACCGAGCCGTTTCACTGCCTGACTGTTCAATGGCTTTTCGAGTAACTCTTGAATTTCCTGCTCCTGGACGCTGGACCGTTGAATGCGAACGTAAAACGGAAATCGCTCTAAAGGCGATGGCTCAAACTTCCCAGTGGGTTGGAAGGATACAGCGTAAACACCGGGAGGAAACTCCTCCGTTGCATTCTCATTGTCCATAAGTTCAACGTGAAGTAATTCAAGGTCCTGAACGACAACTCTTGCATAGGGACTTAAATCCGACCAAGCCCTCTGGGCGGCCGTTTCCACTTCAATTGGTTCGCTCAAAAACGCTTGAAAAATAACATTGGTATCAGGCGTCACGGAAAACAAAAGATATTCTGTCGCGTCCACAATGGAGCACTTGAGTTCTATCTGGACGCTATTACTGTTCGTCAAATCTTTGAGGTGGCGATCAATCCATTCGTCGCGGTTTGCTATTCCAGCAATCCAGTTATATCGCTCGACAAACGACTCCTGACAGATGCGTACGAGGTCGTCAATCTCAGCCCCTATACCGCCATATTGATCTTCATCAACAGGCGGCAACATTTCTTTCGTCTCTATTGCCCATAGCACGATCTTTGCGGCATTTACATCTGGAAGATTCAATAAAGCGAGCCATGCCAGACGACGCACAGTAGGCGACGGATCGTTCAAGAGAGCCTTCAAGTCCTCAACATGTGCAAAGCTACCCGTCCGCGCAATCCAACATACGGCCGCAGCACGTTCTACGGCAGACTCACTTTTGGTACAGGTAACGACGAAGTTAGATCTAGTGTGAGCTCTTCGTCCCACGCTCTGTAGGCGATTGATTCGATCCCAGGACTCGCCTGCAGAACCTTTACTCCATTGATCCTCCGCGGATCCGCTTGAACATACTGCCAAAGCGCAAACCACTAAGAATATGATTCTTGAAGTGCAAGTGCATTGAAACGGGGAGATCATTTCGTTCTTCGCTTTCGGTCGAACCAAGGACACGACACCTAGTCACTTTTGATCACAACCCGACATCAACCGGGTTAAGCGCTCTTAGGACATATGGGCAGACGCAGCAAGCAACGGACGATAGTTGTATGGCTCGCGACTCTCTTTAAAGGGACTCGAATACTCCTAACTAAAATCCTTTCGATTCTCAATCGAACGATCATTCTTAAGTTAGGTTCTTTCTTATGTTCCCTAGCGAGGAAATTTGGTCACAAGTGGAGATGATGCGCGACCGTTTCATTTCCAGTACAAACCAAGTCGACGAAAACGCCTTGCTACAGCTAACATACTTCTCGACAAGTCATTCTTCATTACTCAGTCTCTCAGGAACTTAAATATTGTAGCCTTTCAAAGTTCTAACATCAAACATCACCATGCCTAATGAGTCTCTTTGCTGTGCCATGTAAGGCCAAATGCCACCAGTTAATTAAGTCAAAGATGCGGTGAAAAGCTCGCACAAGATCAAGCCGTAGCACTCGCAGGCTAAATTTGCCACATTCACAGTTCGTACTTCTCTCTTTACCCTTATCCTACCAAATTGCCACATGAAGCATTATGGCTGACCCTAAACTCCATCCGATGACGCGAGAGAAGCCTTCGATTCTATATAACAAAAGCGACATCAAACATCAGAAATAATAGCCAGAATCAGGCCTGAAACTGATTAGCCTTGGTCTGCAACGTTACCAGCCCCATCAGGCTTAGTAGAAAACCGACGTTTTGAACATAGACCGCTTTCGTAATCGCGTTTTCAACATGCTGATCGCGTTCCTCGCTATAGTTACCGCGATGGCACTGCAAACACGATTCGGACTAAGGCTCAACCATTGTTTCATTGAACCTCTCGCAACACCCGAGAATCATCTATGGAATTGGCGAGTGTTGTTTCCCTACTGAACAGACGAGAGAATGTGCGACAGAAACCTTGAGTGAGTTCTTGCGTGAATGTCCCTCAAGGTTCTGTGCCGAAATTGAGTCCAAAGTTGGCGAGAAATCCGCCTAAATCCACGCCCGATTCGAGCGGATTTTCAGGATTTTTCGCAGATATAGTGACGTATTGTACTTGTTGCCTGAACGCTATTCCCGATCGCAGAGACAAACTTGCAATCATTCAATACGAAAGTTAATGACGACAGCCCGATGATCGGAGGGCCAGCGACCAGGAAACACAATATCTGAAGTCGAAGTAGCCTCTCCGACCACCTCTGCCGCAACTGGATAAAGCATGGTGCCCGCATGGTACACTCGATCGATTCGATCAAGCACTTGATCGCCGTAGTTGCGACGACCAGGCGCCTTCTCCGGATAGGGAGGCGTCCAAGTAACTCCCAGGCGTTCAACTTCATTGGGATGTATTGCACGATAACTATCCTGCATGCCTATCGAAGCTAACCTCTTTGAGCCAGGCCAATCAATCGCAAACCGAAGGGGTTTTCCGGTTGGATTCACGACCCAGCGATCCGTCCCCTCCTTGGCATACCGCTCGGTCCAATCAAGATGACTGGGCTCGTTGAAGTCTCCGGTTAAGATAACTGCCTCTTGATTCTCCATTGCCTTCTCAATTGGTTGCACCGTTGCTTCATAACCACTTGGCCCTTGAGGAACCGCACATTTTTCGATAATCCTGTGCGCAATACCGCTGGCATCTGAAAGATCCGACTGCGCTCGAAGCTCCGCCTGCGCCAAATCGGGACCGTATCCATTCTTTGGCGGAAACCAATGACAATTCACGATCGTCACGGAACGCTCTTTGGTGAGCTCCACTTTTGCAACAGTTAGGTAAGGTTCGACACTCACCTTTGTAAGTGGCAAGCGCGAATAGATGGAACCGACTCGATACCATGGATCTCCGAGCTCTCGCAGTAAATCGTCGGACGTACAATCTTCTTGCACGCCGACAACATCCGCATTAGCCAAGCGAATGACAGCGGCAAGCTCATCCATCCGCGAGCCGTCAAAAGACGAGTTATTGAAACCCACGTTGCTCGCCTCACCTCCCGCTTGCAGTATGTTGAACGTCATAACACGTAAACTAGTTCGGCACAGCCCCTTCATCGCTTTGCCAAATTGCGTTCCTAATTCAAGCTGTCCGGCAGCATCATAGTGAACAGTATCTGGTAGAAGAGAGAGTCCGTCGGTTGAAACCATCACCGTATTGTTCATCGCTTCCGGCTTACCAGATCGAAAGTCACTAGCAGCCATCTGAGCTCGAATTTCATCGCGATGGGTAAAGCGTTCTAAAGGTGGATCGTGTGGCAGGACTTGTCCAAACACCATGGGTAAGTCCTCCGCAACATTCAAGTCTTCGGCCAGTCTCTGTCGCAGCAACTTGAGGTTGGCAGCATAGTTCGATGCAGACACTTGTTGCTTCGAGTCTTGTTCGCCTTGCATCCAAATTATGCCGCGAACCTTTGGGGTTACGCCAGCATTTTTTAGACTCTGTATAGCATTGAGAAATTCCTTTCGCATCGCGATGTAGAGTCTTCCCATATTCGTGTCCCCTTGATTTTTGCCAGGGTAGAAATTGCGACGCCCAGGTGCCCCCTCGTCACCGATCCAATTGTTTCCGTCCCAGCCCGAGTGCAAAGGCATCCCGCTGGCATAGTATTTGACGATATACACTAATTGATGAGCCCGTGCAGTAGCCAAAGCAAAACCAACTTCAGGTCCAAACTCCGTAAGCCTGGTCGAAACTTTGGTCTTCGATAAAACTAATGGCTCAAATTCCTGCTGGTTCCAAAAGTAGGTGAAAGGAATTTTCTTTGGAACACTTACCGGCAGATCAGCAATCCTTCCGATCCCTTGCATATTCGACTGACCTGCGAACAAATAAACATCTACCACTTGGGAGCCTGAGTCCACTGACAAAGCAATTGAAGCAGTTCGCTTTTCAACCGTTTGAGCTCCGTTTTCTTGATTTGACGTCGCTCTATCGGACTGCTGAGCATTTGCAGCTCCCCACATCGTCGCAAGAATACTCAAGAATACAGCAATAACTTTCAGATTGATCACGCTCGTTATCCCAAACAAAGATTGAGAGTTCTGCCATTGCAGGGATTATCGTGAGTCGAAGCAAAAATGGAAAGGCTGCATTTTGAAGCAGTTCACAATAACGGTCAAAAACCACAACGACACACCTCCTTCGTGCTAGAATCCAGCAACAGAAAGAGGTTGAGCCATGAATACACCAACACAACCTTTCGAGATGAAAACGAAAGCATACATCTACGGAGTTGACATCCTAGACGGCGATGATGCCTGGGCGCTGTTCGATGCAGCCGCCAAGGGTGATGTTGCGTCCGTGTTGTCATTGCTGAAAAAAGATCGACGGTTGGTCAATGCACAGTATTGGTATCAGTTTCCCATTCACCGCGCTGTCGAAGCGGGGCACGTCGAAGTGGTTCGAATTCTATTGGAGCATGGTGCAGATCCCGGCCAGTCTCGGTACACCTATGATTCTTGGCACAAACTGCTCTTGAATGCCCAGCAATTGGCGCATCGAGAGATCGAGTTGCTGCTGCGAAGCTCTATGGAACAGCGATTTCATTACCATCCTGACTTTGAATGCATCAAGAACGCAATCATCTCCAGAGACGCAACCGCGATTCAACAAGTGCTTGAACAGCAGCCGCATTTAATAACCACCAGTGATGCACTTGGAAATAACGCGATTCACTGGTGCGTCATCACACGACAATTAGAATGGCTCCAACGCTTTGCATCTGCAGGCACTCCCCTCGACGCGTTGCGCGCCGATGGCCATTCCCCGATCCTATTAGCTACCTCTGGCGCAACCGACTATTGGTTTCGTGAGGGGCGAAGCAGGTCACATCCAACGCTTCGCAATACATCGGTACTGGTAGGTTACTTGCTCGGGCTGGGTGCGAAATACACAGCCTCGGTCGCAGCCTCCATCGGTGACCAAGAACGGCTCGAACAATGGATTAAGATGGATCGAGGTAGTGTACTTGGATTGGACACTGCACGCGTAAGTCCACTTTCAAGGGCAGCAGCTGCGGGCTATGCGCACATCGTCAAACTACTCCTAGATCAGGGTGCCAATCCGAATTTGCCAGAAGAATGTGCACCGGAAGGCCGGGCATTATGGGAAGCCTGTAGTGCAAACCATATTGAAGTAGCAAAGCTGTTGCTCGAGAAGGGCGCGAATCCCAATGCGGGTGTCGATTCGTGTGAGTGCTGTCTCACGATCGCGGAAGTCTATCATGGAGACCAGGCGAAGCCGCTACAGGAATTACTTCGCAGCTATGGAGCCTATTGGCCTCCATACCGCATGGACAAAGAGCAGCTCAAACAAGCGATTCGCGACAACTCACCCGTTGTTCGACACGACGAGTTTCTTCGAAGCACGATGCAACACTGTGATACGGAAATGCTCGATCTGCTGCTGAACTTGGACAACTCGCTGTTAGAGCGGCTGGCGACTGGTGATGAAGTAACACAAATTAAGGATCCAGCATTGCTTCAAATCCTAATTGAGCGTGGACTTGATCCCACAATGTGCAACTATCGCGGGCAAACACTCGCGGAAGTTTTTCAAGAAAATGGTAATGGTACGCTTGAGCAAGTGCTGACAGGATTTCGTCAATGAGCAACGCTTAAAATTCGGAATTGTGTGAGGGTATCACTCTATCTTTGAATCAAAACACTGCTTTTTACTTAGGACGCCAGCTTCCTTCCACCTCTCGCTTTACACCTCCAGCCATCAGTACCGGAGTTGCGTCGCCTGCCACAGGAATCGCAAATACGTCAATATTCTTCTTGTCATCGCCCGGTGCTACCGCTGTGTAGATAAGCCAACGACTATCCGGCGACCAACGGGGATACCAATTGTAGCCTTCGGCTAGAACCGTCTTTCGATTTTGACCATCAACACCGATCACCGTTAATGCTGCAGATTTTTCGTTGTCCGAGTAAAACGCAATGAGTTTCCCATCCGGTGAAAACGTCGCTGAGCCATTGTAAATGTTCGAGTCCTGATCGAAGGTTACTCGCCGCTCATTGGTCCCATCGCTGTCGGCGATATAGATATCCGCTCCCTTTTCGCCTTTGCGTGTATAAACGATTTGCTTACCATCAGCAGACCAAGTTGCACCATCAGACGTGTTGAGCGACTCTTTGACAAGTCGCCGCTGATTTGAACCGTCCGAATTCATCGCATAGATATGCGGCGCTCGCTTCTCTTCTTCGCTTTCTTGCCGCCATGATGTGAAGAGAATGGTCTTCCCATCCGGAGACCAACTGGGAATGTAATCTGGTTCCGAATTACTCGTGATTTGAACCTGCTCGCTCCCATCAGCGTTCATGGTCCATATATCGAGGTTACCGGCGCGATTGCTCTGAAATACAACTTTCTTACCGTCAGGCGACCAGACGGGCCAATTATCCACTGATTCGTTCTTGGTCAAATTAACCCACTCATTCGAACCTGAACGCTGCAAGTAAATCTCGGAATTACCGTCGCGTGTCGACGCGAATAGCAAGTCAGCCGTTTCAGGTTTCCATGACGAAACGTTCTGTGCATGACATACGTTTTGACCGATCACCAGCATCAACAGAAATAGCATGTCTCGCATAGTGTGTCCTTTGGCTGTGTTAGTATGACCGGCAATTCGCGGCGACTTCGAATAAAACTACGAAAAAGCCTTCACGGAAACCAACCCATTGTACCTAGGAACAGCGCAGTCATTCGCGTTTGCAGCGAGCGTCTTTTGCTGCGGGTCGACCGCAGTCGGGGAGACTCTCTTTTCAGTCGCTTCAAAAGTAAAGTCCCAACTACAAAATGTAAGCTGCACTTGACATTTTGTAGCGTTCAGCGTACATTTAAAGCATGAAGCCACCCGAGACCGTTCTTAACCAGTTACGCCATTTTCGTAGACTTGCCGACATCACTCAGCAAGAGCTGGCGGATCGAATTGGCGTGACAAGGCAGACAATCCTGTCGATCGAGAAAGGGAAGTACACTCCGAGTGTGGCCTTAGCCCTACAGCTCGCTGAGGCCCTCAGCGTCCGTGTAGAGGATCTCTTCCAATTGAATAGGGGGAGCCCCGATGACGGGTCACACAACAATTAGACCATGGCCGCTTTCCGTCGTGAGTTGGATTTCAATCGCTTTGATTGCAGCAGGCGTTTTGCTAACCGGAGTGAGCTGGTGGTTTCTATTGCTTTCCGCCGTTGGAGCCTATGGACCAGGACTGCTTCGCGAGTTCGGCTATCTCCATGATCGAGATGAATTTCAGCGAATGGCGGCGTACCGAGCAGGCTATCACGCTTATCTAATCAGCGGCATCTTAGCCTTCTCATTGGTCGCGTTTTTTCGTTCGAGCGATTTACAAATCAATGACTTAGAGGAACTAGCGACGCTTTTCCTCACCTGTCTATCTTTCACTTGGCTGCTGAGTTCGCTTATTGGATTTTGGGGAGCGCAGAAGTCTGCTTATCGTTTTCTGCTCACCTTCGGCATCATTTGGCTAGCGTTTACTATCCTCAGCAACACAGGCTCAGAGTGGCGGGGTTGGATGCCACTGTTGTTACACCCACTGTTGGCCATACCATTTTTTATCTTGGCGATTTTGTCGCTGCGGTTGCCGCGACTCGCAGGGTTGCTTCTCTTACTCAGCGCCGGTGGACTAACCTGGTTCTTTCAGTTCTTTCAACGCGACAACTTGGCAATCATCAACCAAGCAATTGTGTTCATTCTCTTTATCGGCCCTTTGATCGCAAGCGGCGTTGCCTTGCTCAGCACCAGTACCATTCGTTCATCGAGTCATCATGCCAGCGGCGATGGTAACGATGACGAAGACGATTCGGACGATGACGATGCATGAAGACTACTGTCGGTACGATTAGCCGCCTATTTCAGACAGTGTTCACGAACAAACCTATCTTACAATTTTGTGTTTCTCAAAAGGCTCGAACCATGTTCTCTCGAATCCTAACGCAATGGAATTCCCTCTTACTGGTACTGGCTCTTTCGAGCCACGGTTGGATTGCAGCCCAACAAACTCTCCAATCCTCAAACGAGGATGGAACAAAAAGTAAGTGCCGCATAGGCATACTCGATACGCGGGCTGTGGCGATTGCCTACTATCGCTCGGCTCAGTTTCGCGAGGTCATGACAAAACTGCGGGCTGAGCAAACAGAAGCGAAGAAAAAGGGAGACTTGGCAACTGTCGAGAGACTCGAAAAGCGAGGCGTCGAATGGAATACTAAGACCCATCAGCAAGGCTTTGGAACGGCTCCAATTCGCGAAATCCTCGATGAAAAATCGCAAGAACTCGAAGCGCTTGCTACAAAAGCGAACGTTGTTTTCGTCATCTCGAAATGGGAAATTGCATATCAAGATAAGAACGCCACTAGCGGCGTTGAATTTGTCGACTTGACCGACGAACTCGTAAAAACCTTTCAGCCGGACGAAGCCACGCTGAAGATCATCGAGCAGATTAAACAGAAAAAACCGACAGAAGATCGCGCCGAAGAAGATGAGAAATAAGCTGAACGAATCGACTCGACAAACATTGCCGGGTAAGTCCTGTTGATGCGATACTTCGCTGAGCGACATGAAACGGCAACTTTCCGAGTTCGCAGCTTCCTCTGCTGATTTCTTAAAGAATGAATTTTTCGAAATGGACTCGTTATGCAATCGAAATCGGTGCTTATTCTCGCAAACCGTCAGTCCGCTGGTCTTGTTTTTCCGTTACTTGAGGATTTGCAGACAGCCGCGTTGGTTTCGCCCGTTGCGGGCACGGGAAACCATGCCCATTGGATCCTCGGCCATTTGGTGTTTTCCGAAGGCCGCTATATCGAAATGATGAAAGGTGGTGACAATCCTAGTCAAACGCTGCAAGAAAAATTCGGCGGCGGCTCGCAGCCTGATCCCAGCGCCGTCGACTATCCTTCTTACGAAGAGCTTTTAAGCCAATTGCACTCGCTGCATGCTCAGTTTATGACTTGGCTTGAAGGGGTGAGCGAAGAGGAACTGGATCAACCGATCGCCGGCATCCCGCCACAGTTCGAACTTTATTTTGGAACATGGCGTCACATGTTTCTCATGCGAGCTATGCACTGGATGAACCATCGCGGCCAACTCGCCGACTGCCGCCGCGCCGCTGGCCGTCCCCCGCTGATGGTCTAGCGAAGCGAGTATGAACCAACGATCGAAGTTGAAGATCATTCAAGAGCTCTAGGTTTGCACGGTCTTGGAAACATATACATTCTTTCCGCTCGTATACCATTTCGATCTGGCGTATTAGAAGTTGTCTTGTGCCCAACCGGCCGACGAACGATTGAGTTAGTGCTATTAATAGATTGGTTCATCGTTGTCCGCATCATTGTGGAACACTGCCATGCTATAAAACCTTGTAATGATATTTCAAAGCGAGCTTTCAGCTTTGTGAAACGGAGCAAATGCGACAAGCAACGCGTTCCGCAAAGGATGGACTGTTTCTACCAGCCAACGATACGGTATGGGCGATACCATTTTACTTGACGACCGCCTCAATCGGCCGACCGATAGCTTTAGGCGTGTAAGCATAATTGGAGACGTGAGTCCCTCAATCCTAGGCCGCTACAACTTCAGCATTTTGGGCAACTACGGAAGCGATCGATGGGCGTATACCATGTAGAAGGTCAACTTCTATCGAGATTCGTTCAATAGATTTTCAAGCTCACCTTGTTTGACGATGTGATGTGCCAAAACTTTAGCGAATTGACAACCACAACCTGGGGCACAGGACGGCAGTTGTGAAGCCACTTTTCCACTTCCATCGTATCGCGATAAATCTAAAGCATTCAGCCTTCGAATCTCGGCTAATTGTTCTTCATGTGCTGACCTTGTACTACTGCTTGTTGTAGAGTTGGCGATCATTCCTGTTGGTTGTAATCGCCCTTCCAACATGGTCCCCCACACACCTATGTCCTTGATTGCAGTAGCGTCAACTTCGTACGGACTCGAATCAAGGATGGTAAGATTCGCATCCTTCCCGACTTCAATCGATCCGACACGGTTTTCCAATTGGATCGAGTAGGCAGCGTCGATGGTGATTGCCCTAAGCGCCAAATCAAGTGGGACGATGTGTTCTTTCCCGGCCACCTTACCTTCGAAAGTGAGACGATTTACGGCCGCCCAGACCAGTTGAAGTGGTTTTGCTGGAGCCATCGGCATGTCTGAGTGGAACGAAAGCGAGCCCTTGTGGTCCAACACAAATTTATGAGGAGCAATGTTCTGCGCACGACTGGGTCCGATACCAATTTTCTCATACGGCCCGGCAAGTGCGGTAACATAGTACGGATTGGAACTAACGATTCCCCCTAATTCGATCCAGCGTTTAACTTGATCAGCTTGAGCGAACCCAAAGTGAACCAGAACCGTTCGATGATCCTTTCTAGGGGCTCGCTTTATGGCTTTTTCCAGCTCTCCGAGAACGACATCAAAGCCAGCATCGCCGTTGTTATGTACGTGGATCTGATAACCGGCATCCCAAAAACCTTGAAATGCATAGGAGAATACAGGCGGATCGATGATCCATGCACCATGATGACCATCAGTGTAACCGTCCTTCATTTGCATTAGCTGGCTAAAAATTGCTCCGTCTGTGAATAGCTTAACCTGCTTGGGAAGATATGCAGTCCGGCCGGCCCCCCAATCTAGTATTTCTTCGCTAGCCTCAACCATCGCCCGCGCATCCTTGGGATGCTGAGTGGCAAAGGTTTTTCCATCAGCCATGAAAAAGTGATTGAAAGGAATGGCATCGTCACTGTACACATCGTTGATCGCATCTTGTACCGGTTTGGAAACAAAGCCTCCTGGTTCACAGCAAATCGTGATGCCGTTACGGTGATAATATTTGACGGTGTACTCCAAACCGTTTTTGAACGAAGTTGGTGAAGCCATGAAGGGGGCAAGCTTTCCCATGATGGCTAACGCTCCCTGTTCATAGAAGTGCCCTTTCTCAAAACTCAATTGATCTTGTGCTGCGACCGTAAGACGTGCGACAAAAGCTTGATCGATACCGGTTAACTTTAGAGCAGCGTCGTTCAAGAAAAACTCGTGCCCTGATCGGTGCCAAACGATCACCGGAAAGTCAGGAGCCAAGTCGTTTAGTATGTCGCGACTGAGCTCTCCGTGCAGGTAGTGATGGTAGCCCCATGTAATGAACGGTTTCGTTTTGTCGGAATGTTCGCTCAGAGCTTTTTTGAGGCGTTTTTCGTACTCTACAGGGTCGCGCACCGCAGAAGAAAAACCATCAATAGCATCCCAGTCTTCAATGGAAATCACCTTTGTGTTCATGGTGAGCGCAGCCAGAACAGGATGGACATGTTGTTCGACGAAACCGGCTATGACAACTTTTTCAACGAGTGTTTTGTTGATTATTGCGTCCTTGCCAGCAGTCGCTTGCACGTCAACTAATTTACCAACCGCCATGAAGCGACCATCGCGCACCGCTACAGCTTCCGCCCGCGGTTGCTTCGGATCCATGGTCAAAAACTCCCGTGCAACATATACGGTCGTTGTACCTGGCTTAGCCGTTAAACCGCCGAGATCCTGAAGAGATGGCGATTGTTGTGCGCTCGCGCAATTAGCGGCTAGTAATTGAAGAGTCAGGAATAGTGTCGCCAGAAGTTGCCGAGACATGATGCAGCCTCATTTGGGAATCGAATGACGAATAAGATGCTTAGAACATTCCGAAACATTTAGGCATTGAAACGCAATTGCTATGGAGTTACCCCATCAAGGGAAGAGTCGTTAACACACTTCACCATTTCAGCATCGGTTTACAAGCAAGATCTTTACGAATTTGGAATACTCTCTGTTTTTTTGGGATAAGTATGAAAGAGAGTTTACCAAAGTCTACAGGCAGTTCGAAAGGTGGTATGTCCAATAACGGTAAGCCTTACCTACCTGCATGCTGCCTGACTGCAAAGTACCGCACTCTTTCAAGAATCGTTGAGCTTGGTGTCTTGGCTGCAATCCGACCGTTTTCATTCTAAGAATACGCTGATGTTATTGAATGAAATCAGGACTGGCAAAAAACAACACCGACCGTGATTATCGTGGATAGAGGTATAGTCCACCACAGTAAAAATGGATCGCAAGTTTGACGTTCTCGTGGTTGCGATAGCCACCAGACTCACGCCTCCAGCCTGCTTTAGGAATCTTTGCCTGGAAGCGGACTCAAACTCCAAAGCTGATGGACAGCGTTCAAATCACTGCGTTCCTGCTCATTCAAGTCGATTACGCATTCACGCCATAAATACAGAGCATTTACCAAAGAGCATCAGCTTTTCTCAATACCATATCGGAACAGCTTGAGAGACCGGAGTCGGTTACAAGCATTCGATTTAGAATTCCTATTGCTTTTTTCATTTATCCAACTGCGGTCGGCTCCCTCTTGCACTTCGCGCCGTGTGAAAGCGACCCATGCTAATAGGATGCTCGTCGCGGCCAGATTAAAAACCAGCGACGTGCTAAAGGCGAAGGCGCGCCCTCTTGTGACGATTTCGACCGGATTGAACATCTGGAAGATTGAGGCTGTCTCGAGAAACTTCCATTCGTCCATACCGGGAACATACCGGGAAGGTTAGTGATCACAGTTAGATCGTAGCTTACCATCGTAACGATTGAGCCAATCACGCCACGAATCATGCCCAGCAATTGAGACTTGACCGGATGTAGCGCGGAGCAGCCCCAGAATAAGACGTATCATTATCGTCTTGCCCGAACCATTGGGGCCAAGCAGCCCGAATACTTCTCGCTGGCAGATCTCCAATTCGAGATCTCGAAGAGCTACAGTACCGCCGTAAGCCTTCGTAAGACACACAGTCTTTATGATTTCGGTACTTCTGAGGAATCGTCAGGGACATCTACAGTTTGAGTTTTAGGTAAGTAGCGTTCACGGACTGAGTTTGTTACTTCGCGCCACATTGCATTCTGTTTTTCGTCTAGCACCTGGGCAACCTCTTCCTCCATCAGCTTAAATTCGTTGTGCATTGCTCGTGCATTTTGTTGTTGATATTCGGCGATTCTGGCATGTCGCGGAGTGATGATATCTCTGACCCTCTCGACTTGTCCCTCGTTCAGGCCCAGTTCATATTTGAGCCTGGGAACCATAGCAGCGGGCAATGCTTCAGGGTGCTCTCGGTAATAGTTCATTCGAGAATGAATCGTTTTCGCTGCCACCATCGCGCCGACAATACCACCCGCCGTGAATACCAAGAGCAAGACGCCGCATTGAACCCATCGGGACATGTTTGTTCGGTATGGAGTAAGAGTGTTCATGGTAGCTTTCCGAACGAATGCATCAATTCATTTGTTATATGCAGGGGCTTATGAAGTCAGATTAAGTAGGCGATCCATGGTTCCGACAAGTCTTGCCATGCTGGCCAGAACGCAATCAGAACTGCGACGGCAGTCGTCAATGCCAATCCAACGCAGGCGATTGGAACGGGATCAAGTGACGCTGGACGGGGACGATCGGCAAGAGTGGCGATCACTCTTGCACGAACATCCACCTGCGGGATTGGCTCGGAGCGAGCGGACTTAGTGAGGTCTTTCAAAAGTTTGTCGATATCTGTCATTTTTGTTCTTTCTCGATAAGTTGTTTTAGTCGATTTCGTGCTCGATGTGCCTGCACTTTGACCATCACTTGCGTCCATCCGGCTAGATTCGCCGCTTCGGCGACACTGCAGCCATCCCAGTATAGCAGCGTGAGCACTAGACGGTCGCGGGGCGAAAGTCTGTCGAGCAAATCGCCAAGTACGTCTGCGGCCCCAGTCTCGCACGACATATCGCCAAGTTCCAAACTACCAAGTCGATCTCGAATTTCCATCAGCGACACCGTTGAGTTTTCACGAGCTTTGCACTTCCAATAGCGGTACCCGCGGCGCACTGCAATCTTCCTAAGCCAGTGCAAAAACGGGGCGTGAGACCGATACGAAGGCAAACTTGTAAAAGCTTCAACGAAGACGTCATGTACGAGTTCTTCGAGTACGGCTGGTTGACGTGAAAATCTCCTCATCTGGTCGGTGATGGTCCGCTGATATTTATCAATGATTCGCCCGAAAGCATCATGATCGCCGTTCACTGCAAGCAAAACATCCTGTGAGTCGGCTGCCGCCTCTGCTTTCTCTCGCGAGTCGTCGGACGACATGGCGAAGACGGCGCAGAGCGATCGAAAGCCGTCCAAACGCCACCACGAGTCTCTCCAATCTAATGCGAAAGAAACTTGCATGTAGTATTAAACTCCATCAAAACCAAGCAGCCCGAACTCTCCGCCACAATGGCTGAGAATTCGAGCAAGCGTTGGCTGACCTATCACCGTGATTTACATCTATTACCAGGAGCGACTGCCGCGGTCACCACCACTCGGTGGGCCACCTCGTCGCGGTGCGGCGAGAATAGTCGCAACAATTTCTTCCGCAGATACACTTCCGTTACCGTCCGCGTCGGCACTCTCTAAGCGATCCCACAATTGGACAGGAGTCTCGTCGGCGGTCAACTCGCTATTTTCATTCTCGTCGAAATTCGAGATAACGCGAGTGGCAGCCAGCCAAGCGACCTCTCCTTGAGTCACCTTCCCATCTTGATCCGCGTCGGCTGCTGAGATGTACTCCCACGGCATTCCCGGCACTTCATCCTGAACCAAAGCCCCGTCACGATTCGTATCAAACAGTTGAAACATGATCCGTGCTTTCATCCACGGCGGTCCCCCTTGACTCCCCTGGTCGCCCCCACCTGATGGCCCTTGGGCCATTGCGCTACCTGCCGTGACCATTACAAGGCACAATCCTGTCCACATCGTCATTTTTGCTGTCATTTCCTTCTACTCCCTGTGAGCAACTGCTACCAAACTGTCCGACATCGCATGTCAGCTATCCATTAGAAAAGTGGCGGCCAACAGTGGTTTGGTTACACACAGAACAGAAGATTTTCGCACTTCTTGCTAATCGCCAATAGCCCGGCGCCCCAATTGGCAACCAGTTGTATGGCTGGTCGCGTTTTCGGTTCGTGATACGGATTCGGTTTGGGCAGTTGAAAACATGTCGTCCCTCTCACCGAAAAGGAACCACTAGACAAACGCCCATTCTCGGAGATCGGAGCGACTATGGGTAGCGTTGCAGTGTTACTAGAAAGTGGCCTCGAGCGATTCAACTGGATCACAGTACGTAGAGCACGACCGTTATCGATCACGTGATCAAATACCAGGCTTCAGGCTTCAGGAATTCCAAACCTGAAACCTGAAACCTGAAGTCTGAAGCCTTGTGTTAGAAGCGAGAGGTGATATCCGCATCATCAATAAGCCATGCAGGTCTTTGAGCTAAAGGCAACAAGGCATAAGTAAATCATTCACTACAGACTTACACTTTGTTTCTTACTAACACGCTGAACCAGTTACTCTGCGGGTTCGAATAGGATTTGAGCGACGTCCATGAGGTACGCCGACACGCTCTTTTTCAAGGTTGTGTTCGCGTCAGTATTAAACTGGACAGCGATTGCCGTTTTTCGCTCGGGGAAATATGCCAACTCCGTGCGGTAGCCGGGAAACCAGCCGCCATGTCCATAAACAGGGCCCCATTTTGAATCTCTGATCATGACGCCGATGCCGTATTTAGGAATCTTGGTGCCACGCCCCTTAGCCATTTCCACGCCGCTGAGCATAGTCTCTAGCGTCTCAGCTCTGCGAAAAGCTTTCCCTTCAAACAGAAACTTCGCCCATCGAGCCAAATCAGAAGGGGTTGTGGCAAGACCGCCCCCTGCCC
Organism: Planctomycetota bacterium; assembly: GCA_017303505.1. Classification (GTDB taxonomy): domain Bacteria; phylum Planctomycetota; class Planctomycetia; order Pirellulales; family Pirellulaceae; genus JAFLCP01. Next base: position 8,160 of record JAFLCP010000010.1, on the reverse strand, counting down.
ATTCAATTTGTGGATTGATGATGAGTTTGCCATCTATCACCATGCGTCCGCTAAGCCCAAGCGGATTCGTCGGGCTCGCATATCCAGGAATAAGTCGGTCAATCTCGTGCGTGCTTGACGGAACAATTCCATTTAGGTTGAGCGGTTTAAGCAGTTGCGCATCGATTAGCTCGAACAACGGTTTTCCGCTGGCTCGTTCTGCGATTAGTCCGATGAGGATGTAATTGGTATCAGCGTATGACCAGCCTTCGCCAACCGCGAATAGCGGTTTTTGGTCAAGTACATATTTTAGCCTGTCATACGGCGTCCATTCCCGATTTGAATTTCCCTTGATCTCATCGGCAATACCTGCTTGATCGTAGTATTCAGGTAGCCCAGCTGTATGGTTGAGCAATGAGCGCACTGTCAACTCAGGGGCGTTGGGCAAGCGTTGGAACCAGGGCTCATCGCCAATCCATTTTTCGACACGGTCATCTAAAGATAGTTTCCCCTCCTCTGCAAGCTGAGAGGTAACTGCAGCAACGAACATCTTGCCAACGCTACCAGCCAGAAAGCGATCGGCGGAGGTGACTGGAATATTCTCTTCCACATTTGCCATGCCACATGTCACTACACCCGTACGACCGTCGGCCAGAACGAAGCTAACACCAACACCGGGGAAATCAGTTTCCGCACGAAGTTCACTGAATACTTTCTCAATCTTGGCTTGAATTGATAGGATTTCAGAATCGACTTGCGGCTCTTCGGCATAAATCGCTCGCCCAACAACGCTTAATGACAGGGTTATCATACAGACAGCGAAACAACGCGCGATCATTAACATCTCCCATCGATTATCCAGGTTCAGTGGCAAACTTGCGGTATGCACTGAATGACATTGGTTCAAGATCAAAGTCATCTTAACACAGTCTAATGGGTTGTACGTGGTTGTTGAGAGAAATCTGCATCGCTGTACGGACTTCAATACTTCAAGATATTGCTGCCAAGCGTTTAATCTACTGACGACATGCACCTGTGAAACTTTTCGTGAACTAGAAATTTTCGCGAACCAATGCAAGGGATGAGCGTCTATATCTGCAGAACGCGACGAATGTGGTCGCGGAACAAGGAATCTGAAACGCAATCAATCACCGGATACGAGATCATGTCTTCCATACGGCTGAGTACCGAACGATTTAATGGATATGAGGGTTGTATCATGTCGCAAGATGCGAATACGCTCCCCTTACATCCACATCGGAGGTAACACTCGGCCGTACTAACGAAGCAACGTTGGCGAACCCGGTGTTACCCCAAAGTGACACCGGGTTTTTTCGTGCCTATTTCCAACGTTTTTCATACAGATGGACTGGTAGCTGAGACGGTATAGCGACGGTCTGAAGAACCGTAGAGGAGGGTTCGAGCACCTCCCAGTCCACTGGATGCGCACCTGGCAAAAACTCACATGAGAACAACTGCGCTAGAGGTGCGCACCTACATAACCAACAACGGCTCGTTCGACTTCTGGTGAGGTCGCTGGTCTTTCAAGCCAGCTAGGTCGGGTTCAAATCCCACACGAGCTACTTAACAGGCTGTAGCGGTTTAGGCCGTAGGCTGTAGGAAGAACTCATCAGTCAACTCGAATGGTGGTAATTGAATTCCCTACAGCCTAAACCCCTACCGGCTAAACACCTAACTTGGGCTTGCCGACGGGTCGGCGCTTTGACTTGCACTCAAGGCTTCAGGGTTCAACTCCCTGCAGGTCCATGCGGCGAAGCCGCAGAGCAGTAGAGAGAAGGAAGTAGAGAGTAGAGCATACGATGCGTCTACTGCTGTCTACTTTCTACTCACTACTCTCTCACGATTCGGGCAGAGGTGCAGATGGGAGCACGCCTGCTTTGGGAGCAGGAGGATCTCGGTTCGACCCCGAGGTGCCCGACTTGATGAGATGGTAGTCGAGGGCTGGAGCCCATATCCGTCTGATAAGCGGATCGCGCTGAGTTCAATTCTCAGGGCTACCACTGGTAACAGGCTGTAGGAAGAAGAAACAGAACAAGGAATCAAAGCAATGCGTCATCTCACCAACCTACAGTCTAAACGCCTACAGCCTATAGCCTGTTCTGAGGTTGTGGTGTAGCGGCAGCACAGCGGACTTTTAATCCGCAAAGCGTGGGTTCGAATCCCACCGGCCTCACTCATCACGGCGTGTAGCTCAGTGGTGAGAGCGGCGTCCTTATAAGACGTGAGTAGAGGGTTCGATTCCTTCCACGCCGACTGGAAGACAAAACAAATGGGATTGTGGCAGACAGGGTAATGCACCGGTCTCTTAAACCGGCCAATGTGGGTTCGATACCCACCGATCCCACTGATTGAATAAGCACTGATGGTCTAGTGGAATGACACCGCTTTCGTAAAGCGGCTGCGTGTGTTCGATCCTCACTCGGTGCTCTTGATCTTTGACAATTTGGTTGAGCCAACAAAAGGCGTCCATGGTGTAGTGGTAACCCGCCTCCTTGCCAAGGAGGAATTGCGAGTTCGATTCTCGCTGGACGCTCTCGAACAGGCGTGAGGCTTGAGACATGAGGCTAGAGGTCTTCTGGATTTCCTCAAGTCTCAAGCCTCACCCCTCAAGCCTGTTTTCCGGTGGGTCCTGTGTTGGTACGGGAAGGCGACTGTTAATCGCCCAGACGCAGGTTCGATTCCTGCTGCCGGAGCTTTGCTATTTGGAAGGGCAAGCCGATTGGCGACGGCACTCCGTTCGAAGCGGAGCGAGCGTAAATGCCTTGCGAGTTCAACTCTCGCTCCTTCCGCCTTGTGTTAGATGAATGTGCCATTGGCCGAGCGGCAAAAGGTACTGGACTTCCAATCCGGTCAGGTCGGTTCGACTCCGACATGGCACTCTCAAACAGGCTATAGGCTGTAGGCGTTAGGCTTTAGGTAAGAATCAAAACCTCAAGTCTCCAGCCTCCAGCCTACCGCCTGTTGAAATACTCCGGAGTAGCAACTGTTGGTCGTTGCGTCTGGCTCTGAACCAGAAGCTCGCAGGTTCGATTCCTGCCTCCGGTGCTGATGTTTCATATGGTGGTCGTCCTGTATTGGTTCAGGAACTTGGCTGTGAACCAAGTCTATATCGGTTCAATTCCGTTCGATCACCCTTCATCATTGAAGCCCTTGAATCCATCTGGTGGTGGAGCTTGACTGTCGATCAAGTCGTGGCGAGTTCGATCCTCGTCAAGGGCGCTTACTCGTATGGAAGACATCCGGCCGGATCAGGAAGCCACCTTGAAAGTGGTCGGCGCTAGTAACGCTTCGGGGTTCGAGTCCCTGGTCTTCCGCTTTGTTTGAAACTCATAGTCCTGTGGCCCAGCGGCGAAGGCACCTGGCTTACACCCAGTCGATCGACGGTTCGAGTCCGTCCAGGACTACTGACATAGGTTCTAGGCTGTAGCAGTTTAGGCTGTAGGTGAATTCAGATGATGCCAGTCCGCGTGGCGCGGAATGTGCCTGCAAAGCACGTTACTTTGAGTTCGATTCTCAATGGCATCTCTTCCTACAGCCTACAGTCTAAACGTCTACAGCCTAACTTCGGTGTGGTACGCCAACGGCTGAGCGGCTTGTCTTAGGAACAAGTGTTTGTGGGTTCGAATCCCACCTGCACCACTAGTGAGGTATCAGGCTTCAGGTTTCAGACTTCAGGTTACGTCCTTGAGGTGTAAGGGACTGCATTCAACTTTGCGAAGGTTGCGGACCAGGTTCAACTCCTGGCAAGGATACTTCTTCTTTAAGCCTGACGTCTGAAACCTGAAGCCTGACGCCTGTCTTTATGGCTTGCGAGTGTGATGGATTCGCACGACGGTCTTCGAAACCGTTAGACAAGGTTCGATTCCTTGGCGAGCTACTTTCTGTAAATGGTGCGGTGCGCTAATTGGCATAGCGGCTGAGCTCAAACCTCAGTGTTTGTGGGTTCGAGTCCCACCCTCACCACTTATTCAGTCGTCAGCTTTCAGTTTTCAGCTCTTTTCTGAAGTCTGATTCCTGAAGTCTGAAGTCTGATTACGACGTGGTACGCGAACTGGTACAGCGGCGAAGCTTAAACCTTCGCGATTGCGGGTTCGAATCCCGCCTGCGTCACTCGATAGGTGTTTAGACTATAGCGGTTTAGGCTGTAGGTCTCCGAAGTGAGCGGACCAATGCTCCAAGTACTTTGGAACATTCGATCACTTTGGGATGTAGGTCATTCGATTCTGGCAAGTAGCCGAGGCGTTGAGCGAGTGTGATTTGATATTCGAGTTCACGAATTGAGCCAAAGGCAATATCTAGAAATCGCACGTAATCAGCGGACGATTCTCGCGAGCACCCCTCGACAATGTTTGAGGGAACTGAGACGGCAGCACGACGCATTTGTGAAGTTAGCCCAAACTGCTCGTTCTTTGGGAACTCAGCGGTGGATTTGTAAGTAAGCAACGCAACTTCATCGGCAAGCTCGAAAGCTCGCAACTTCGTGTGATCTCTCATGATTCCCTCTTTAACCTACAGTCTAAATTGCTAAAGCCTACAGCCTAATATATTGCAGGCTAGTTGGGACTGAGCTGACTTTCATAAGGTCGGTAACCCGGTTCGATTCCGGGGCTTGCAACTTGCGGGTGGGCTAGTGCTCATCTGAGCCTCATAAGCTCGGACTGCCAGGTGCGACTCCTGGACCCGCCATTAAACAGGCTGTAGGCGGTAGGAGTTTAGGCCGTAGGCAGAAACCCCTACCGTCTAAACCGCTAAAGCCTAAAAACCTAGCAAGATCGCGTGGTCCAGCGGCTAAGACACCTGCATGACACGCAGGAAATCGAAGGTTCGATTCCTTCCGCGATCACTCTAAATAGTTTGTAAGTGTTCCGGGAGCACGCGTTCTTGGTAAGAACGAAGATCGAGTTCGATTCTCGAACGAACCTCTCTATGAAATGGGGTCATGGTCCAGCGGGAAGACATCGCCATGGCATGGCGAAAACCCGAGTTCGAATCTCGGTGACTCCACTCAGAAACTTGGAAGGTAGCCAGATACGGTTTGCTGGGCTGCACTGCTAACGCAGTTCTCGTAAAGAGATGAGGGTTCGACTCCCTTGCCTTCCGCTTCGTTGGCTCAACCGATTGTTCAAAGATGATACGGCTCGATGGTGAAGCGGACATCATCTCTCGCTTCTAACGAGAAGTTCCAGGTTCGATTCCTGGTCGAGCTACTGAAACACATAACGGAAGGGCAAACCGAATGGCGACGGGACCCGGTTGGAAGCCGGCCGAGCTTGCATGACAAGCCTTGAGGGTTCGACTCCCTCTCCTTCCGTTGCGATAGAAACATTTGGAGACAACGATCGAGTGCCGAGTTGGAGTACATGCTTCAGGAGCCGGATGTCGTGGGTTCGAATCCCACCGGCGCGACTTTGATGCAAATCATTGCGCCGTAGCTCAGCCTGGATAGAGCGCCGTAAATCCTCTGACACATAACTTCGTCGATCGTTTTGAAACAACACTTGACTGCCGAATTGGAGTACATGGCTTAGCAGGTTCGATTCCCGCCCGGTCCACTCGTTGATTCAACAATGGGCCGGAACCTTGGCGGTCGCATTGTGTCCGTCGAGGGAATATCTCTGGTCACAACTTCGTCAAGTGTTTTTTCATTTTCACTGAACCAAAGAACGTTGAAATTGTTCTTGTAACTGACGTTTCGCAAACCCTTTTTCACGGACGCCGTCCATGGACTAAACATGAGCACTATCGCAGCGACCCTCGACAACTACAACAAGCCGAGCGGCCTAAGCCCGACGCTTCAGCGTCCAACGTTGGTGCTGAACCGTAACTGGCAGCCGATCAACGTAGCGACGGTTGCGCGAGCTTTGATCATGCTTTGGAATGACTCGGCCAAGATCGTCGACCCGATCGACTACCAGTTGTATGACTGGAGTGACTGGAGCCGACTTGTACCCGATCGCGACGAGCCGTTCATCCAATCAGTGCGTCAGCGCATTCGTATCCCAGAGGTCATTGCATTGACCAAGTTCGATGCAATGCCAACGCAGACGGTTACCTTCAGCCGTAGAAACGTATTCAAGCGTGACAAGATGACCTGCCAATACTGTGGAAAGCAGCCTGGCAGCGAAGAGCTTACGATTGACCACGTTGTTCCGCGTGCTCAAGGTGGACAGTCGACTTGGACGAACTGCGTATTGGCTTGCATCGACTGCAATTCGAAAAAGGCTGACAGAACTCCGGCACAGGCAAATATGAAGCTTCGAATTGCCCCTGTGCGACCAGAATGGAAGCCGGTCTACGCCGATCGAATGAATCGCGTGAAGAGTTGGTCCAAGTTCATTAGCGAAGCCTACTGGACGGTAAGCGTTGAGGAATGAGAGTTGAGTTGTGAGGTATAATCGCAAAAACGGTGCAAGACTTCAACTCTCAATTCTTACCCGTCAGGACTTAGAAAATGCGCGACCATAGAAAACTCAGAGCATTCGAACTTGCAGATCAAGTGGCATTAGCGATCTATCAAACCACAAAGACATTTCCCAAGGAAGAAATGTTTGGAATGACTTCACAGATACGTCGAGCAGCGGTTTCGGTTCCCTCCAACATCGTTGAAGGCTGTGCACGTAATTCCAATGCCGACCTTCTAAGATTTCTGGATATCGCATTTGGATCGGGACGAGAGCTTGAGTATCAGCTGTCTCTCGCTCAGAGGCTTGGGTACGTAACAGGGGAGGACTATCGAAGTCTAGATATCGTCGTCAATGAAATGATGAAGGTCCTTAGTGGACTGATCAAATCACTTGGAAACAGTGAATCTGAATCTTGACCTCATACCTCAATACTCACCCCTCACAACTTACCATGCCGATGTGGCTCGACTGAGAAAGGCACCTGTCTTGTAAACAGGTCCATGCTGGCGCGAATCCAGTCATCGGCTCTGGCAACTGAACTGCCTGTTTGGATTACATCAACCAACAAAGAAAGTATCTGAACAAACCAATTCGCTCAGTTGCAATTTGCTGACTCGTCGCAATGGGAAACCGTTGCGGCGAGTCTTTTTGACTGACTGCCAAATCGGAGTACATGTGTCGTGAGTTCGAATCTCATCAGTGTCTGCAAAGATGCTGTAGCTCAATGGTAGAGCAATGTCTGATTTTGACTTCGTCAGTCAATTTCAGTGAACTTCTTGCATCCACGCGGGTCTTTAAACGCAATGAAGAAACAAATGATTGAACAAGGGGAAGCAGATCTAGCGTGGTCTTTGATTCTGCTTTGCGATTCTCGTTCGACTGCCAGTTGGGATTACATCTTTAGGGAAGATGGCACAGTGTCACTGACATTGGCCTTTCTCAACAACCCTTCGTCGAACAGTTTTTAGTTTAGGAAATTACTCCAATGGCAAACAAGTCTCTATTCGCAAGCATGATTGGCCGACTTCCGAAGGCAAATGCAATCAACGAAGCGGGTGGCCGCGCGTACAAGCTCGACCCGAAGCATGCGCTGGCTCAAGTTGCCGCTACCGGTACGTTCGGTAACACGTTCTACAGCACGGCTGAGACACAGCTAGACAAAGTGCTGAAGTTGATCGACGAAGTCGACGACAACCTGTACTTGGCGAAGCTGGCTCTGTACGCACGCGAGAAGGCGTTCATGAAGGACATGCCGGCTGCATTGCTGGTCGCGCTGTCGGTTCGTGATACCGAGCTGATGCACCGAGTATTCGATCGCGTGGTCGACAATGGTCGCGTTCTGCGTACTGTGTTCCAGATGATCCGATCCGGCCGGTTCAAGAACAAGGCTGGCAAGGGGCGCGTTGGATTGTCGAGCTCAGTGCAGCGAGCATTCCAGCGATGGCTGAACACGGCTTCGGTTGGAAAGCTGCTGAGCGCATCGATCGGTAACGATCCAAGCTTGCGGGACATGCTGCGTATGGCTCGACCGACGCCGAAGGATAATGCTCGCCGAGCGATGTTCGGTTGGCTGACTGATAAGAGCATCGATAAGTGGGCACCGGCGACGGAAGCCGACTTGCCGGTCGAAGTTCAGTCGCTGATCGCGTACCGCAACTCGGAAAGCGAAGAAGCACAAGCATTGATCGCTAGTGGACTCGACAACGTCCGATGGGACTTGTTGTCTGATGCTGCCAAGGGACCGAAGGTTTGGGCT
>JAFLCP010000001.1 GCA_017303505.1 Planctomycetota bacterium | reverse complement strand
GAACTAGATCTGGCATCTGATTCCGAGCCAGGCCGGCGCGCGTCAACAGGCGAGCCAGAGTCTGTCAGCGCGGCAAAGGAGAGAAGATGAAGAATTGCATCGTGATCGGCGGCGGGGCTATTGGCTTATCGATTGCCTATCGACTCGCGCAGGAAGATTTTTCAGTGTCGCTCTTTGACGAGCACGAAGTGGGGACTGGAACTTCTTGGGCAGGGGCCGGGATACTCCCCGCAGCAACACTAAAGAATGTCGATGATCCGTACGAGAAACTGCGCGGTTACAGTCATCAATTACATCCTCTATGGGCACAACAGTTGAAGGAATTGACTGGGATCGACACCGGGTTTCGTCGCTGCGGAGGGTGGTACATCGCGCGTACCAAAGCCGAAAGAGCCACACTGATTGCCCAACGCGATCTGTGGGAAGAGCAAGGGATCGAAGTCCAACGCGGTGATCGGCAGACCTTGCTTCAGCATGAACCAGCTTTGGCCGCTATGGAGAGTCGAGATATCGAAACGGAAGCGTGGTTTGTTAAGGATGAATGCCAGGTTCGAAATCCTCGCCATCTACAAGCCCTCAAAGAAGCCTGCTTACGACTTGGTGTCGAAATCCGAAGTCACCACAAAGTGGAACGGCTTGAATGGGACAATGAACAATTGAGCGGGGTTGTGGTTGGTGACCAAACTGTATCTGCAGAGCATTATTGCTTCACGGCAGGCGCATGGACGCATCAGATGTTGCAATGGTTTGGTTTGCCCAATGGCATACTTCCCGTGCGCGGTCAAATGTTGTTGTATCAGATGGAACCAGGTTGGCTTAAGAGTATCATCAATGAAGGCCATCGATACTTGGTGCCGCGCGAAGATGGGCATCTTCTGATCGGGTCGTGTGAAGAAGAAGTTGGTTATGTTTGCGAGACCACACCTGAGCAACTTGACGATCTAAAGCGATGGGCTCAATCGATGCTCGGTGAGCAGTTGGCGCAGGAACCTGTTCGAAGTTGGGCGGGGTTAAGGCCTGGCGTTTTCGATGGGATGCCTTACATCGGTCCACTTTCGCGACATCCGAATGTCTGGATCGCGGCGGGCCATTTTCGCAGCGGTTTACACTTATCGTGTGCCACCGCCGAATGTTTGGTTTCGATGTTCAAGGGGGAAGAGTCACCCTGCGATTTGACACCGTTTCGCCCAGATCGCTATTGGCAACCTAAGGTGACTTTATAGGTTCGCCTTTTTCGGGCCCGCGAAAATGCAGAAAGACCAACAGAATCCAAATGGAAAAGACCAATACGATTGAGGCCGTTTTCGCAGTGATAGGAAGCACGTAAGCCATTTTGCAACCTTGCAAGACGAAGCCCGTTCTGTCGCTTGGAAGATCAACGACCGGCGCGCGACCTGGCTTTTCATGCAGTATCTCTTCGTTGTCCGCTTCAACGAAAGTACACAGGGCAATTTGTCCTACATGCTGGTCCATATAGCCTGCCGCATCGACTCTAATTGCACCCATCGTATCGATATGAATGCTTCGCCAATTCATTGGAACATGGACGAGTGGATCAAGACGGCGAGGTTGTCCATCAATCAGCGCGCATAACTGCCCGAAATCATCTACCGTCAGCCGAGCCGAGCGGAGCCAGATGCGGTCTTCATCGTATTCATCGGTTGTTCCAATGTACGCTTTCCCCAACACCGTGACATCGTGCCAATCATGCGTATGGACAATTTCTCTCTGAAGGTTCGAGGCAAGGAGTGAAATCACGGCGATGGTGGGTACCAGTACGAGCAAGGCAAAACGCATCATGTTCATATTGGACTCCGGCCGCTGCCATGATTGTGAAAAGGCAAAGGTTAGAACGTCAGCAATATAACGCTTGTTCACGCGTATGTGTACAGGTGAATTTAGCGTCTTCGTGATCGCGTTCTAATTGTCTTCGACGCAGTGGATCGCAAATTGTATCTGGCTTATGTCCTTACGGTATAACAGAAATACGCTCTCTGCGGTAAACTGTCCCTTGGTGTCGGGCAGCGAATGGCTCTTGCCATGTTAAGATAAATGAGTGAACGAATGATCGATTGGGATCCAGAGATTGATTCCCCAGCGGCAGTGGTTGTTGTTGGTGCAGGGCCTATTGGAATTGAAACAGCTCTTTACGCTCGTTTCTTAGGTTACGATGTGCAGTTGATCGATCATGGAAAAGTGGCGGGTAACGTGTTGAAGTGGGGACATCTTAAGATGTTCACACCGTTTCATCGCAATTCGACCTCGCTTGGCTTAGCCGCACTGCGAGCTCAGGAACCTGATCTTAAGTTGCCTGATCCGAATGCCTATCTTACGGGGCAGCAATACGTCAACGAATATTTGGTTCCGTTGGCGAAGACAGATCTCATTTATGATGGGGTGCATGTCCACAGTCGAGTCGTCTCCATTTCGCGTGTGCAATCTCAAAGAGATGACGCCAGTTCTGGTGACGAACGAGGTGGTGATGAGTTTCGCATCTTGGTGGATTCCAAGAGTCGCGGGCCATGGACCGCTCGAGCTGATATTGTCATCGATACGACCGGCAATTTTAGTTTGCCCCGTGGCATTGCCCCTGGCGGTGGCTCACCCATCGAACCAGTGGAATCAGAGGATGTCATCAAGCATGCTTGGCTCGATGTGCTGGGTAAGCATCAAGATTTGTTGCGCGATAAACATGTCTTGATGTATGGGAACGGTTTGGAGGCGGCGCATTTTGCCGTGGCTATGGAGCAATTGGCGAAATCACATCCACAAACCAAGCTTAGCTGGGTCACGTTGCCCGACGAAAATGGTAACCCAACACTTCGCGATATCAGTTGTGCTGCCGTTTATTCTCCCTCTCACGAATTAAGTGAATTACAACAACAATGTCATGCGTTACTGAAGGGGACATCGTCAAGCGTGGTGCCGATTGCCGCTTGGGGCATTGAGCGAATCGATCGCATTCCGAACGGTACCTTGAACGTGACTTTGCTGACCGGTTTTGAAGATACGCTCCAGAGGTCTTGCGATCTGTTGGTTCGCGCTAATGGTATGAAGCCACAATGGGATTTTGTTGACGCTTTGCGTATTGATCGTTGCTCGCACACAGATGGCCCTAAAGGCGCTGCCGCGATCGCAAGCTCATCGGGTGAACAGCGTTCATGGACGGGCGAATCTTTATTAACGACTGAACCCCACTATTATGTCTTGGGTGGGAAGAGTTTTGGTTCGCGGGATGGGTTTCTATTGCAGGATGGATATCAACAGATCCGCAGTCTCTTCGCTTTGATTGGCGGTCGAGCTGATTTGGATCTTTATAAACGCGCGATGGAATAGGGAATAAAAAAAGCCATTCGTTTTGAGGCGAATGGCTCTTGCGAGTATTTGTCATTAGCAATGCGGCTTAGTTGCCAGCGATACCATCCCAATCTTCTTGAGCAAAGATCGCTTCAACTGAATCGAGGTACTTCGCAGCAGTGATTGGAGGTGTAGCGTTGATGCTTACTTTGGTCCACGTGAACTTGCTGTAGGCACCCAAGATTCGAACCAAAGTGTTGCCGGAATCATCGGTCACTTTGACGAATTGTCCTTTGCCCAATACGGCTGTGTAGATCTGTTCGTCGTGGTCAACCACTGAGACAACCAAGCGGCTTGCATCGCTGCTCAAGACCATTTCCGCATACGCGATGTGGTCGTAACCTTCCATGGCAGCGGTCCAGCCGACATTGTTGCCAGGACCAATCAATCCAAACATGCCGTGGGTTCGCAACGATACATCGCGTGAATAGTATGGCGAAGCCAGGCTATCCAATTGCAATGCATACTTCAGCTGCAGACCGTTAACCGCGAAGTTGTAGTTCGTGGCTTGAACGTTACCTGGAGGATCGATGTTGATGGTGAATTGGTTGGCGACGCTATCAGCATCACCATGACTACCTGTGATGTCAGCGCCATCCACCATATCGGTAGGACTGGTGAAGATAACTCGATAGTTACCAGGAGCCAAGTTATCGAAACTGTAGGAGCCATCAGCCAACGTGTAAGTTGTGATGTTAACGGGTTCACCCAAGGCGGTACCGACCAAGCGGATTGGAACGCCGCTCAAGAATCGTTCGTTGTTATCGATCGTGGTGTTACCTGTTTCTTCGCCGTAAACAACACCCGAGATCGAAGAAGGAATAAAGTCCTTCACATCGACGTTGATTGAGCCGGTAGCTTCCAGCGGATCGGCGCCGCCGTTGGTGGTGCCGTTATCGCGGATGCGATAGCCGAACGAATCGATACCGATGAAGTCAGTCTGAGGAACATAAGTGATCGTGCCGTCATTGTTTAGCGTGACGGTGCCACGAGTTCCAGGAAGCGTGAATACCTCAATGATTGTTAATGTCTGGCCTGATTCGTTGGCAGGACCTGTCGAGTCGTTTGCCAAGAAGCGGGAGCCTTCGTAAACCATTGGGAAGTTTTTGTAGGCGATGACATTATCGGTGTTTGCGGTTGGAGCGTCGTTGACTTCGGAGATCACCAAAGTCATGACGGCGGTCGCTTTCTTCGGATTTGCTACGCCGTTGGTCGTGCCGTTATCGGTGATTTCATAACTAAAGCTATCCACACCATTGAACGTTGCAGGTGGTGTGTAAGTTGCTTCAGTTCCGTTGATCACCACGGTGCCACCACGAGCTGTGGTGAATGTGCCGGTGGTAATGGTTAGGGTTTGTGTAGTTTCGTCCGTCGCAGCCGCAGGAGCTTTCAGGTCGTTGGCCAGGAACGAGTTGAATGGGATGGTCAGAGTAGTGTCTTCGGTGCCGTTCACCGAATCATTCGCTGCGATCGGAGCATCGTTCACTTCGCTTACCGTAATGGTGACCAAAGCCGAGTTCGAGCTCGCAGGTGCAGGGCTTCCCGCAGTGGTACCGTTGTCTCGGGCGATGTAGCTAAAGACGAACTGACCGTTGAAGAATGCTGTTGGTGAATAGACCACATTGCCATTTACTACGCTGACAGAGCCGCCACCGGAAACAGCTGTTGCGCTGAAAACCGAGAGCGTTTGCGAGCTTTCGTTGGCTGGTCCTTTCACGTCGTTGCTGAGAAGATCTGCGGCAGGGATCGTGTAAACCACACCTTCAACCGAGGTGAGTTGATCACCATTGGCGGTTGGAGCATCGTTGACTTCGGTCACCGTAATAGACACTGTGGCCACCGAATCTGCACCGGTGCCAGCTGTATCGTTGATGGTGTAGGAGAAGCTGTCTGGGCCGTTGTAGTCGGCATTTGGTGTGTAGACCAAGATGTCGTCGGTTAAGTCAGCTGGTGTGTTGTTGTCATTACGAACCAAGGTGCCATTGGCTGGTGAGGTAAACGACAGCAAGGTTGTCTTGAAGTTACCGACATTCGCCAAGTCATTCGACATGACTGGCATGTTGAAATTGGTGGAATCTTCAGGCAGTGTATATCGATCCGTACGAGCTCGCGGACGAATCACTGGAATGACATCGATCGTTACCGTAGCGCTGTCGGTCTTTCCACCACCATCAACGATGGTGTAGGTGAAGGTATCCAGGCCGATGTAGTCTGCGTTGGGTGTGTACAACAACATCTGTTTGCCACTGACCGTGGCGAGTCGTACCGAACCATTCGCTGGCTGGGTGAAGCTCTGAATCGAAATGGTATCTGTTGAAGTTTCGCCAGAACCTGGATTGTCATTGAGCATGACATCAAGTTCATTGTCGGTTGAGAACTCATCAATGTCATAGTTGTCATCGTTAGCCACTGGGGGATCGTTATCCGCAGTGACCGAGATGAAAACGGTACCAGGAGTCGTCGAGGACATAACGGGGGAACCGTTGTCTTGAATCTGGTAGGTGAACGAGTCGTTGCCCGAGAAGTCTGTTGGTGGCGTGTAGACCAAATTATTTCCAACGATCTGCACCGTACCACCTTGAGCGGTTGTGCCGGTAATGGAACCAGCGATGAGAGTGACGTCCTGTGCAGGGCGTTGTTCATCGGTTGCTGTTAGAGGACCTGGTCGGTCGTTGGTAAGAATCGAGCTAATCGCGATGGTGCGTGGGGTGTCTTCCACTGCACCGGTTACGTTGTCATTTACGGTTTCGGGTGCATCGTTAACGGCTGAAACGTTGACGACTACGGTTGCATAAGCCGAAAGTTGGTTGGGTGTGCCATTATCGCGAGCACGATAACGGAAGCGATATTGGCCGTTGAAATCTAGCGATGGAGTGAAGTCAACATTGCCTGAACCGTTGAGGGCAACCGTGGCACCTGCAGTCAGGCTTTCCACATCGTTGATCACTAATGTGTCGGATTCGCCGGTGCCTGGAGTGTCGTTACCCAATAGTTCAGACGCATTGATAACACGAGCTGTGTCTTCGACTGCAGATACAGTATCAGCATTGGCTGTCGGTGCATCATTGACTGGAGTAACTGTGATGAACACCGTGGCTGTGTCGGTATCTACCGGCGTGTTCGCGTTGCTGATCGTGTAGGTGAATTGATCGGAACCGAAGAAGTTAGCGTTCGGACGATAGGAGATTTGTTGACGGCCATTGGCGGTAACAATGCTAATGGTACCATTGGCTGGGGCTGTGGTCCCTGAAATGCTAAAGGTTCCCGCAGGTGGAGCCACTACGGTAACGTCGTTAACCAGCACATCGATGTTGGTGGCCGCACTATCTTCTTGTACGGTCGCGTTGTCGTCGACAGCATCTAAGTTTCGGACGACGTTCACGGTCAAGTTGTCGAAACTGATTTCGGTTTCAAGAAGGGAAGGGTCTCGGCCATACAACAAAAAGGGAACTGCTGTCTCATCAGCGTAAGATTGTGTGAATGAAGACGAGCCAATATCGATCGCTTTGAAATAGAGAGCAAATGCCGGCTTCAACAAAGCTGGTTCTGCATCGGGAGTGAAAAGGTCGCCGAACGCGCCAATGTTGGTGAAAGTCCCTTCGGTCGGCAGAGCCGACGAGGTCAAAGTTGAGTTTGGAAAAGTCGGCGGAGTTAACCAATCGATCGAGAGCTTTGCGGATTCAACGTTGGTGGGGTCCGCTGGATAAAAATCGTCGACTACGGTTCCCGATGGAATGGACGGATTCGATGTGTTGAGGCTATCGAAATTGCCCGTAATGGGGGCAATGTTCATGTCGAGCAAATCATTGCGGAAATTAACAAGATATCGTCGGGGCGTGAGACTTGGCGTAACTTTGACGTTCGCTGACCCGATGATAGGACTTAAGGCAGTCTGGATACGAGTCGCCATCTGGGCGGGAGTGGCGGTGAATGCGATGTTACCAGTTGTCTGTCCGTTGTAGGTCAAGGTGAAGTTGCCAGACGTAACTTCGTTGGCAAATGTAATCGCTTGGGTTTCACCTACCAACATGCGAATACTGCTGGTGTTGGAATTGGAGATGTTCACACCGAATGCGGCAACACCCGTTGGGTCCGCTCGCAAATCCTGAACGCTCGACAACAAGCGGAACCGAGAGTTAACCGGAATCGGCGAGTTGGTTAAAGGATTGCCGAGCATGTCGGTGGTGCTGAGAGTCATGCGGGCGATGAAGTCGCCTTCGCCTTCGGCTCCCAAGAAGTTGATCACGTTGAGCGCGTCGATCGCGTTCATAGTGCCGTCATTGTTGACGTCCACGAATTTGCCGGTGCCCGGAGAGCTGGTATCAAGAGGTTTCGAACCGCCGTTGGAGTTCAGGGCGTTGACGATGATCAAAGCGTCAATGGCGTTGATATAGCCGTCGTAATTCGTGTCGACTGGTTCGTCGTAATTGTGATACGGATTAAAGCCGTCGACTGCCATCAGCTCTCGTCGTTCCAGGTTTTCGGTTCGCAGAAGGCGTCGGAACGCATTCTTAAGCCCATTGCGGGAGCTACCGGAAGCCATGGCTCGACTGTTTTGACGCTTCATATTCATCATGTAAACCAGTTGTAGACGAGACAGAAAACGTAGACCAACTCAGACTAATTGGCCAGAAAAGGCAATTCAATGAAAAGACCTTCCCTGAAAATTGAAATCCGGAAAAACTCTCGATTTTTCCTATATTTCCTAGTTTATCACATAAACGGCTTGTGTCTAAGGCTTAGCGAGATTTAGAGTGCGCGATTCAAGTTTGGTTCCCGAGAATCGACGGGAAATCGGCAAAACTCCTAAACTTAGCGTGACCGATTCCTGCGGATCTCGCCCCTTTGGCTACCCGAAGTCGTCCCACTCGGTCATTACCAAGTCGACCATCAGCGAATGGTCGTGCTCGTGATCATGGTCGTCATCTTCATGTTCCATACCCTCCTCTTCCAGGGTGCTTGGGTCCCAGAAGTAAAGGGTCGGATTAACATAGATGGGTCCCATTAATGGTGGCCCTAGTTGAACTACATCCTGTAGTCTACCGTTCGGAATAGCGTAACGACGGACTTCTGAATTGGGGTTATCCAACAGCGAAGCTTCGCCTTCCCCTGAACCGGTACCAGACCCACCGTTGAATCCAGACCCGCCATTGGAACCAGAGCCAGAGCCTCCCGAGCCGCTACTGGATCCGCCTGACGATCCGTTGCTGCCCGATGTATCCCCTTCACCCGACGCACCACCACGGTTGTTGAGGTAGTTAATGACTTGCAGGGCATCGATTGCAGTTAAAAAACCATCGCCCGAAACATCGACATAAGGAGGTGTACTCAAGCCACGTTTCGAGAGGTCTGGGTCGCCACCGCGATTGAGTTCATTGATGATGATAAGCGCATCAATAGCGTTAACAACTGCGTTGTTGTCGACGTTGTATCGGTTGTTGGGGTTTTGCCAAGCGCTGGAGATGTACTCGAAAGAGAAGTCAACATTTGTGGCTGGGACTCCCGCAACCAATGTGACAGTCTGGATGCCGCTGGCAGGAGTGATCGAATTGTAAGTGTTGCTCGAAGGTCGAGCTTTCACATAGTACGTACCGGCAGGGAGATTATCGAATCGATATTGTCCCTGGTTGTTGGTGGGTACCGAAGATGTGGCTCCCATGCGGAAATTATCGATGAGAATGGATCGACCTGATCCTTGGGCACCCACGATCACATAGGAAATATCGTTTTGAATGCGACCCACTCGCAACGTCACTCGTTGTCCGTTGCTCAGAGCTGGACTTGTGGTGCGTGCAATGAGTTGTCCCGCTGAGTTATAGGCGTCAATTCGGCCTATCGAGCTAGTTCCATTACCAACGATATCAACTTCGACTTGGCTCGTAGGCGACGCAAAATTGGCTTGCAGACGTTGAGTTCCATCGGTCCAAACGCTCGACCAAGATTGAGTGGAAGCGTTGTACCCGTGGAAAGTTCGCCCTAGGTTTCCCGATGAATCGGTGAAAAATCCAACTCTGCCATCGGTCAGGGTGCCATTGGTGGAAAATACCACACGCGAGCTAAAGTTATTGGGTAGTTCGCCTGCCGAAAAATTATCGGGATCAAATACGGTTTGCAGGGAGATGGGCGTTCCCTGGCTCGTCACCAAATCAACAAACCAATCCAAGCGACCAAACTCGGTTTCGTCCCAAACTTTATCGCGATCATCATCGACCCAGGCAACGCCACTGATTCCATTGACATTGGTAATGTTGGGGCGATCGACTTGACTGGAATAGCTTTGGCTTTCGATGCCCGCGATATCGCCAGCGGCTCGAATCTCGATTTGGCTCGATCCGTCAGGAACAGGAATCGCAAGATCGATGCTGGTCGTATACGCGTTAACTGTTTGTACGGTTTGCCAATTACCACCATCGATGCGATATTCGATTCGCGAAATCTCATTGATGGTTATGTCGTTTCGCAAACCTGATGAGTTCAGATTTTGAAGTGTGCCAACTTGGGCGGATCCCATAAACCGATAAACGTTGTTGGCAGCATCCC
Organism: Planctomycetota bacterium; assembly: GCA_017303505.1. Classification (GTDB taxonomy): domain Bacteria; phylum Planctomycetota; class Planctomycetia; order Pirellulales; family Pirellulaceae; genus JAFLCP01. The sequence goes on along the minus strand of JAFLCP010000001.1, from coordinate 128,966 downwards.
AGTAGCCACTTCCTTGCATTTGGATTGGCACATCAAGGACATCGAAGATGCCGTCGCTATCGGAATCCTTCCAGCCAAGTTGTTCCAAGGTCGCGTCGGCACTTACCAGGTTGTTATAAGCTTGTTGCAGCAAGCCACCGGCGGTCATGATGCTCGGTTGTTGCACGAACCCTGGAGTCGGATTGTCAGCAGCGTTGAGATTTTGTGTGTTGTAGTAACCGCGACGTTGCGTGTAACTGCCACCACCTGCGTATTCATCTCGTGCCCAAAACATGTGACCCGTTTCGTGCGCGTAGGTCGAGGCTGGACGTGTAGATGGTGTTACAAAATAGAGGCCACCCGCGAAAGCAAAGGCGCGGCTGAATGAGCCGCCAGTGGCAAAGTTGCCGTCGGAATCAAAGTGTGAATTGACGATAAAAATCGTGAAGGACCAATCGGTGTTCAGTCGCTGCCGTTGGGCATCGTTGAACAACCGCATGTCGGAGTCGATGCCGCCGGTCGCGTTGTACCCTTGGCCGGTTAGGAACTCGCGAACCCACAGCCGATAGTCGTTGCTCACTCTGGAAATCGGTTCGTAACCTGTTTCCACTGGGTTTAACGCAAATTGATCATCAATGACCCATTCCAGTTCGTGGACGGTCGTTTTGGTATGCAGCAGATCAACCCACCACTGCATGCCCTGTCTAAGATTGCTGAGGACTTCCTGGATTTGGCTAGAGCTCCAGTCGTATTGGTTGGGGTCAATGGAGCCATCGCTTTCCAGGACTACGGGCGTAACGGCAATACGGCCCAACATGAACTCGCCCGTGTCACCCGGTTGGGCACCAAACGGGAGCGAGGCGAGAAGTTGGCGTGACTCAAGGACCTCTAATCGAGGTTGACGCGATTGCTTCCTGCGATTTTTACGAGACCGTTGGGACATGGGAACTTAACCGACCGGACGACGAGAATATAAGGATCCTTTATTTGATGGTACGTGGAGGATCGGGTTCCCTCAAATCCGCAGAATTTTTGCGATCAAGTTTCGTTCAACTACCTTGAGACTTTGCGGTTTGTAGCGAATTTAGCGGGCCTTGCCTCTCAGGAAGCACTTCCTTTGGGTGTTTCTTCAGCCCAGTCCAAGAAAAAAGCCCCCCAAGCAAATGCTGGGGGGCTTCCTCAATTTTTCCCTGATTTCAACCTAAATCGGAGCGGATTATAGGTCCAATTCCAGGTCGGCGAACAATTCGTCATGGCTATCGGCGAATTCGCTAGCATTAGCTCCCGCCAATTGATCCACAAAGCTTTCGCTGACCAACTCGGCCTCATCCCACCATGCATTTGCAGTGGCTCGTGGACCCATTGGTGCGGCGTCGCTCAGATGCAAGAAGTCACCCAGGCGAAGTTCCGTGTAGTTGCGAGTTGCTTGCGCGGTCGCAGGGGCTGCGGACAGGCTAGCACCTGCCATCAGGCTGCTAAGACCGAACAAGTCGCTTACATCACCTTCACCTTCAGCACTTCCTTCACCTTCACCCGATGGGCGAGAGTTCAGGTAGTTGATAACAACCAAAGCATCGTTGGCGTTGATAAAGCCGTTGCCGTCAACATCTGGATACTTCGGAGCGATCATACCGACTGGAAGCGGCAGGGCTCGTGGTCCATTGGTGTTCAAGAAGTTGATGACTTGCAAAGCGTCGATCGCTGATACAAAACCATCACCGCTCACATCGAAGCGATTGGTGCTGTTTTGATATGGGTTTGCTCGGATCGTCAACTTGTAATCTTCAACTTCACCGTCGATAGCCGCACCAAACGCATCGGCAGTGCCGGTGCTGCTCAAGCGGAAGCGAGCCCAAGTGTCACCCGCTACTGCGGAGCTTGGAATGGTGATGTTGAAGGTGTTGGATCCGTTGACCAACGATACGTTGTTGAAAATCTTCTCGGTGGTATCGAACGTGCCGTTACCGTTGAAATCGATCCAAGCATTGAGCAAGCCTGGGCGGCTGGCTGTGATGCCTTGAGCGGTCACGATAATGCGGGTTGCGAAACCAGCGGTTGGAACGCTAATGCCACTACCAGGAACTGCAGTGATCGATACCCCGTCATCGTTATCAGCGTCGACAACACGAGCGTCGGCATCTGCATTGTTCAAGGTACCCAAGCTATATCCAGTAACAACTGTGTGACGAGCACCATTGTTATCACCCAAGGTCTGGTACTTTGGATCTGGAGCATCACCATAGTCGAAGCCTTGACCAAGGAAGATGGTCAACGTGGTTTCGCCAGTGGTTTGGTTCGGGCTCAATGTGTTACCAGCAAGGTCCTTGATTGGATTTGCAGGGAGTGTGTTGCTGCCAACAACCCCGGTTGCACCTTGAACCAAAACTTTATCGCCGATTGCAATCGCTGTGACACCAGTTACGGATGCAGTGTTGATGGCATTGGCAAGGATAGCGGCAACTGCGTCTGCGTCGTTGGTCGAAGTCGCATCGAGTCGAACGCGAACGGAACCGGCAACACCCGCTTGTCCAACTTGGGTCAAATCGGTTGACGTGGTGTTAACGACGATATCCGATTGGCTTCCGAGTTCAACTAGACCTGCACCGGTGTAGGTTGGGGTCAAGCCGAGACCAGCGTTAGTGATCGCAGTTACCAAAGCAGCTCCAACACTTGCGGCTGACTGGCCAACAACTAGGCGAACAGCTCGGTTGCCGCTCGTTACTGAATTGTTGTAATCCAATTCAAAGGTCACGCTCAAGTTGCCGCGGCTGATGACGAAGGTTTCGCCATCATCCAAGCCCGTTGGGACACCACCTGCTAATGGAATTCGCAAGCCGAAGTTTGGTGTCACACCGGTGGCACCGGTGAAGGTGACCAAGCCAGTGGTCGAAGCCGACGATGGGTTAGCGCTGTGCAGTTGAATGCGTCCGCTTCCGAGCGAAACGGTCGCGAAGGTCATGCCGTTAGCGGCGATGGCGTTCAGCAAGGTTTGAGCCACGCTTTCTGCTGTGCTGCTGCTATTGAAAGCAACCCGGATGCTACCTGACGAAATCGAGTTGTTGGAATCGAATTCGAAGTTCAAGCGACGTGTACCGTCATCGAGTACCACAACTTCACCGTCGATCACATTGGCCAAGCCGGTTGAAGTGGCTGGGATGGTGACGATCATGCCGGTATCGATTTCGAAAATCTTGGATGTTCCATCGCTACCCACAACTTCGATCTTGGCCGCATCGCTGTAGGACGAAGCAGCTTGAGCTTGAATCATCGTTTGCGAGCTGTTGAGGAAGCGGATTTGGTAAACCGCATCCAATTCCCAGACGCCAGCCAAAGGAGTCAAGCGAATCACGTTGTTGGTGGAATCATAGCCGAAGCGATAGTCGATGCCTTCAACCAAAGGTTGGCGATCTTTGTAGACCACAAACGACTGGCTGGTCACGGTGCTGTCATCGATGTTCGAGCCGCGATTGCCTTCAGCCACACCACTACCATCGTTCAACTGAATGTCGAAGTAGTTCATGGTGATATTGGTTAATTCGACAACCGTGGTTTCAAGGTTGGAATCCAAACCTGCAGCATCGTTATCTTGTGGGTTCAGCAACGAAACGGTTGGGCGAACCGAGTCGGCTCGGTCAAGCGAACCACGGTCCTTGAAGACGTTGTTGCCGATACCACCACCGGACGACGAGTTCACTCGCAAGAGGCCGTTGCGGTCATAGTCTGGGGCGAGTACAGCCGAAGCTGGAATACCCAGAGCTTGCTTAACAGCAACCATGTTCGGACGATCTTGCAACGAATCCACAGCTGTATCTACCAGTGGCGAATAGCGATCTGGATAGAAGTTGCGTCCAATAGGATCGGTGAAGACTTGTACCGAATCGCCAATCTGCAGTGGGAACTGGCCGAGGCTTGCCGAGCCATTAACGTTGGTCGTGTTTAGTTGGTAAACCGTGCCACCGATGATGGTATTTCCAACGGTAGTGTTGGTGAACGTGATGCCGTTCGTGTTGTTGACCAAGACGTTGTTCAACAATGTTGGGGCGACGTTGTTTTCGATCGAGATACCATTTCCACCAGCGGTGAAGCCTGGAAGTTGAACCGAGCTGAGTGCACCTACAGCGTCGATATCAGCACCGACCGAATCACCCGATGTCGATCCGTCTGCAATGACGTCGGTGAGACGTACATGCGAGATTCGGCTGGAAGTGTTGAAGCCGTAAGCATCCAAGTCAATGGTTGGGAATGCACCGCTTGCGAAGCCAACGTCGGTGTAGTTAACACCGTCGGTGCTGACCGCCACGGCGACCAACTCGGCAGTACCAACTTCGAAAATCATCAAGTCAGGGTTGCTGTTGCCCGATCCGGTCAAGCGATTATCGGTGAACTGGACAATCAAACGACCACCGCGACCCAAGCTGACGACGTTATCGTTGCCGACAGGTTCGCCGGTTCCCGTGTAGTTCGGAACACCTAATGCATTCGCTGCAGTCTGAAGTGTGTTCAACGGAACTGGGCCACCACCGAAGTTTGGATCATAGCTTACAACCGCATCGGCGAAAGCCACGCTACCTTGAGCGAAGAACTCACCACCGAATGTTGCACTGTCTGGAGTAGCAGGTGCTGAGATCAAGCCACCGATAATGGTGTTGTTGATAACTCGAGCGACTGGTACCGAAGCGGCAGGTGTGGTTGCCGAATCAACAGCTCCAATGATTTGAATGCCACCAGCGCGGTTTGCAACCAATTCGTTATTCATCACAACCACGCCAGGAATCTGACGTAGGGTGTTCTGAACAACAGTGTTGCGAGGTGTGCCAGGGTTGGCTGCACCAGTTGTTGTCGAGCGAGCGTTGGTGTCGATCAAGATACCGACGTTCAAAGAATCAACCACGCGGCTGTTCTGGATGATAACTTGACCTTGATCTCGTTCGCGGTTGGTGTCACCCATGCCGGTGTAGACGACAGCGGTACCAACTTCGGTTGGCACGACGGCGGTTACTGTTCCGAACAAATCGATGGTGTCGCTGGTCGCACCGATCGAATCACCGTTCGACAGGTTCGCCTTGACCTTGATCAAGCTTTGCACCAATGGGCTGTTGATCAAGTCGCGGATGCGAGCCGCAATCACAGCTGCGGATTCCGCAGAGTTTGAGTTGGTGACGCTGTTGAACATCGCGTTGTAAAGAACAGGGATGCGTCCAGCGGTTACGCCATTGCCAACCACTTCATCTTCGAATTCGAAGACAACTGTGTTAACTCCATCGCTGAGGCTGAAGGTCGAGCCATCAACCAAAGAGATTGCACCGTTGAAGGTAATGGAGGTGCCTGCGGCCGTTCGTTGGTTAGGTTCGTACACATCGGTGTAGAAGAACGAAGGAGTGGTTGCCGAGATTTCAAAGCCTCGTGAGCTACCACCGCGAATTTCCAATTGGTATGGTCCGACCAAGATGTCATTGCCGACTGGATTGGATGCAGTGAACGAAGTGTCTGCAGTTGCGTTGACAACTGTTTCGCCCCGTTCGATGGTGCCGATGATAAAGTCATCCACATAGACACCTTCGAAGTTGTTGTTCTGGGCTCGCAATGCTCCAGGGAATTGAGCGTTTCGGCTGCCATCGAACTGAGTCGAGGTGTTGTAGCCACCGAATGCGTCACCAAGGAGGAAGCTGGTCAAACCGAATGGACCTGCACTGCCGACGTTAAAGCCGGTCATGTCCATGGTATCAGCGTAAATGTTCATCACGCCTGTTGCACCATTCGCCAAGGCGTTGGCAATCGCTTGACGCAATGCTTGGCCAACTTCGTCTGCAGTCATGTTGCTCTTGATTACCACTGGCAAACCAGTGGTGCCCATCGAACCTTCGACCACAATCGCTGAACCAGGAGTTACCGATACGTTTGCAGCTCCCAGAAGTTGCAAACGATTATCCACAACTTCAGCGTCAAGCAAGCGCGTTACATCGATATCCAAGCGATAGTCACCAACGCTGCTGGCGGTACCAGTACCGAACACGGCTGGGTTGTAGGAGTTGTTGCCCGAACCGCTGACGCCGATGTAATACAATCCATCCGCTGGAGCGGTAAAGGTGACTTGTGCGTTGACACCAGAGAAATTGTCGTTCGATGCAATCTCGTTACCGCTGGAATCAAAGATTCGCAACATTGGATTCAAGGTCAAGGCACCGGTTGCAGTCGCCGATACGGTTACAGTCGCACCGTAGGACAATTGCATACGGACCAAGTCGATATCCATAGATGGTGTGGTCACCAACAATGGGTTGTCACCGATGTTGCCAGTTCCCGATACGGTGATTGAATCACCGGTGATTGTTGTACGGGTTGCTGTGGTGAGCGTATCGTTCGATTCGGCAGTAAAGTTCAAGCCGGTGATGGATGGTTTCGCAGCGAAGTTGGCTTCTACCAAAGCCAACAAGCGTTGTGCGATTACATCCGAAGTTTCCGTGGCTGTGTAAGGAACTGCAACGTCTGGAGCCGAGACACCAGTGCCGTCTAAGTCAAACACAAAACGTTGACCGTCGATCGTGATGCTGTCGCCATCGTTCAAAGCGGAGCCAGCTGGGATAACCAATGTGGTGCCCATTTCGATTTCGAAGTCAACACCGTTAACCGTAACGGTTTGGCCATCGCGAACCTTGTCGCCACCGACCAATCGAATTTCAGGTCCGCGTCCACCTTGAGCTCCATAACCGAAGCTGCCGGCGGTGCTGAATTCAATTCGTAAGCGAACATTTTCTTGGCCAGCAAAGTTGCCGAGGTTCACTCGGGCTTGTCGCCATACACCCGTGTTGTCAAAGGTTTCTTGCGATCCAGGAACATCTAATTCGTCGTCGAATGTACCTGCTCCTCGTTCGCTGTTATTGGTGGTCAACAGGTGCCATACACCGTCATCGCCACCCGCATAAACTCGGAACGCATCCAACATCGGATCCAAATCGTTCAAGTCGGAGTTTGCATTTTCGGTCGCCAAGAAGTAGTTGAAGTACAACGTTGGCTGATCGTCAGCACCGATACCAGAAAGATCGAATGGGTTGCTGAGCAACACGCCTTGTGCACCACCAGCGAAGTTGTAACTGTTGGTAAAGCCAGGTTGGCTTACCGCAGTGTAAGAAACATTGTTGGCACCTGGCGATTCAAAGCCGAAGTAGTAGCTGGTGTTACCAGCTTCAGCGTTACGGGTTCCGTCAGGTAATGCGGGCACACCGTGTCCAGCATCGTTGGCTCGGTTATTGCTTTCATGCCACAAGTTGTAATCGAGCGGAGCAAACGTGACACCGTTCAGATTGAACAAACCGGTGGACACACTTGTTGCACCACCCGCAAAGACTGGCAACAAGTTGCCGTCGGTATCAAAGGCATAAATTCGACCTAACGAGTCGGTACCGAACAAGACATCTGCATAGGCACCGTTGCTCAAGCGAACTGGACCCGAAGAGAGACCAGAGAACTGAATTCCCAAGAGGTCAGAAGCAGTGCTTACGTAGGTTGCGATGTTGCCGTTATTGACACCCGCTGGGTTGCCAACACGATACAAACCACCGCGATCGCTAACTGCGAACAGAACACCTTCGACAACTGCAATACCTGTTACGGTACCACCAGGAGCAACACCAGCTAAGCGGAATGGGTTATCCGCGTTCACAAAGTTGCCACCAGAGACAACCACATCGCCACCACTTACAGTAGCCGAGAGTCCAACGACCCCAGCCCCATTAATGGCTCGTGCGATTCGAGCCGAAATATCAGCTGCATCATCGTTCGCCAAGAAGTTAACCGCAATAGCACCGGGAGATACGGTCGCATTGCCAGTTCGGGCGGTCAAAATTCCACGGTTTACCAAATCGGTAACCAATACCGAATTGGCACCAGAGAAGTTCAAGCGGTCACCGTCCACCGATACCGTGACGTTGTTGCCAACGGCTCGTTGAATTGCGTCGATGAACTGAGTTAAGGTCGCGTTCTCTTCGATCGGTACCGACAAGCCAACGCTGTTGCCAGGGTTACCGGAGATGGTAATTCCCGTGCCGGTTGCGGTTGCCGTGTTGCTGGAAGAGGTGTTGGTGAGCGAAATGCGATTTCCACCGACAACGGTCGAGGCCTTGGTCGCAAATCCAGTTTGAGCGTTGATCGCTGCGATCAAAGAAGCTACCAACTGTGTCTGCGTTTGAGCGGCGGTGTAGAGAACAGGGATATTGCCGCTGGCAACCGAGCCTGTTTGTGTAAATTCAAAGGTTCGAACTACGTTGAAGGCGTCAACGATGCGAACGGTCGAGCCAGCACTCAAAGCTGCACCCGTTGCTGCACCGACAACGACCACTGGACCGGTGTCGAACTCATAGATTTGACCGTTAACTTCAAAGCGATCACCATCGCGTACATTACGTCCCGAGTTCGGATCGTAGGTGATGGTGAATTCTGGTCCGGTGTTCATTTCGAAGGTCAAGTTGGTACCGCTTGGGGTAGCAATTTGGAATCGACGACCATCCGCGATCAAAGTTGTCGTTGTGCCGTCAGCATCAACGCGAGTGGCTTCCGAGGTCACCATTTGGCGAGACACGGCCAAACCAATTGGGTTGGTTTCAATGTAACCACGTTCGCGAATATCGGTACCAGCACCTTGAACACGGGCAGCGTTTGCGCGGTCTTGACCAGGAGCACTGTAAGCTGCACCGCTATTTTCATCGAACTCATACAAGACGTTCGTGAAGTAGGCTGGGCCAGGAGTTACAGGGCGATTGCCGACGACATAGCCACGTTCTTGGCCACCGATTTCGGTGAAGGTGATCGCTTCAACGAAGAAGCCAACGTTAGCGTCTTGAACGGCACCTGTTGCATCGGTACGGAAGGTTTCAATATCCAAGTCGCCCGCATCGGTTGCAGCAGCAGTGCCTGGGTTAATGTCGATGTAGTCGGCCAATGGATCGAAATCTACGTTGGCGTTCGAGAATGGAAGGTCGAAGCCACGCAGCGTGCCGTTGAATCGCATCGCGATGTCTTGAACATCGAAGTTGAACCGACCCACGGTATTGGTAACCGTTCCCGTAAATGGATTGACCATATACAAGTTGGTTACTTGGAAGCCAACATCTTGGCTCACGTACATCACCACATCGCCGAGGCTATATGGAACCACGCTGGTGTTGGTTGTGAATAGATCCACCAATGGAACTTCTGCAGGAGTCAAGGCAGGGTTGTCCACATGATCGCGAGCGATCAGGCGGGTGCCAGAGACAGGTTGCAAGCGAACCAATGGGTTGCTGAGAACATTGGGCTGACGACTGGTGTTGCTGATTGCCAAGAAGTATTGGCCTTCTTGCAATTCAACCGTGCCGATGTATGGATCTTGAGTACCAGCCGAGCCACCTGATAGGTCGCTCTGGGCCGTTCCTCGGTCGTCTGCCACATTGCTGTTAAGGCCGCTGAGGATAAGCCGTCCTTGAGAATCGAAGATGTACATCGAGGTGTTCGGACGACCTAAACCATCAGCGTAGTCGATATCGAATACGGAGGAGAAGTAGTTGATCAAGCCGGTTGGCGAGATCGACTGATAGCTCAAGGAGAACTGATACCAGTCCACATCGCTGGCGTTGGCCAAGTCGCCTGCAACGCTGATCGCTTGACGATCCGTTTGCAGCAAATTGCCAAGATTTTGAGCATTGTTTGTGGTTGGGTTTTGGTTGTTCTCAACTTCACCCAATTCGCCAACAAGTGGAGAATGTTTAGGCAAGCCAATAGCTTCGATACCAGTGTTGGCGAAGCGGATGTCGGCATAGTTGACCGACGAGCCAGGGAATTCGTCCGTTTCTCGCAAGCGAACTTGCAACTGGTAAGGACCATAGGTGAGACCACCGGTCAAACTGGAAGCGGTCAACAAATCGGCGATGGTTCCGCCAGCTGTTAGACTGCTGCTGCGAACGCGGATGTGATAAACGTTTTCGCTGCCTGGTTGACCAGGTAGAACCAAACGCATACCAGCGTCGCGAACGTTGGTGCTATAGAGGTCTTTAGCTTCACTCAACGCACTGGTTGGGTAGAGTTGCAATGGGCTCTTTCGCAAGGTGTGCACAGAGTTCTCTGGCATCAATGGGTTGCGATAGAGCGAAGTGGTGCCGAGTTCTTCGGTATACGAATCGTTCGACAAAGCCAAGATATTGCCATTTGCATCCAACAATTCGATCACTGTGTCCAGCGAATTGTTGGTTCGGTCGATATCCAACCAAACTTCGGTGCCCGCTTTAGCGCTGAAGCTGTAAACGTCGAGGTCACGGCGTTCGCTAAGTGCACCATGGATTTCGTATCCAAGCCGTTTGTTTTCGTCGCCCGAAAGTACGTCTGATGCCAAACGTCCCAGATTTTGTGCCGTTGCTGGTGTTCCGTTGACGCCTGCACCACCGAGAGTGGTCGATTCGTTTTCGGTAACGATCTGAACGTTGCGATCGTTGCTGAGGGTATCCAAGCGGACACCTCGCCAATCACCAGGCTGCGATGGGTTACCACCAGCCTGAGACACAATGGAGCTGATCATCGCTTGGCCGAAGCTGTCTGTTACCAAGCCACCTTGGCCGATCTGGAAGATATCGCCCGCGATACCGCCGGTTGCGAACACCATGTCGGCGTAGTCGACAATGGTGTTACCGCTAGCACCCGTGATTTGACCGTTCGGCGAGGTTGTAAATCCACCTGAACCGTTTGCCAAATAAACTGTGTCGGTCGAATCGATCGCCAACGCGGTGTTGAAGTTCTGGTCAACGATGAAGACACCCAGAATACCTTGCAGCGAAATATCTGCAGCTTGCAATCGCGCTAAGGTCGATTGATAGGTAAGCGAAGCGTCCGTGATATCACGATCTTCGTCGGTTGCCAGAATGATGAACTTCTCAGCTTGCGGACGGAATGCATAGTTGTCCACAACAAAGTTGATGCCGTCATAACCGTCTTCGGTAGCACCCGAGATGGTCAAGTTAGCTGCGGCGGCGGCATATTCAGCTGCGGTTCCGAACAAGCGATTGTTTGGACCTAGAGGCAATGCACGAGCATCGTCAGGGAATCCGCCGTATCCGGTCAAACCATAACGGTTACCACCTGCCGAGCTGGTGCCGATGCCAGCCGCCTGCAACGCTGCTTCCAGCTGAGCAACCAACTGGATCGAGAATTGTTGCGTGGTGAACATACTGCCCGACTCGTCCATTACGACGACCACGTCAGCAAATTTCGCTGAGGTTTCGCTAGCGACGCAAGCTCGAGTGTTCAGGGTATCGGTTTGGTGAGCACCTTCTGGCGTCCAACCAGCACCAACCGTGCAGTCTTCTGCCGAGGTCAAGGTCACAGGGAATCCAGGTTGTCCAACCAGTTGGACCGAACCGCCGATACGATCATAGATGTCGAGCTCTCGGCCACTTGCCGTCAAGCCAGCGTTAGCACCTTGGAGTTTGACGACCAAGCTTTCGGTTGCACTGCTTTCCAGTCGCAATCCACCAAACGCATGAACGTTGGTTACCAAAATTTCGCTCTGGAGAACGTGAACAATGTCGGTATCGTCCCAAACCGATTGTGTGGTCAACTCTTGGCCGCGAACGAACAAGCCGTTGATGCCGTTGTTGCCCAAGCGGTTTTCGCGAATCAACGCACCTTGGTTATCGAAGTATTGAGCGGATGAATCGAGTGCACCCGTTGAACGACCCTTGTCTCGAACGAAGTCCGAGTTGAGCGAGTTCACGTTGATGCTGATCGCTGCACCCAAGCTATCCACGATGGTGTTGTCAAGAATGACTGGCTGGGCACCACGTACAAAGATGGTGGCGTTGTCATTAACACCGCGACCAGCTCGATCTGCATCGGTCGTTCCCAACGTGCCCAATTCGCTGCTCTCGATTGTCGAATGAGCGATTCGAGCTTCAGCTTGATGAATTTCAACAGCATTGAAGCCCGCGAAACCACCTTCGATACGTGTGGTACCACCACCGAAAGCGATGTTGGCATAATCGAGAGATAGGCTGGAGGTTTGCAAAGCTACGATACCACCCCAATCGCCTGCGGTTGCATTGCGAGGAGTTGTGCGGCTGATGGTCGAGAATGTTCCCGAACCACCATAGCGAACATCGTCAATGGATGTGAAGACAACTGGATAACCGTCGCGACCTTCAGCGGTCAGCTGGGCTCCAATGCCCACTTCGATACGCGAACCTTGCAACTTAACCACAGTGCCTGGGTCGACATTCAAGCTTGCATCTAAGCGAGCTCGCAAGTTGGTGGTAGCGGATGGCAGGGCGCCACCGATCGTCGCACCTAAGTCAACATACGTGGTTGCGTTCGCATTCAAAATGGTTGCCAATTGATAATTGCCCGATCCAGTATTGTCGGATCGATACAATCGACGCGCCACAAAACCGCTACCCGCTGGAACGATTGGCAAGTTGGTCAAAACTACCGAACCTTGAGCACCGCTCAATGTTACGGATTGAGTTTCTTCCGATACCAATGATTCGTTACCTGAAGCATCAACGAAGGTTAATCGGTATCGATAGGTACCGGCAGTCAAGGTGCCGCCGTTCTGCGGACCGAGAACAATCAGCGTCGTTGCAGGTGATGTGCCGTTCAAAACTGGACCACCAGCTGTACCAGCAATGGTCAAGTTTTCTGTCAAAACGTGAACAATATCGGTGTCGTCGAAGCGAGCGGCTACTGTCAAGTTCTCTGTTGCCGCACTTTGTTGACCGGTCGATACCTTCACAAACAAACCGTTGATCGAGTTATTGCTCAATCGGTTACCGACGATGTCTGGACCAACTCGAGTTACGTCCGAGCTGTAAAGACCGGTAATCTGCGATTGAGGATCTTGGAAATTGCTTTCAAGGAAGGAGTTTGGTGTGGCACTCATGGCCGCATCAGCACTGCGGCTGATCGACGAATAAGCGACCGTTGGACGTGCATCGACCATATTCACTGGAGCGATGACTTGGGAATTGCCGTCAACGACAACCTGACCACCACCAAATCGAATGTCGGCGTAGGTCATTGAGTTTAGGAACAATGCATTTCGTTCCAGGTTGGTGCGACTTGCATCAGCCGCATCGACTCGATTGCGGAAATCAAGTCCACCCCAATCACCCGCCGCTACAGCTGGTGGGAAGCGATCGGCGTTGGTGTCTTTGCCGATTTCTTTGTCATGCAACGAAGTGAAGAAAACACTTCCGGTTACCGGCACACCCACGGAATCAACCAAGATGGCGCCAGAGCTGCTGATCATGCGCGGTGTACCCAACACTTGCAGCGAGGATCCACTTCGATCCACTGCAACCGAGGTGCTACCTACACCAACTCGTGCGCGTCGCAGTTTGAGCACTGCACCTGCATCGATCATGAGCGATACATCCTTAGGCACATCCAAGGTGGTGCCGTCAGGAAGCGGTTGGTTCAAAGCGTTGAAACCAACTTCGTATGCCAAGTTATCGGCAGCTGTTTCGATCTTGCCGTCTGCTCCACCGTTGCCCACTACGCGAATCGCATCGATTACGGTGCCCAAGCGGTTAGCTTCAGCGATCGCAGCGGAAATAGTGCGGAATGGAGTAATCAACGAGCCATTACCGCCAGCTTGTGCAGCTTTATCTACGAACAAAGTATTGCTTGGTCCCGTTGGACGGAACCAGAAATTGTGAACACCACCTGGCACACCATCAGCGTCACCATCAACGGCTACGCCAGTCGAGTCGCGAAGGACGGCGGTTGCTGGTGGTCGGAAGTCGATGCGAACTTTGTAATCACCTTCCGATGTTCCACCCAAGCCTGTTCCAGCAATCGAAGGATCGTAATCGTCATTTCCGCTGGCGCTGACGCCAAGCACATAAGTACCGGCTGCCAATTCAAGCGACAAATAAGAATCTTCGCTGAAGTAGTCGTCGTTTTGGGCAACTTCTTTGTAGCTGCCATCGCTCTGAAGTTGGTACAGACGCAGTTGAGTATCCAAGATACTGCTGTTTACCAAACGCTCAGCAAAAGCTTCGATGTTAACGCGACCTGAAACAGGCAGCGTAAATTGATAGAGGTCGACGTCGGTGCTGTCTGGGCGGTACAAGAAGCGACCATGCACGATGTCGTGGTCACCTGGGAAAATCATTTCCGTACCAGCCGCTGGGGTGACGTTCGATTGAACCGTCAACGATGGCAATTCATCGGCAGTACCCAAACCGAGCAATACGCCCACTGCTTGCATCATGCGGAGGAAGAACTGCCCACCGAATTCGTTTTCCAGCGAATTGCCGAAGTCTTGGATATCCAAAACGGCAGCGTCTTGGCCGCTGGATCGCAATGGACCTGCACTTCCCAATTGGCCGCTTGGACCATTCAATGCCAATCCATTCACGGCTCGCAAATCGCCAACTGCCAAAGTCAAACCAAGGTTGTCCGATTCGACAAACTTCACACCCAAGTATTGGCTGAGCATCGACAATACTTCACGCGAGCGAGTCTTTTGTTGCTCGGTGATTGCGTTGACCATCAAGGTACCATCAACGCGTCCCAGCACTGGCTGGAAGTTGTAAAGGTAAGTTGTAATGCCATCGACCGAGTCTGCACCCGAAACAACGTGCGATTGCAAACGAATCTGACGATTACCTGGATCGGTGTTGCTACCAGGGAAATCCAAAACATAAGCCGAAGTGTTTTGAATCGCTGAAGTAATTTCCAAAGAAGCCGATGAAGTGCTAGATGGAGTCCAGTTTGCACCAACATTGAGCGATGTCGAGAAACTGTCGCCAGCATCTGCAGCTGGAGTCAAAGTGCTTGGAGCTGCCGGAACCGATTCGTTGGAACCAATTCGCAAACGAAGTTCAGAAATTGGAAGATCTGCACCTGTGATTGGGTGAACCAAACGATCCAAGTTGCGTGCAAAGAACAAGCTCGCTCGATCGGTGGTCGCGTTGTATTCAACACGGGTTGGAGTGAAGACGATATCGTCTGCATTGCTTCCAGTGCCCGATGTGTAAACCAATTGATAGAAGTTGACGTTGGTCGCCAAAGCGGTGTTGAGATCGTCGTCGTTGAAGTAGACGTCAATTCGGTTGCGTTCCTGGCTCAACAAATTGGTCGCAGGATCGCGAGTCACAGGTTGCGGAACGATCGATTGGATTCGTGCACCCAAATCCAAATTGAATTCAATCGACTTGCTGATGCCACCGTTAAATGCTTGGCCATCGGTGTTGCGGAGAGCCGAAGTACCATTGCCCAAAATCTCAAGACGATACAAATCGTCTGGCAATGTCTCGCCGAAACGGACGATAACTTCACGATCGGTGCTGCCCAAGCCAACATAAGCTGGGACGATTGGCACATCACTGCCACCAGTGAGCAACAGCGGCGAATAATTGATCGAACGATTGCCGACAACCGTTGTACCTAAACCACTTACCAAGCGAGCTTGAACCAAAGCCAAGGCTGCTGGAGTGCTATTGATCGCGCTGATAAAGCCAGCAGCTGTGGTTGGTGTTGAGAAGTTGCTGTTGAGTTCAACGCTGACCGTTGTTCCGCTAACGGTAACACCGGCAGCTGTACCTACACCGCGATCGCGCGATGTGACTTGTACGCGAACATTGCGACCTGCAGTGCCTGTTTGTTGAGCCAGCAACTGAACTTGAAGATTGGTACCCGCATTGAGATTGGTAATGGCACCAGCTGCGTTGGCACCTGCCAGCGTCAATGGAGAAGCTGCTGATGCTGTTGTACCAACTGGAGTGAAGGCAGAACCACGCAAGCGACTGACCGAAATCAATTGTCGTGCTGCAGCGCTGCTATCGATCGCGTTGATAACATCTTGCGCTGTACTGGTTAGCAAGACATTGCTGTTCAACTCAAGGCTGATGGTGCGATTGTTTACCGATATGCGAGCTGCCGAACTGTCGGTGCGATTCACACTCGAGAAAACGATTTGAATTCCGTTGCCCGATGCACCAGCAACTGCCGCAGTGAACGAAAGCACTACGCCGTTGTTTGTCCCTAAGTCGCTAGAAACGGTTGCACGTTCGAAGAAGCCATCGCCTCCCGAACGAACCAATTGAATGCCCGATAATGTATTGGCATCCAATGCGACTTGATCATCGAATCGCAATACTAATTCTTTAGGTGCCACATTGCGTGTCTGTCCATCTTCCAGCAACGATCCTTCGTTGGGCTGAATGCCGATCAATTGAGGACCAACGGCCATCAATTGACGAGCTTCCAAGGACTCTAGCAGCATACGTCGAGCTTGCGCTTTTCGACGAACCTGTTGACGCTGTTGTAGTTTGCGCGATTCGAACACGTTTTTTCCCGAACCACCGATGGCCATGAACCAACCTCTGCGTTGGGTGGATAATTATGAGGACTTGCGTTGCCACTTCGGATGGCAGCTTCATCCCCGGAACAGATGAGCAACAAACGACGACTTTTTACCCCGTTGCCACCCCTCCAAACTGTTGATTTTGGGGTGGATGGGCAATTTGGGTAAATAAGGGTGCATTGGTGGATTGTAATTGGAGTGCCCCAGTTTGCAATGAATTTCGCCGTACCATCCTGCGGCTTCGTTTCACCTTCAACCGAAATACTCCCCTACAATCGATATTGCCGATATTCGATTCCCTACCCGTACCGAAAGTTCCCTAGCTTTACGCGATTTGAGCGAAGTTCGGTCGAGTTCTTATGGGTGGTGTTGTAAGTGGTACGCTCGAAATGGCTGTGTTGGACGGAGCGGAAATCGGCTGGTTTATCCCGCCGCGAAGACCCGGCGTCGCATAATTCCGTCGTCGAGCGACCAGTTTCCGGCGGCTGCCAATTTACTTTTTGCGTCTCACTCGACTAAAATTCGGGGTTTAATCCGTTTTCGTAGCTACCTTGGATTCCGCACATGTTTGAGAGTCTCAAAGAAGGTTTACAGTCCGCTTTCAAGTCCATTCGAGGCAAAGGAAAGCTGACCGAGAGCAACATGCGCGAAGGTCTGCAAATGGTCGAGCAGTCCATGCTCGCTGCAGACGTAAGTTATGCTGTGGTCCGCGATTTTATGGACCGCGTGACCGACAAAGCGACGGGTAAGCGAGTCCTGCTGTCGCTTCGTCCGCACGAAGAATTGGTCAAGATCGTCTATGAAGAATTAGTCGAGCTGCTAGGTCCAGTCGATACTTCTATTCCGCTAAAATCCAATGATGTCAGCATCATTATGCTCTGCGGATTGCAGGGTTCTGGTAAGACAACGACGTGCGGAAAACTCTCGCAATTATTGCTGGAACAGAAGGTAAAACCTTATTTGGTGGCGGCTGACCTGCAGCGTCCCGCTGCTATCGAACAGTTGCATGTCATCGGCCGGCAACTCAACGTTCCGGTCTATAGCGAATTGGGTTCCAATGATCCTGTACGAGTTTGCCGCGAAGGGGTGGCCAAGGCTCGAGCCGCAGGTGCCCGCGTTGTTATTTTGGACACCGCTGGTCGTCTGGCAATTGACGAACCATTGATGCAAGAACTCGCTTTGATCGAATCCAAAGTGCAGCCAGATCAGGTTTATCTGGTGGTTGACGGGATGACCGGTCAAGACGCAGTCAATAGTGCCGGCGCGTTTAATGAGCGGCTGGAGCTCGATGGCGTCATCATGACCAAGCTGGACGGTGATGCTCGTGGTGGGGCGTTGCTGTCGGTTAAGCACGTCACCCAGGTGCCGATCAAGTTCATTGGTACTGGCGAACATTTCGATGCACTCGAGCCATTCCGCCCAGAAGGTATGGCGAGCCGCATTCTCGAAATGGGCGATATTTTGGAAGTTGCCCGCCAAGCCCACCGCATTATTGATGAGAAAGAACGGGAAAAATTAGAAGCCAAAATGGCTTCCGGCCAATTCACCCTCCAGGAGTTTCGCGATTTGCTCCTCAAAGTCGCCAAACCTGGTCTGATGCAGAAAATGCTCGGTTTGCTTCCCGGAATGGGCCAAATCAACCAATTATTGGCCGGTCAGGATACCGATCGAGAAATGCGCAAGATGATTGGCGTGATCGATTCGATGACCCCCACCGAAAGACGGAATCCGAAGCTCATCGACAACAGCCGTCGCAATCGTATTGCCAAGGGGGCAGGGGTCGCCGTTTCGGTGGTCAACGAGCTCACCCGCCAATTCGGTGTGATCGCTCCCTTGATGCAAATGTCTGCCTCGCAAGGACTTGCGGGCAAAATGAACATGTTGCAGCAAATGCAAAACACGATGATCCAAGACCCTTCTATGAGGGGTATGAAGATCAAGGGGGATACCGGAAAACGGCTTTCTCCAAAAAAGAAGGCCAAACAAAAAGAAGATCGGGAGAAGCAACTCCGAAAACTAAAAAGGAAGGGGAAATAGCCCCTCTCCGTAAATTGGAGACAATTTTGGTCTAGCATTTCCCGCTGTGGTCAATACACTAACACACCCTAATTGAAAATTTTTGCCCGGAGTACGATAGAAAATGGCAGTTAAGCTTCGCATGAAACGAATGGGCCGCAAGGGTCGCCCTTTCTACCGTGTATGTGCCGTCGATAGCCGAACAATGCGCGATGGCCGTGTTTTGGAAGAGCTCGGTTACTACGACCCAAGCGTCGCTGATACCGATGCCCGCGCCGTTTTGAAGAAAGATCGCGTTGCTTATTGGGTTGGCGTTGGTGCTCAACCTAGCGAAAAGGTCGCCGTTTTGATTCGCAAATATGGCGAAAACGGTTCGCATCTTGATAAGCAAACAACCGCTTTAGCTAAGCTGAAGAAGAAGCCAGTTCAGGCTTAATGCGATTCGATGTTGTCACACTATTCCCCGAGATGTTCGAAGGTTATCTCGGGGAAGGTTTGCTTTCTAAGGCCATTTCCAAGGGCCTCATCGAAGTACGTCTTCACTCTTTGCGCCAATGGGCTACGCGTAAGCACCAAAAGGTAGATGACCGCCCGTATGGCGGCGGTCCCGGGATGCTGCTGCAGGTAGAGCCCGTGGTGACCTGCGTTGAATCGGTTTTGGCAATGGACTCACGTCCGGCTGAGATCATTCTGTTATCACCGCAAGGGGAGCGACTTCGGCAGCCATTAGTCGAGCAGTTTTCGAAGCTCCCCCGAATGTTATTGATTTGCGGGCGGTATGAAGGCTTCGATCATCGCATCATTGAGATTCTCAAGCCCAGGCAGGTAAGTCTTGGGGACTTTGTGCTCAATGGTGGTGAAGTGGCTGCCATGGCGATCATTGATGCTGCGATGCGTCTCGTGCCGGGAACTTTGGGGGATGAGCAAAGCGCGCAGTTGGATTCGTTCTCCTTCGACCACTCCGGCCTTGAATACCCGCAATACACCCGTCCGCGCGAATACCGCGGTCATGTCGTTCCTGATGTTCTGCTCAACGGTCACCATGAAGAAATTGAAAAATGGCGCGCCGAGCAAAGTCGCGTGCGCACCGAGGAAATGCGCGAATAAAGCCTCCTGCCTTGGATCGTTTAACCCGTAGCTGGAGCGCAGCGGAGGCTAGGTGACCGAGAGATAGACGCCAGTTCCCTGGCTGCACTCTCATAAGGATGTGTTGGGCAAATTAGGGGCATGTAGCCCGCATCGGAGGCTAGGTCCTGTACGGCCAATGTCTCTGGAGTATATCCCCTATAAGTACTGCTTTTCCGTCGCCTGTTGCTCAATTCCCGCTTACACCGGTCCGATAGTCAAATTGGGCTTTCCAAAACCGCGAGCGTAAGTCAAACTACGGGACTTCGTGAGGAAGTTCTGGCTGGTAGATCGTAATTTGGGCGATTTATTAGCGGATTTCCTCGGGAAACCCGGCTGGAGATGTCGACGAAACTCATTCTCCGTTATCAATTTTGAATTTAGTCAACGTTTAAATAAATCTGTTCGTGGATCACTGTCATGAGCCAACAAATTCTTGCTGAAGTTGAAAAGTCCAGCCTCAAAGCCGATGTGCAGCCATTCGACATCGGTGATACGGTGGATGTGCACACCAAGATTTTGGAAGGCAACAAAGAGCGTATCCAGATTTTCTCTGGTGTTGTTATCGCTCGCAGTGGCAGCGGCACTCGCGAAATGTTTGTTGTTCGCCGCATCGTTGCAGGTGAAGGTGTGGAGCGAAAGTTCCCAGTCCACTCGCCACGTATCGACAAGATCGAAGTGAAACGCAAGAGCGTTGTGCGTCGTGCCAAGCTTTACTTCTTGCGTGAGCGAAGTGGTAAGGCTGTTCGTCTCAAAGAACGTCGCGGCTAGTCTTCAGGCTGTATAGTTTCGAGCGGGAGCCGAAGTGATTCAAGAGAGGCTCAGGCGATGTCCAGTTCAATTTGGAATCGCGCTGTCGCCTCTCTTTCGCATTGGTGGGGACTTACTGTTCGCACCATTCTTCCCGATGCTGCACTTCACGAACCTAAGTTGCCCTTAGCGGATCATATTACCGTTGGGAGTATCGGCGAAGCGATAGCGTTGATGCATCTAAAGCAGCTTGGCTATCGCTTGCTCGAGCAAAACTTTCGTATACTCGGCGGCGAGCTGGATCTGATTATGGCCGATCAGGGATCGGTCGTGTTTGTGGAAGTGAAGTCGCTGGTGACGACGGGCAATGATGATCCGGGTGAGGCTGTCGACGATCGCAAGCAACAGATTTTGACGCGTGGGGCCTTAGGTTACCTCAAGCAAAACGGTTGGCTGGAGCGATCCGCTCGATTTGATGTGGTAACGATTCAGTTTGCCCAACATCCTAAGCTCTTTGTCGATGCTTCCACTAAGAGGATTGATTTGAAGAGGCTGCTGAAGACAGCAGTTCGTATCGAGCATTATCGCAATGCGTTTGAAGCGACGGGTGATGGCTTTTTCGGTTAGTGTTTCCAAGGGGCAGGGCAGGTGAGTAGATCCTCCAAGAAATGCGTTGTGTTGCTCAGTGGTGGTCTTGATTCAACTACGGTATTAGCAATCGCCAAGCATCAAGGGTTTGAGCCTTATGCGATCAGCTTCCGTTATGGCCAACGGCATAGTTTTGAATTGGAGCGAGCGGCGCGAACGGCTGCTAAAGTTGGAGTTGCCGCGCATGTTATTGTGGACATCAACTTGGCACAGTTTGGTGGATCAGCCTTGACCGGTTCGATGCCGGTTCCCAAGCATGATTCCGCCGAGCAGATCGGCGAGGGGATACCTGTCACTTATGTCCCGGCTCGCAACACGGTGTTTCTGTCGCTAGCACTGGCTTGGGCCGAGACACTTGATGCTCGCGATATTTTTATTGGTGTTAATGCGTTGGACTATAGCGGCTATCCAGATTGTCGTCCCGAGTTTATCGAAGCGTATGAGCGGATGGCGAACTTAGCAACGAAAGCGGGTGTGGATGGCAGTGGCGCGATTCGCATTCATGCTCCGTTGATCCACTGGACGAAGGCCGAGATCATTCAGCAAGGCTTGCAGTTGGGTGTTGATTACTCGGACACGATCAGTTGTTACGATCCCGACGAGCATGGTAATGCGTGCGGTCATTGCGATGCCTGTTTACTTCGTCAGCGTGGCTTCGCGCAATTGGGTTTGAAGGATCCGGGGAATTAGTTTTCAGTTTTCAGTTTTCAGTGATTCAGTTTTCAGTGATTCAGTTTTGCAAAAAGGGGTTGCGCGGTAAGAGGGCTGTCTGTAAATTACGGTAGTTCAATCTCTGCGTGTGTTCTTATAAAGCAAATTAGCTTCATCACTTCATCACTTCATCACTTCATCACTTCATCACTTCATCACTTCATCACTTCATCACTTCATCACTGAATCACTGAATCACTGAATCACTGAAAACTGAACCACTGAAAACTAATCTACATCTCCCCGATCGCCGCAATATACTCCATCGCTTCTTCTACTTGCCGCACGTTGGCTTGGCTTGCACACGCTTGGCGATCGCAATCGGAGAGGAGGATGAGTTCTTCGTAGCTTTCGTTTTCGCGTAAGCGTTTCAAGCAGCGATGGCCGATTGTGCCCAGATGGATCTTGTTTGCCTCGGGGAGATTTTCGATCAGCCACAGGGTTCTATCGGAGACATCATCGGCCAGTAGTTCAAGCGTTGCGGTCACGGGGTCGCGTGTGTCTACGGCTCGTCCCACTTCGTGCAGCAGTGCGGCTAGCAGGAACTCTTGGTCGTAGGGTGCGATTGTGGCTGCGTGCTCGAATGCTTGTAAGCTGTGGAATAGTGCATCACCTGTTTGGAAAAAAGGTGGAGGCATGCGAATGTTTTCGAGTGGTCGCAGAAGGGCGACGAGTTGTTGCCAGTCGTCGATGCACTCTGGACGAGAGTCTTGTATGGGTTGGTCGAGAGAGTCGCTGAACCAGGCCGTATCGGATTGGGAAACGATTTTCTCTGTCCGAGGAGATAGTTTGGCTTTCGCTTCAAGCCAATTAAGTTCGGCGTCGTCGAAGTTCGGTTCGTTAAGGCAGGCACCTGGTTCTGAGATGCGAGCGAGTTCATCGAGAACTTCTTGATTGGTGGGAAGTTCTCGGCGTGGAACCCAGCCGCCGCAGATGCGTTTTCCTGCCACAAGTTTAGCTCGATAAATTTCTTGTTCCCGGCGATAGAGAAGCAAACATGCTGCTTCCCACGCAATGCGTCGGCGTGTCTTAGAAGTCCTTGGGTTTGTCATTGGGGGCTGCACGTTGGGTGTGTGCAGCGGTCATAAGGAAATCGATGGTCAGATAGCAACATTATCACCGAAGCCATGCATTATGCAAGCGAATAATCCGACCGCGTAAGGCACCGCGCATCTCAAAACAATCGTAATTGGCCTGATGGCGGAATGAACTTTGATTCGTCCAATTTGGGCATGCCACCGTCGAGCTTGCAGCGTTTGCTCCAAATCTTGAAGGTTTGAATGATGCTCTCAGCGAGAATGCCAGAGCCACGCATGCGCGATTTGAAATCGGAATTGTTGAGCTTCCCTTCACGTGTGGCCCGAATACGATTGAGGATCTTCTCTTTTTGGGTCGAGTAATGCTGTTCTAGCCAATTTGCAAATATGTCTGCAACAGCTCCGGGTAAGCGAACAATCTGCATGCCGACAGATCGCGCGCCATGATCGGCTGCGGTTTGTATGAGCTGTGGTAGTTCGTGGTCATTGAGGCCCGGAATCATGGGAGCTATATTCACGTGAACGGGAATGCCTGCCGCACTCAGTTCGCGAGCCGTGCGAAAGCGAGCTGCGGGTGATGATGTGCGCGGTTCCATAATTCGCGCGAGGTCGGCATCCAATGTCGTAATGCTTATCGCAATTCCTGTGAGCGACTTTTGGGCGAGCTCACTTAGTAGGTCGATGTCTCGTGCGATCAAAGCGTTCTTGGTGATCATCGTGACACAATGTTGTGTTTGCAGCATGATCTCTAAGATCTGGCGAGTAATTTTTAACTTGGCTTCAACCGGTTGATAAGGGTCGGTCACACCGGAGAGAGCAAGTCGTTCGCCGGTCCACTTCGGTTTGGAAATCCATTGCCGAACCAGTTCAGGCGCTTTGCGTTTTACGATGATCTTCTGCTCAAAGTCCAGACCCGCATTGAGTCCCAAGAATTCATGATACGGTCGCGCGTAACAATAAGAGCAACCGTGTTCACAGCCACGATAGGGATTGATACTCCAGCGATATGGAATATCGGGGCTGTTGTTTTCGGTGATGACCGATTCACTTAGGTCGTCAAAAAACTCTGTCTTCGGACCGCGCTTGCTGCCTTCATCTTCATCACTGTACAACGCCTCCGCATCCAATTCGATTTGAATCTTCTCAAACCGATTCTTCGGGTTCTCACCGGTTCCTCTCCCTTTGATTTCGTTGTTCGGTGTGGACATGGGGTGGTTCAGTATTTAGTGGTTCAGTGATTCAGTTTTCAGTGGTTCAGTGAGGAAGTCGTTCGGCGATAGATTGGTTGTGCCAAAAGTTCATATAAGTGTACCATTAGCACAACACTAGCTAACTCACCGTCCTGAAAACTGAATCACTGAATCACTGAATCACTGAATCACTGAATCACTGAAAACTGAATCACTGCCTATTCAATCTTTGGTTCGAATTCGGCGATTCCTAGCCAAGCTCGGTCAAATTCACTCAGGTTTTCGATCGGAATGGATTGTGGCGTTTTGGGATCTTGGGTGCGCAGCAGTACGTTTTTGTCCTGGATGCGTAGGAATGGGTTGGTGTAAGTTTTTTCGTTTTGGTCACGCCAGATTCGATCCGTACCTTGGGCGGTGACGACGCTAGATAGTTGAAATTTTGACAGTGGAATTTCAACGATACAGTTGTGGCTAAGTACTTTTGTCTTCAAGTCTTTATCATAAGCGGCGACCCGGATTTGTATCATCCGAGGAAGTCCTTTGGGGAGTCTACCAATAAGCTGCTTAAAGACATGGCTCGACTCGTCAAGTTCCCGGCGTAGATTGAGACGCTTTTGATCTTTCATGGTTCCTTCGTAAATTTCAGGTAACCATTCATATAGGTTGATTTGGAAGTCTCCGGTTTTCGAGCTGAGCAAAATCGTTTTTTGGTTGTTGAACAGCCCCGCGATTTCCATTTTGTATTCGACTGCACCTTCGCACTTGTAGCTGAATTCAGTTGGTGCTTGATGATTCAGGAGCCACGGTGATTTCGTCGCTTCTAAGGTATTTGGCTTAGGTATTTGCGGAACAGAGACAGTATAGATTTCTCTGTTGCGTTCAATAAAAACGCGATGGTTCGTGAGCCCTATAAGTTTGCCTTCCATCATCGGTACCGATTGCAGGATTTCGAGTGTTGTTGGATCGCAGAATAGTAGCTTACCACCTTCGTGAAATACGACAGGAATAGCCGTGCGACTTCGAACGGGCCGGCTGCGGCAGGGGATAGCGGAATACAGTATCTGCCCATTGCACCACAAGTGAGTTGCGATCTGCTGTGAGTCATCATTGAACAACTTTGGAAATGCGTTGGAGTTAAGCAGTAGCTTGGGCTTGAAATCATGGCTCCACAGGATGCCTCGCCAAATAAAGCCGTTAGCGTAAGTGTTTCCTTTGCGTTCGTGGTTAGGGGAGGGGATTACGTCGATACCCGGCGCATAGTTGATCTTCTTGAATGCAGGGAGAGTGTATAGTTCTTCGCCGTTTCGAACAGCAAGCAGGCTGTCGTTATATAACTCGAATCCGCCCGTGACGGGAAGTTTTTCGACAATTCGTAAGTCACTCCGCCGCAATCGCTTGATATGGTCACCTACACCTACCGTTTCAATGAATACATCGCTTGAGTTCACCGCAGCTTGACGAATCGATTGGTCGATTGTGCTTTCGGCTAGTATGTCGCCGGTTTCAGTGTTCAAAAGAAGCATCTTGATTACAGTTTGGTTGGGCTCTTGCCCCCAAGTGAATATCGCATCGTCCATATCGGATAGGACAAAGCCCTCGGGTCGAAATGGTAGTTTTAGGTGTTGAAGGACGATGTTTGGCTGCTCAGCAGCCGATGCAGAAGTCGACTCGGCTGCGGGGGCGGCAATCAAAGGTGCATTGGTAAAATCTGTGGACGGTACCTCGCCACTTTCTTGTCCGAAAACGACAGAGGCCAAAAGTGTCCATGCACCAAAGATTGTCCGCTTCATGATTCACGCTTTCAAGGTTGATGAGCCAAGGGGGAGGTTGCGAACTGTTCTGCGGCGGCCTAGGTTTTATGTTCTTCCGCAGTCTAGCATTGAAGAGAATCTAGCAGGTATGATAATGCAACTGAAGACTCTCTGGGTTAGAATGTTTCAATTTGCTTATCATGTTATTTCCAGCCGAGATGAATAGAACGTCGTGCAAGATGTTCATTTCGCTTGTCCTAAGTCACCTACATTATTCCCTCTCAGCGGCTTGATATATGTCTATTAAAGTAGTTTGCCAAAACGGTCATACGTTTCATGCGATGGTCTCGTTAGCTGGTAGGCAAACTCCTTGTCCGGTCTGTCGCAGTCTGGTATCGGTTCCCTCAGACAAGGGAGTGGATATTTTTGATTTTGCAACTACCACTACTGTTGAAAATGCATCACCAGCTGCGCAGTCACCTGTAGGAACGAATCAGGCAGGGTATGCGGGCCAACAATTCGCAACACCTTCGTCCAAAAACAAGTCGCTGTTTTGGCCTATTCTGATTGTTTTTACCACCGTTTTCACTCTTTTCGTGATGGGGTTTGTTGCCTTAGGCGTGATTTTCTTGGCGTTGGGCGGAATAGGGAAGGATCTTAGTGAGAACGTTCTTCAAAAATCGATCGGTCCTCAACCAGTTGCACCACAAGCCGAATATCAAGCACGACATGAATCACAGCCCATTCAAGGTGAACATGCTTATGTGTGGAAGGGAGCTGATCCATGGGACGGTCCAGAGGATCGGCGTATTGAGCCCCTTACGGATCCTGTCTCGGTAGATGGTTTAGGCAAAATAGCAGAGAATCGAAATCTTCGTGAGCTGGGAGGGTTCGCCGATCGGAATGTGCGAAGTGAGGTGGGAAAGTCGCGAATCGCAATTCCGTCCCCCTCAGACACGAAATCTAAAACGGAATTGTCGCAAGCCAATAAGGGTAGCAACTTACTGGAGATAGATTTGCCTGCTTTGCCGTGGCGAGCTGCGTATGCACCCGACAGTGGATCGTTGCTTCTCAGCAGTGATGATCACGGATTTTTAGTGTATTCACTGAATTCGTTTTCAGGTACGGAAATTTCTCCGGTTCGTCGCTACGACGTTAAAGGTCTGCCTTCAGCTGCGTGTTATAAACCAGGGGCGACTCGAAATCAGTTTGTCTTTACGGGAAGTAGTGATGATGTCTTGTATGTTGTTGACTCAGCCACTGGCGAGGCAATTTCAAAAGTTCAGTTGACGCAGGGGAGTAGCATCGTCTCTTTGGTGTCGAGTTCGAATCCCAACGATCCCTTTGTGTATGTATTGAGCCTAGTAAAGAACGCTAACAATGACAATCCCGTTGGTATGCTCGGGCGAATCAACCTTTCAACGGCTGAGCAATCTTATGTAACTCAGTTTCAATGCTATTCTATCGCGGTAACTCCAGACGGCGAGCGCTTAGCAGTCGCCAGTACCAAGGGATTCCAAATTGCTGATTGGGAGTGTTTAAGTCTTGTAGAGAAGGGAGATTTCGGTTTTAGTGACCCGACGGGTAGACATGTTGTGATCGAGAATTTCTCTGGAGGGAGTGATACATTCTTTATTGGCGGTAGGGTTTCAAACGGCCGTTTTTTCGCCGACACTGCAAGCGGAAATCTCGTGAATATAGCCAGCTTTAATGCTTTAGCAGGCTTCTCGGAATTGCCAATCGTTGTCGGTATTGATCCCCAAAAGAAAATCTGCTTTGCCTCTAAACTTGATCTCACGATTCGCGAATCTATCGATGTTCCCAACTTAGAATCCGGAAATTCGCCATCTGTGACAGGGGAGATGCGCGCAGTATTACGAACTCGATATTTGCCCGGCAAAGATGTGTCGCATACCTTTTGTGACGATAAACGTGGAGTGGCGTTAGTTATCGGAGACAAGAAACTGCTCGTGGCCCGCATCGATAAGGACCTTTGGGCGAATGAGCCCATTGGCTCCGCTGTTCTCGCAGAGGTTCCCAGGGAAGTAATCCCTGGCGTTCCGCTTGCCTTGCCGATCAAGTTGCAGGCAGGGGAAGTGGAGGTCATCCGGACTTTCTATAGCAATCTTGACATGGGTGATCCTAAGCGTCAATTGGCATTGATTGACTTGGACAAACTGAAGCAGCCAATGGTCGTGCTGGATAGGGAAATTAAGTCCGAAGATACGGAGATTGTAGTCAGAGGTGATGTGGGAACTATTGCGAACGCAGGCTGGGTGCGAATCGACAATGAGCTGATGGAGGTGGTTGCGATTGATGGTTCTAGGCTTAACGTAAGGCGAGAGCGACCTGTACTTCATCAGGGTGGAGGATACGTCTTTCCCGTAGACAAAGATGGGAGAACTCGCGAAGTTGATATCTTACAGGACGTTGCCAATAATGGCTCCGAGCAATTGCGTCTCATGGCTTCAATTACAGCGGCGCAAAATAAGATCTTCGTTCAGTCACTCACTTTTTTTGAAACGCGACGTCTGCCTATTCGTATTCGTATCGACGATGAAGTAATGGCAGTTGTCGCTGTGGACGATCGCGACGATAGTCTGGTGGTGGAACGAAATGACAGAAGTGGGCACAGTGTGTCAGCTCAAGTTGAGGTGCTTGACGGCTCATCAGGGGCTGGCGATGAGAAAGATGATCATACACCCAGGATCGAGAACGGCATTCTAAAGTGGACACCATCGATTGAGCAATTGGGTCCTCGGACGCTTCGATTACGTGTCACGGAATCTGGGATAAGTCGTGAGGTGGGGTATCGATTCAATGTGGCTTACCCCTCGATGGGTGTCGCCGGCTTTGAAATTCAAGCGATCAGGCCTGACACAGCGGGAAATAACTTGGCTGTGGTGTGGGGGCAAACGACAACAGGAATTCCGCCTGAACTTCCCAGGCTCGCCGAAGCCATACCACAGACCTTTATCGGCGTGTTTGATCTCGAGCGAAAAGAGCTGATTCGACATCGTATTTTGGTTAATCGTGTATCAAACGCGGCTATGCATGAAGGTTTCATTTATGCGGTATTAGGGGGAAGGGTTCATCGAGAATTTGGAGAAGATGAACGATTTTCGTATAACGGTTCGAGCTTGGTTTGCTTTGATGCCAGTGCGTTGGAAGCCAGAGAATTTGCCCCTATCAACGGCGATGCATCACTCGTGAGAGTTATTGCGGGAAAGTACATTGGAGTTCGCAGTACTAACAATGTGAATTACTGCTTTGAAATCGGAGCATTGAAGCCCGTTCATGGGCCTGACTATACGACCAGAGTTCCCACATTCGGAAAGATTGGAGAGAACTGGGTTTGGGATGGTGTTTTGTATGATAAGCAATTTGAAAAGCCACAACTACTTATCACGGCTCACTCGTATTTGCCGTATCATGCGAATGTGGTTTCAGAGAGTTTGTTTTTCGTAGGTTCGGGTTCTCGGGGCGTGCATTATATACGGCCGACAACCAGCGGTTTCGCCTCTGGAGGTTGTTTAAGCGCTGGGTATTCGGATCTTTCCAAGGAGAAGGGTTTTGTTGTTTCAGAGACGTTGCCAGTTTTCATGATCCCAACGAAAACAGGTTTGGCGTTTGCCAAATCGAATACCTTCGATTTGCCATCGCCGGCCCAAGCGGGGCAATCCACTTCGTATCCACTTCATATATTCCCGAAAGATGATCCGTATGGAGGATCGCTCCCCGACTCTATAACGGTTCACGAAAATAAGGTGTTCGTCTGCAGGAATGGCCGAGTGGTCGAGTTCGCCGATTCGGTCTTTCATGACCAGCTGCGGCATTCGAGCGATCTTAAGTTAGAGCATCGGCAAGAGCGATTTACTTTGGAGTTGGATCAAGAATATACGGTTAAGTATTCGGCAGAAGGGGCCACGAAATACACCATGTACTTATATGTAGATCCGCGAAGTTCGTCTTACATAGATCAATTAAATAGTCCGCAAGCGTACGAGGCGCGTGGCGTTACGAAGTTAGAGTCCAATGATGGTTTCTTTCGTATTAGTGCACCGCGATCGGCGATCGTAGAGCGGGCAATGACTTTTGTGGCGAGTACATTTCCAGCCGACGAGAGTGAAGTCGCTGCTGAGAAATACGTGAGCCTTTGTCGAGAAGCATTTGAAACGCTTACTGGGCGAGCCTTGTTGACCGTTCCGGTCCCCTACTATGCGGTTGTGATTGCCGAGAGCAACGACGCTTCAGTTGGTAAGGCTTACATGTCCCACGTGTATCTTGTCGAGGTACCGCAGAAGGAATTTAAGTCCTCCAGACGTTAATTGCCTCGCAATCGTTTAACCCGTACGCCGTAGGCTAGGTGCGTTGGACTTGCCGCCGCGTTTGAGCCCATGGCGCCACCTATGTCCTGATTGTTCCCATCCCCTCTCCTTACACCTCACTCTTCTCTCCTCTCTCGCGCAGCGCCGCCGTAGACTAGGTGCGTTGGACTCACCATCTTATTGCCGCCGAAACACAGCTTACCGTGTCATGCAAAAGGCCCGGTATATCGCAAACGTTGGTACAAGAGATTGAGTCCAATGCACCTAGCCGACCGCATACGGGAGGCGCTGCGCGAGAGAGGAGAGACGAGTAAGGAGAGGAGAAGAGGGGGGATGGAGAGTTCGCTGAAGGATGGGCTCATGAGTTACTGTGAGTCCAACGCACCTAGCCTTCGGCGTACGGGTTAAACGAACCAAGGCAGTGTGGAATCAAACGGGAGAGGAGAGTGGCCCGTTTCGGGGGAGTTGTTGGGTTGGGAGGGCTTCGATGGTATTGACCGGTTGCTTGGGGGGATCGAAAATCGGTTATAGCCGGTCGAGCCGGTTTGTACCCCCCACTTTTGTGAAAGTTGATCTCCGCTATGTCCTCCGCTCAACTCGGTAACCCTCCCCACGCCTCCGCCCAAGTCCCCGATCCACGCGGAAGATTCGGGCCCTTTGGTGGTCGCTATGTTCCCGAAACCCTCACC
Source organism: Planctomycetota bacterium (assembly GCA_017303505.1). GTDB lineage: Bacteria > Planctomycetota > Planctomycetia > Pirellulales > Pirellulaceae > JAFLCP01. The sequence continues at coordinate 98,415 of JAFLCP010000001.1, read as the reverse complement.
CGCGCCCTCGATGAACTCGTTCAAGAATACGAATCCGCTAAAAGAGATCCCGCCTTCCAAGCGGAACTCGATGACCTCCTAAAGCGCTTCGTCGGCCGCCCCTCACCCCTCTACTTCGCCAAACGACTCTCCGCCCACATCGGCGGCGCCCAAATCTGGCTCAAGCGCGAAGACGTCAATCACACCGGCGCCCACAAAATCAATAACACCATCGGACAAACCCTCCTCACCCTCCGCATGGGCAAAAAACGGGTCATCGCCGAAACCGGCGCCGGTCAACATGGTGTCGCCACGGCCACCGCCTGTGCTCACTTCGGCCTCCCCTGTGTCGTCTACATGGGCGCCGAAGACGTACGCCGTCAAAAGCCCAACGTCTTCAGTATGCGTCTCCTCGGCGCTGAAGTGCGACCTGTTACCAGCGGCTCCAAAACTCTCCGCGACGCCGTCAACGAAGCGATGCGCGATTGGATGAGCAGCGTTGAAAACACGCACTACATCATCGGCTCCGTCATCGGACCGCATCCCTTCCCCATGATGGTTCGCGATTTTCAATCTGTCATCGGCCGTGAAGCTCGCGAGCAATGCCTCGAATCGTTCGGCAAACTTCCCGACACCGTAGTCGCCTGCGTCGGCGGTGGCAGCAATGCTGCCGGTATGTTCTATCCCTTCGTCGAAGATGAAGGTGTGCGACTCATCGGCGTCGAAGCCGGCGGCCGTGGCGCGAAACCCGGTGATCACGCTTCGCCTCTATCCCATGGACACCCTGGCGTGCTGCACGGCAGCTATAGCTATGTCATGCAAGATGAAGATGGTCAAACCAGCGACGTGCACTCCATCTCCGCTGGTCTCGATTATCCAGGTGTCGGACCCGAACACAGCTATTGGAAAGATACCAAACGCGTTGACTATATCGATTGCCGCGATGATGAAGCACTGCAAGCCTTCGACCTCCTAGCTCGCAACGAAGGTATCTTGCCCGCTCTTGAAACGTGTCACGCTATTGCCAAAGCAGTCGAAATCGCTAAGACCATGTCGCCCACCCAACATCTCGTCATCTGCTTGTCAGGACGTGGTGATAAAGATGCCGCCGAAATCGCTCGTCTCAAAGGAACGGCCATCGATTGATTTCAATAGGTTGCTCGCCCGTAATCAACTCGCTCCATGCACTGGAGCGAAGTTCGACCTCAACTCCTACTCCTAACATCGCTCACAGAAAAACTGACTTCGTATGACCATTTTGGATGATTTGTTTGTTCGCTTACGAGCCGAAAAGAAAAAAGCCTTTATCCCTTTCGTCACTGCCGGTGATCCTAGTTTAGAGTGCACCTCAAAACTTTTGCAACGCTTAGATCAACTCGGTTGCTCCATCGCTGAAATCGGAATCCCCTACAGCGATCCGATTGCCGATGGTCCTGTGATCCAAGCTTCGTATACCCGCGCATTAGGACGCCACATCAAGCTGAAACAAATCTTCGAGATGGTCAAGGCGACCGCTCCTACCGTGAAGATGCCATTGGTGACGATGCTCAGTTACGCCGTCGTGTTTCGCAAAGGTCCCAAACAGTTCGTGCATGAAGCCAAACAAGCAGGCTTGTGCGGCGCTATTGTTCCCGATTTATTGGTGGAAGAATGCGATGAACTTGCAGCGGTCTGCAAAGGTGAAGATTTCAATTTGATTCAATTGGTTACACCCACCACGCCTCGCGAACGCGCTGTTCGTATCGCCGAACGCAGCAGCGGCTTTATCTACTTCGTTTCCGTAACCGGTATCACCGGCGAACGCCAAGAGTTACCCCCAGGCTTACTCGATCAAGTAACCTGGTTACGCCAACGAACCACGCTTCCCATCTGCATCGGCTTCGGGATCAGCCAACCTGAGCATGTGAAGGTTTTGGCGCCAGTTGCCGACGGTGTTATCGTCGGCTCAGCGATCGTTCGCCGCATTGCCGAAGCAGAAGCGGCTGGCGATGAAGCGATCTTGAAAAATGTTGATGAGCTCGTCACCAGTCTCATGCGCGCATTGTGATGCGTCCCTTGTAGTCGAGACCGCATTGCACCCATAACCATATAGGCCGAAGTGAATTCAAGGAAGGGATCATGGAATGTCGCGAGAGATAAGTTGGATTGAACAACTGCGGATTGGGATCATCGCCATCATCTGGTTTGTTCTGGTCAGTTTATTTCTCGTATCGCTCCCCATTCTATTAGCTGGCACTTGGTGGTTTGTGCTCGGCATCTTTGCCGTAAGCTGCTTTATTGCACTTCCCATTTTCGCATTGCGTCGAGTATGGCATCGCGATCGTCCAGGCTATTCGGGCTTCAGCTTGTATACTCGCACTGCGCTGGGCGTCACGATGGCCAGTGCGTTTTTGATCGCGCTACCGATCTATGGTTGCGCGATTTTGGTCAACGTCAAGCCGCTTACTGTCCCGCGCATTGTATTGACCAATGGTGACCGAACCATTGTGCTGCAAGGAATGATCCACATCGGCTCGGAAGTGTTTTACAAATCCGTTGCCTACGATGTAGAACGCGCCATCGCCGACGGGTATCACATTCGGTATGAAGGTGTTAAACCGTCACCAGGCGAAGGCGATGAGTTCCTCTCCGCTTACATGGGAACCGGAGGAGAAATGAATGATCATTACAAACAACTGGCCGATCTCTGCGGCTTAACCTTTCAAGTCGACTATTTTGGTCTGTTAGAACAGCATTCCAAAACGAATCCTGAACAAGTTATCGAGACCGATGTCGATGCTTTGCAACTCAAAAAAGAATACGAACGCTTGCTGGCCAATGACCCAGAGTTTGCAGCCTCCGAAGATATGACTCTACATCCCAAGACGGCCACCAAAAACGCTACCGAAAGTATGTCGTCCATGATGAAATGGCTGCACGGGATTTCTCCCGAACAACAGAAGATCGTCGGTATACTAACTCGCGGATTTTTGAACTATCATTTCAGTCATCGCGAACGAGGGAGCCAACAAGAGAAGCTCATTCTGCAATACCGCAATCGCTATGTCGCTGGTCAACTCTTGGCAGACAAAAGCGACAAAATCTATGTGCTCTACGGTGCCGCGCATTTGCCAGGCATCGTAGATCTCATTCGAAAAGATGACCCGAATTGGAAAGTCTCCTCGACCAGTTGGCAACGGACAATGATCTCGTCGAGCGAAGAAGCGGAGTTGGGGGAGGGAGCGCGGTAGAGCTATTGCGAGCAGGAGGACGAGGACGATCACGAGGTAGGAGCTACGCACGGAGGTCGAGATAAGCTCTCATTTTGTTATCACGGCTTATTGGCCTAACGAAACACTACCACTTCGCATCCAGCCTCTTTCTCATATCGAGGCACCGCATCGAACGCATCCACCGACGCTGCTGCACTTAAGTCGGGACCAAAGCCGAGTTCCACTAACTTCGCACCACCGCGAACTTGATGAAAGAACGCCACAATTCGCTCCGCCAACGAATTGCCCAGCGCCGAATTAGAACTCACCGATTTCCACAACGCTCGCGCGATCAACGCTGAGTCCGAGAATATTAAGCCGCTATTATCTCGCTGAACGGCAATCAACTGATCGTGAATTGCATCCAGCATCGCACCGGCTGTTAACACATCTTCACCCGCAACCAATCCATCGGTACCCGCACAGACAAATGTGAGCGCAGCTTGCGTATGATGTGGATCGGCTGAAACAGGGTGAGTCAAATGTTCGAGGAAATCGACCGCATGCCGCGCCACTGCGGAACGATTCACCAATGCACCCAAAATAATCTCTGCACTCTGAGCTTTGTGAGCCACATCAACAGCGACTGTGCCGTTGGTTGTAGAAAACAACAAACAACGCTCAGCGATCTGCGGGCCTTGATACTCCAGTGGCGAATTACCCAAATCGAATCCGTCAATCTTTGTGCCGCCTCGTTCACCGCACAACCAAACAGTCGCGTCCTTGTTTCGCGCCGCTAAGGCTTCGGCTACCGTCGTACAAGTTTGAACTTGTCGAGCCCCGGCTGCTATTGCTGTGATCGCCGATGTCGTAAATCGGAGAGTATCAATCACAATCGCCAAGCCTCCGGCCAACGAAAAGTGCTGGGCGTTGTCAGGGAGCAGAGCGACATCAATCCTTAAGGGGGCTTTGTTTTCCATTGTTTGGGGCGTTGCGGCTGAGGATTTGTAAAACTGGCCAAAATCGGCGCGAAATTGGATGGATTGAGAGAACGGTAAAGGCAAATGAGCGTATTGCCCATTCGCATCAACTTAACGGATCAAGCCGCCGAAACGAAGGTGTTCGGTGGAACTAAAATGGCCGGAAGTTGCCTGCGGGGATAGACTTCGCACTTTTCTAGCCGCTACTCTGTGATGAAACTTGTAGTTCGGGAACGCGAGTAATCCACAACGTTTGGAAGAGTTTTCGGCTCCAATCCGATGGTTGGCTCAGCAATCTCAATACGTTCACGTTGTCCGTTTTGGATCTATGGCGGGTAGGATCGTTTCGGTCGGCGGAAGCACTTTGTTCTTCTTTGTGAGATAAGGTATCAGTCGTATATGCGTTGGAAGATGTGCGTCGTGATTGGGCTCATTGCGGTAATCGGATGCAAAAAGCAAGAAGACAAACGCGAGAGCCGCATGCCTCGAATGGCCCCGCGACCGATGACCATTCAAGCTGGTGTGCCGCAGCCAGGACGTTTTGATTCTCGCCGCTTTTCACGCACTGAAGATTTGAATCTGCGCGATCAACTGGAAGCCTTGCCGGATATCGAAGTAAAGACCAACGACAATGGACAAGTCATATTCATTGATTTTCGCAAAGCGGGTGGTGGGACCCACGAGCAAATGGGGTGGCTCTATGGCTTGCCTTTTGTCGAGACTCTGATTCTCTCTGGCGAGCAAGTGGATAATCCGATGATGGCTGCCATTGCTGGGCATCCCAATCTGAAGACGCTCACGGTGGCGACGAAATCGTCGATCGATAACGACTCGCTCCCTTTGCTGTTGTCGCTCAAGAAATTGGAAGATCTCAGTTTAGAGGGTTCGAAGTTTACTGATGACAACCTAGAAGAGCTCACGAAAATCACCACGCTCAAGAAATTGCGTTTGCGTGGCACTGGCGTGACAGCCGCTGGTGTCAAAAAACTCAGCGGCCTGACTGAGCTTGAGGTGCTCGATCTGCGCGATTGCTCTGACATTGGCAATGCGGGGCTCGAAGCAATCGCCACCTTTACTAAACTCAAGAGCTTGTTGGTCAACGGAGAAAATGTGACGGATGATGGAGTCGCTTTTCTTAAGTCGCTTACCGACTTGCAGTTATTGGTGTTGCCCAGAAGTCAAGTTACCGATGCTGGTGTTGTCTCTTTAGGTGAGCTCAAAAAACTCAAAGAACTTGATTTGTTTCTAGCTCCAATTTCAGATTCTGGATTAGCCACATTTGCAGAAGCGAAAGATCTGGTAAAGCTCAAGATCCGTGGAACGAAGGTAACATCCGAGGGGCTGCGGGTTATTGAAAAGTATGAAAAGCTCGCGGAGCTGGATTTGAGCGAAACGGCGGTTGACGATGCCGCGATCGAAATCATTTCGCAACGCCCCTCCTTGGTGGATGTCAATTTCTTGCGGACACAAATTTCGTCCAAAGGAGTGGAGAAACTAGCGAGTCTCAAATTGAAGCGACTCAATTTGGATGACGTCAAAGGTATCGATAATAGCTGCTTGCCAGCAGTCGCATCGATGAATTCGCTCGAGTTTCTGCATCTCGGTAAGACGGCTATTTCCGATGAAGGTGTCTCGGTATTGGCTCAGCTGAAGGGCCTAAAAACACTGATTTTGGAGAATACCACGATTTCTCCTGCAAAAATCGAGGAATTGAAGGCGGCCCTTCCCACAACGGACATCAAATACACGGTAACTGAGGCTACGGCAGGTTAGTCATCCGCTCGATCTCTCGCTAGAATAGTCTCCCCGGTCAAATGGCCCATTCCATGCGAATGGGCCGATGTTCCCGCGCACTGTCGGAGGTGCGGGATAACCGATGGTGAGACCAGATTAGTGAAAGGATGACAAATCATGACCACTGAGCAAGCCAATTATCGGATCGATGATGCGCTGAGCCAATTTGGTTTGTCTTCGTTTCGTCCTGGTCAACGTGAAGTGATCGAGCAAGTTGTCGCCGGGGAAGACTGTCTGTGCGTGATGCCAACCGGGGGTGGGAAAAGTCTCTGTTACCAACTTCCCAGTGTGGTCCGACCTGGTTTGACCATCGTGGTTTCGCCCTTGATCGCGTTGATGAAAGATCAAGTGGATGGTCTGAATCAACGTGGTATCCCCGCGACCTTAATCAACTCGTCGCTCTCGCACACTGAGCAGCAATATCGTTTGCAAGATGTGGCCGCAGGTAAATATCGCTTGCTCTATGTGGCACCCGAGCGGTTGCGAAATCAGAGGTTTATTGAATCGATCCGCGCGACGCCGATTCAACTGTTGGCCATCGACGAAGCGCATTGTATCAGTCAATGGGGACATGACTTTCGTCCAGACTATCAACGTCTCGGTAAGTTTCGCCAGTGGCTCGGCGACATTCAAACGATTGCCTTAACAGCCACGGCGACACAACGTGTTCGCGATGACATCGTGCAAACGTTGGGGCTCCGTAGGCCGAAGGAATTCATCAACGGCTTCGCTCGTACGAACCTGCATTTCGGTGTCGTGCATTGTCAAAGTGAACGCGACAAGCAGCAAGAGCTAAAACGTTTTTTGGAAACCCGACCAGGCTCGGGGATCATTTACGCTGCGACGCGAAAACGTTGTGAAGAACTCGTGGAGTTCTGTAACACCGAACTCAAGATGTCGATCGGTGGTTATCACGCTGGCCTGTTGCCCGAACAACGTCGTGCGATTCAAGATCGCTTCATGGATGGGCAATTAGAGATCATTGTCGCAACCAATGCGTTTGGAATGGGAATCGACAAACCCGACTTACGGTTTGTGGTCCATTACAACATGCCGGGAACACTTGAAGCTTACTATCAAGAGGCTGGTCGCGCCGGACGCGATGGTCTCTTCTCACAATGCGTATTGCTGTACGGTTACCAAGATCGTTTTGTGCAAGAGTTTTTTATCGAAAATGCACATCCGGGCAAAGATATCGTCCGCCGCGTTTATGAATATGTGATGGCGCAGGATGTTGATCCCATCGAGCAGACTCAGCAAGAAATCCGCGATGCGCTGCAACTGTCGATTTCGGCGGAAGCAGTCGGTACGAGCCTGCAAATTCTCAGTCGCACCGGTGTTTTAGAGCGACTAGAGGCAGGGCAGGGGTTAGCGATGCTGCGAATCAACAGCGACTTACCGAGCCTAATCGATGTCTTGCCACGTGAAGCGAAAAATCAGCGCAAAGCGATGCGGGCGATTGAGAAAGCGGTCGGCGATCGGCGTTACGAACAAGTGTTTGTTCATCCACGTTGGCTCGAGCAACAGGCTGATATGGACCACGACAGTTTGTTGCGAGCGTTGCGTGAAGTAACCAAGTTGGAGTCGGTCGAATATGTTCCACCTTTTCGTGGACGCGCCGTGCATGTGCGCAAACGCGGTATCCCGTTCGAAGAATTGAAGATCGATTTTCATCAACTTCAGCAGCGTAAGAATGCTGAAATCGAAAAGCTCGAACAGGTGATTGCGTTCGCCCAAGCTCGTGTATGTCGGCAGATGAGCATTATTGAATACTTCGGTGATCCGAATGCTCGGCCATGCGGTCTATGCGATCGTTGTCAAGGCAAAGTGGGTTGGCCCAAAGTCAATTCCAACGGACCAGCTTCGTCGAGTGCTAAAAGCGCGTCGACTTCAGCTGCGAGTGCCAAGAACGAATCGACATCACAGCCGCCACCTGCGATTATGCAGAAAGTGTTAGAAGCGATTGCTCGCACGCATGGTCGCTTGGGGAAAAACTTGCTCGCCCAATTCTTGCAAGGCTCGCAAAACGCGAAGGTGCAAAGGTTGCGATTAGAACGATTGGCTGGCTTCGGTTTGCTGGAGGTCTTGAGTCAAGCTCAAGCGGTGCAAGTTTTGGACGCGCTGTTGCAGGTTGGCATACTCGCTCAGCAAGAAGTCACCGCCCATCGTCCAACGGTTTTGGTGACACCCGTTGGGGAAGCAGTGTTGAAAGGCAAGGATCCTTGGCCCGAGTTAACGTTGAGCAAAACTCTGCGCGGCAAGTTAGAAGCTTTGCAGCCCAGTCCCAGCCCAACTCCCAGTCCGAGCCAAGTCGCTACCAAGAAGCCGGTTGCCGCTACGGCGCCCGAGACACCTCAATCGAAACCGACAAAGGTGGCGGATGACTTTACATTGCAGACGACCAAGGTGGTGCCACAGGCCCCTGGGTCAACACCGGCGGTCGCGCAGTCGAAACCTGTCGAGCCAAGTGCAGGGGCGATGAAACCGAGCAGCGACGGAGTTGCAAAACCTGATTGGTATTGGACGTGGCGGTTGTTGTCGGATGGCTATTCTTGGGAGCATTGTTTGCTTATTCGCCGGATTGACGAGTCGACTGCGCTGGCTGATTTGAGAAGTTCTAAGGGGGCGGGGCGTCCGCTACCGAAAGCACTTCCGCAGGATGTGCAGGCCAAACTGAGCTAAATCGACACGAATACTGAACTAATGTGAGTGTTTTGGCGTAAAACGGAAATGGAATCTCCGATTTCAGGCGATTGGCGGGCCTGATTCAGCGCCCAAACTGACCCAGTCTGGGGGCACAAGTTCTAATTTTGCTACACATCTTTTTGGAGAGCGTATGCAGGGGATGGCGTCTTTCTCCCGCCCACCTAGCCTCCGCTGCGCTCCAGCTACGGGTTAAACGATCCCCAGCTATCGTGGTTTTGTCAGATGATTTCGATACTGCAGGAGATGTGTAGGATAAATAGGGCGTAAGTCGTGGGGGTCGGTCGCCAGAATTGGGATTGTTGACTAGAATATCCGGGCTATTGATACAGCTTTGGTGAGGCATAGAAAGGCCGTTCATGGACAAACCTACGAAGGACGAAGGCAACCGGGGTGGTGATCGCGCGGTAGGTACACGACGACCGCAGAATTGGTGGATCATTATCACCGTTGTGACGCTGCTCGCGGTCATCTTGTTTTACAACAATCGCGCCGGTCGGGTCTCCGAAATCAAGTACAGCTTCTTCTTGCAGCAGTTGAAGAATCAGAACATTCAAACGGTGACGGTTGGGCCGGCTGCCGCAACAGGTTTCTTCAAATTGGAACCTAATGCACCACCCGAAGTGAATTCCAAGGGAGAAGAGATACTTCCTAAAGGAGCTAACGGTGAACCTGCGAAATTGAATCGCGAGTTCTATGTCAGTCTGCCCCCCGGTGATTCTTTCCGAATTGAATTGAATAAACGCTTGGAAGAGAGCGGTGCCACTGTCAGCGCGCAATCGACGGATACGACGCAGTCGTTGATGATGTTCTTTATGTTCGCGCTACCATTGATCGTCATCTTCGTCATTTGGATGATTTACCGACGCACTCGCGATCAAATCGTGGGTGGTGGATTCTTGTCAAGTTTCAGTCGCTCAACGGCAAAACGCTATGAACCATCCGATCAACAAACGACCTTTAAGGACGTGGCCGGATTAGAGGGCGTTAAGGCCGATTTGCAAGAAATTGTGGACTATTTGAAGAGCCCTGAAAAATTCCAAAAGCTCGGCGGACGAGTACCGAAGGGTGTATTGCTCAATGGTTCGCCAGGTACTGGTAAGACGTTGTTGGCTCGAGCCATTGCGGGTGAAGCTGGTGTTCCGTTCTACTCGGTATCGGGTAGCGAGTTCATTCAGATGTTTGTAGGTGTTGGTGCCAGTCGCGTCCGCGATTTGTTCCAAACAGCAAAAGACAATTCGCCTGCCATTATCTTCATCGACGAAATCGATGCAGTGGGACGTCAGCGCGGGGCAGGCTTGGGTGGTGGTCACGACGAACGCGAACAAACGTTGAATCAAATTCTCAGTGAGATGGATGGGTTCTCGCCAAGCGATTCGGTGATTGTGGTCGCTGCAACCAACCGGCCCGACGTGTTGGATCCTGCCTTGCTTCGGCCAGGTCGTTTCGATCGTCATATCACCGTTTCTCGTCCAACTCTCAAAGGCCGCTACGAGATCTTCAAGGTACACGTCCGAGAAGTACCTCTCGATCAAGATGTTGACTTGCAAAGATTAGCGGCAGCGACCGTCGGCTTAACTGGTGCCGATATTCGCAATATCGTCAATGAAGCGGCATTGTGGGCAGCTAGACACGACAAAACCCGCGTTTCAATGGCTGACTTTGAATACGCGCGAGATAAAGTTCTTATCGGTGCCAAACGCGAAGAAGTATTGCAACGCGATGAGAAAGAGAAGACGGCCTACCATGAAGCGGGTCATACGATTGCGGCTTGGTTCCTGCCAGGTGCTCGGCGGGTCCCCAAAGTGACGATCATTCCTCGCGGTCGATCTTTGGGAAGCACTCAGATTCTTCCATCGGAAGATCGAGTGAGTATGTCGCAGAGTGAATTGCAGGACGAGTTGGTGGTTTTGCTTGGTGGTCGAGCTGCGGAAAAGTTGATCTACAACGAAACCACTGTTGGTGCTGAAAACGATTTGGAACGAGCCACCAGTTTAGCGCGACGTATGGTGACGCATTGGGGTATGAGTCCCAAGTTGGGACCCGTGAGTTATAAGACCGCTGACGACGATCCATTTTTGGGTCGTGAGATTCACCAGCAACGACAGTTCAGCGAGCATACTCAAGAGCTCATCGATGCGGAAGTCGCTTCTATTTTGCATGCCGCCGATCAAAGGGCATTCCAGATTCTTGAAGATCGCAAAGAGTTATTGGAAGGCTTGAAAGATGGACTGCTGAATAAAGAAGAGTTGGATGAAAATGAAATTGAAGGCGTGCTCGGTCCTTCCGTCCATCCACCTCGACCATCCATGGATGCTGTGATGTAGAACGATCGTCCCACTCGTAGCACGATCGTCCCCGATCGTTGTGCCTGACGTAGCACGATCGTCCCCGATCGTTTCAGCTCGTCTTCACTCGACCTCGAAAGCGCGTTGGCGTATGTAGAGTGGGCCTTCGGCCTGCTCTCGTGCGCAATAATAACGTCATCGATCGAGAATTAGTAAATCAAGACAGTGCGGGCGATGACGCTGCTTGTTGCTATGCGGGCGAGGACGCTGATTTTTACAGTGCGGGCGAGGACGCCCGCACTACATTAGGGCTGCATCCCAACCGATTGTTGCTCAATCCATTTCAATAGTTCAGGAGTTGGTTGAGCAACACGAACTTCACGTGGTGGATTCTTGCCATCGCGAACAATCATGATGACTTCGGCCGAGTCCTTAGTCTCAGGTGTGCTCTTCGCGGGAGTTTCTGGAAGCCACTCGTTCTGTCCGCGCGTCGTCTCCAGTTGAGCGAAGCGAGGGGATGATGTTGAAGTTGCGGATGGGATGGAGATTGCCAACGCTTGAAGTTGGTAAACGATTTGGCCTTGTCCTGCGTAAATACCTTCATTGTCTTGATGATCGGCAGCATTGCATACACCGATCAGATTACCACTGGCATCGAACAATCCACCGCCACTGCGTCCATCGACCGGAGCACCAGCTGCTTCGATATTGGGTTCGCCCAAGTATCGATTTAAGGCGGTGATTTGGCTTTCTTTGATGTTGGGAGGAGTGCCGCGATCGCAACCGATGCTGAAGACGGTGGAGCCAACGGCTAAAGGTTCGGAATAGTTGATTCCAATAGCTTCAACTTCGAATGGCAATGCGCATTTCACCATGCCGATGTCATGTTTGTCGGCGTAAAACTGCAGGACTTGGCCGGGAACGTTGACCCAATTCCCATCTCGATAAAAGTCGATAAATAATTGGTCGGTGTTCTTCATGTCGCGGAAGATATGACCGCAAGTGATGATGAGAGCTTCACCATTTGCTGCCCAAATGACGGTACCCGTTCCATTGGATTGCATCGTCTCTGATTCAATGCGCAAACGGACCGTGGCAGCTAACGCCTTTTGTTTTGCGAGGGCGGGATCGATAGGGACCACGCGAGGTTGTTGATTCAAGTTTGGAAATTCTCGAGGTGAATTCAGCCGTTCAAAGCCCGTCGTCGTCAATGAAGCTGGATCGGATGGGCGAGATGGGGTTAGGGAAGCGGTGGTCGCCCCATTGAACGCCGGGCTGGGGACGTTGACCGAGGCTGGTACGACAGACGATTCGCGATTTAGGTTTCGCAAACGATCATCGGTGGCCGCGGGAGTATCGGAAATGGAACCGATGGAACGCGTGGGGGCTTGGGTCGCAAATGGATTGACAGCGGGCGTTGGATCCGTTGAAAGTCGCTTTAGCAAGTCTGTCTTAGTAAGTCGACCGACGACACGGTCCACTTCTTTTTGCCCACGCAAAATGACCAGTGTTGGGACGCTTTCTACCTTCCATTCTGAAGCGACAGAACGGTTGGCTAAGGCATCGACTTCCTGAATCCGATAGCCGGCGGTTCGCAATTCATCCAGTTCAGGCCGAAGCTGTTGGCAATGGGGACAGCCCTGGGCCATAAAGACCACCAGCTCTACGTCGGAAGGTGCAGCGACTAAGGTAGATAGCAATAGCCAAGCTGGTAAAGAGAACATGGGATCCCTCCTTGGATTCCAATAGTCAGTCGCACTCTGCGTAGGATCATTTAGGCATCCTTGCCCAATCGAAAAAACAGTGTGCGGCGTTTTTGAAATTTTTACAAGATCAACTTTTCGACTATTTTGCCCGTTTGGCTTGCTATCAAAGCCGAACCACCTCCTACGAATCGAGTCTATTTTGTTACAATTCAGGCCACTTTCAGGCGAATTTTCCAGTTCCCATCAATTTTGAGCCGCATGACTCCAAGACGCATTTTAGTTACCGCTGCACTTCCTTATGCCAATGGCCCGATTCACATTGGCCACTTGGTTGAGTACATCCAGACCGACATCTGGGTGCGTTTTCAAAAGCTTCAAGGTCATCGTTGCATCTTTATTTGCGCCGATGATACGCACGGCACCGCGATCATGATTCGAGCTCGCCAAGAGGGGCGAACAGAGGAAGAGATTATTGCCGAAAGCAAGACGGCTCACGAAAACGATTTTCGGCATTTCGATATCGAGTTCAGTCACTACGGCAGTACAAACTGTCCTGAAAACAAAGAGCTCTGCGATAAAATTTGGGCTTCGTTGCGACAAGCGGGATTGGTCATCGAGGAAGATGTCAGCCAATTGTTTGATCCGCAAGCGGGAGTCTTTTTGGCAGATCGTTTTGTGAAGGGGACTTGCCCCAACTGCAAAGCCCCCAATCAATACGGAGATAATTGCGATAAGTGTGGTGCGACGTACACACCGGCCGATTTGATCGATCCAGTAAGTACGCTCTCGGGAGCTACGCCCGAGATTCGCAGCGCCAAACATTTGTTCGTCCAACTGGAGCCGTTGCGAGAGTTTCTGACGCATTGGACGCAAACCAGTGGCGCACTTCAAACGGAAGTCGCCAACTATCTCAAGGGACATTTCTTGGGTAAAGAGCTGCGCAACTGGGATGTTTCGCGACCTGCTCCTTACTTTGGTTTTGAGATTCCCGACGCCCCAGGCAATTACTGGTACGTCTGGTTTGATGCTCCCATTGGATACGTTGCTAGTACCGCTCAGTGGTGCAAACTCAACAATGAAAAGCTCGATGATTGGTGGCGCAACGGTGAGACCGAGATCCATCATTTCATCGGTAAAGACATTACCTATTTCCATACCTTGTTCTGGCCTGGTATGTTGAAAACGGCAGGCTACAACTTGCCCAAGCAAGTGCACATTCACGGCTTTCTCACCGTGGGTGGTGAGAAGATGTCCAAGAGTAAGGGGACATTTGTCAAAGCGGCAACGTATCTCAATCATTTAGATCCAGCTTTCTTGCGATACTACTATGCGAGCAAGCTTGGTCCGCGATTAGATGATCTCGATTTGAATTTGGAAGAGTTCGTCGATAAGGTCAACGCGGACTTGGTCGGTAAGGTGGTGAACTTGGCCAGTCGAACGGCGAAGTTCGCGCAAGCTTCGGGCCTCAGTGCACAATATCCTGACGACCAAGGTTTGTTTGCTGCAGGTGTCGAAGCGGGAGCTGAGATTGCTGCGGCATACGAGGGTGGCGATTATGCTAAAGCGATGCGAATCATTATGGAACTAGCGGATCGAGCTAATCCTTATGTCGAACATGCTCAGCCTTGGGTTCTCAATAAAGATCCCAATAATGCTGTCCGACTGCAGGAAGTGTGCACGGTCGCTTTAAATCTGTTCCGGCAACTGGCCATTTACTTGGCCCCCGTATTGCCGAAGTTAGCCAAACAATGCGGCGAGTTGCTCAATGATCCCATCACATCTTGGAATCAAGCGAAGCAACCGCTGTTGGGTACTAAAGTTTCAACGTTTACACACATGATGCAACGTGTGAAGAAAGAGGATATTGAAAAGATGATCGAAGAAAGCAAGCCAGCTGAAACAACAGAACCTGCCGCTGCAACTCCAGCGACTGGATCGCAGTGGAACGATTCCGGTGAACCGCTTCAAAAAGAGCCACTTGCGGAAACATGCACCATCGATGATTTCGTGAAAGTGGATTTGCGTGTCGCTCGCATCATCGCTGCAGATGAAGTGCCAGAAGCTCGCAAGCTTTTGAAGCTCACCGTTTCCATGGGTGGTGATGCAGTGCGCACTGTGTTTGCGGGAATTAAGGCGGCGTACAAACCAGAAGATCTTGTTGGTCGATTGGTCATCATCGTGGCCAATTTGCAACCTCGACAAATGAAATTCGGATTGAGCGAAGGGATGGTCGCTGCCGCTGGTGAAGGTGGAGCAGAAGTCTATCTCTTGAGCCCTGATAGCGGTGCGAAGCCAGGGCAACGTGTCCACTAGTCTTCGGTCTCCGTGTTTCATGTAATACCTTCAATCAAAGGAGAAGTGTATTGTTTGGAGCACAGTTTTTTGGAGCGTGGACTGCTTGGAGAATTCGTTTCGCGAGTCGGCTGATCATGAAGCCGACTCGCAATCCTCTTGATGCGGCGCACTTGCAACGGCTTGTCGTCGAGGTGCGTGGTTTAAAACAGGAGTTGTTCTGCTCGACTCAATCCATCGGCGAGTCACCACCCGATATCTGGTTTCTCAAGATACCGGGTTCTACTGGTCGGGCAGAAAAGGGGACTTCTTTTCCTGCGGAGTATCTACCAACCAAGACGGCCGTGCTTACCTGGAATCCCCCTGGCTATGGTCAAAGCGAAGGTGAAGCGAATCTTAAGTTAGCTGCTGACTTGTTGCCTCTAGTGGTCGACGCTGTTGAGCAAAGTTTAGGTTGGACGAAAGTCCCCTTGTTTGCGATGGGAACAAGTTTAGGAGGTGCACTGTCGATTCACTTGTGCACTCAACGCAAAGTGGCTGGAATCGTTCTTTGCAATCCGCCATCTTTGCCTGAGTTAATGCCACGCTACAATCGCTGGTGGAATTTGTGGAGCGGTGGGAGTTTTATAGCGAGTTCGATTCCTCCTTCACTGCGAACGATCTCTATCGCCTCGCAAGTCACTACACCTGCCTTGTTGGTGACATCGCTGGCAGATACGGTGGTTCCCCCTAACTTGCAAAGACGAATCGCCGAAAAATATTCGGGTCCGCTCAAAATCTTGGAAATTCCCGGGGCCGATCATGCCTTACGAATGGCGGAAATACCCGAAGATGAGATGCGGCCAGCTCTTCAGTGGTTGCTCGCTCAGGCGGGTTTACGATAATGTGTAGTTCATCCAATGAGTCTTTCCGTTGCGATATTCGAGGTATGTGATGCGATTTGAAAACAAAGTGGTCATTGTGACGGGCGGTGCCAAAGGAATTGGACTCGGTTGCGTTGAAGTGTTCCACGATGAAGGTGCCAAGGTCATTATTCTGGATCGCGATCATCGCAGCGCTGAAGAAGTAGCTGGAGGTCTCAATCACAAACGTCGCAACTCGGCTGCGGCCTATGCGTGTGATGTAGGCGATTTGACTCAACTATCCAACACCATGGCATTGGCCATCAATCATTTTGATCGTGTCGATTGCTTGATCAACAACGCCGGAGTACATCCACCTGATACACCGATTGAGAAAACGAATGCCGATGAAGTAGTCGATTTGCTCAAAATCAATTTTGTGAGCACCTACGTTGCATCGATGGCGGTGATCGATTCAATCAAGCGGACGCAAGGTACCATCGTCAACATCAGTTCTATGACAGCCGTATTGGGCCAAAAGAATTCCTGTGCCTATGCAGCGACAAAAGGTGCGCAATTGAGTTTCACCAAAGCTCTGGCTCTTGAACTCGCACCGTTTGGAGTACGGGTGAACGCCGTTTTGCCAAGCAATGTGGATACACCTTTGATGAGAGCTTGGGCCTCCTCTTTGGCAGACCCACAATCGGCCTTGCAGCGAATCGCCGAACTGCAACCGCTGGGACGCATGGCCAGTCCCCGTGAGATGGGGTCGATATGTTTGTTTTTAGCCACCACCGACTCAAGTTTCATCACTGGGCAAGGTATCATCGCCGACGGTGGGGCCAGCCTTGATTACTGAGTGTTCGCCCCCGTCCACTCACGACTCGATCCGGATCGTTTAACCCGTAGCCGTAGCGCAGCGGAGGCTAGGTTACGCTACGTTTGATTCGAAAGCCCGCCGATTACGATTACGAGCACGAGTTGCACGGCAGCTGGGCTTCTTATCCATAGCAACAGCGGAGGCTAGGGGACGAATTCGTTGACAATACAAAGCATGTAACGAGTATGTAACAGCACCTACTAAATGCCGTAATTCATGTTGTTGGCGAAGGTCGGGCTTCGATATACTCCACGGAAGACTGGACGTTTTCTGAAGGAGAGAAATATGGCGCGCCTGATAACATTGAAGCTAGTATTGTTGCTTTGCGTCTGCACGGCTCATGCAGATGAACCTTTGAAGATTGGTTCTCGTGCTCCGATGAGCATCGTGGGGCATTTTGTATCGGGGCCCATCTTGGAACAACAATCTGAGATTTGTCCGACACTTTACAAACGCGATGAATGCAAGATCGCGATCTTCACTCGCAGTATCAATGATTCGCAACGTGACTTAGTTGTTTCCCTCAATGATCTCGTAAAAAATGAACCGCGTTTGAAGTGGTCGTTTTGGATGGTCAGTCATGAAAACAATCCGACACCCGATGATGCTACATGGGAACAGACGCTTTCGGATCTAAAGAAATTCGCTGAAGATCGAAAGGTTGAGGCCATCTCAACGGGAGCTCTCATTCGCATTCCCGACAAAACGCAAGTCACTCGAGCAATGAAGTCGATAGGCGTCTTTCGAGGTAAGAACGATACAGTGGTGATGCTGATTGTGCCGGATGAAATGAAGCTACGCGGGCTTATTCAATATGCTCAGGAAGTAGACTCTTCCGAATTGAACGCCGAAAAGATCGCGGAGATCCAGGCTGAGCTTAAAGCAGCTTTGAGATAATTCAGTAGCCGGGACGGGGGTCGAACCCGTACGACCCTTAACGGGTCACAGGATTTTAAGTCCTGTGCGTCTGCCTATTCCGCCACCCGGCCGCTGAATGCGATAAGTATCCCAACTACCCGTCCCTTTGTCTAGGGTGTACCGTAGTTGCCTATTCTGGGGTATGGCCAGGCGAAAGATGCGAAAATTCGAACAAATTCGCCCGCTTTGCGCGCCTAAAACGGACAGAGTTCATAGCAACGCGAGGAGCCTAAACTTGTTATTGGGCTGGGGCTGGGGGGGGCAACGGAGCCCATTCGGTATCGGTTCGCGAGTACATGCGATCCACCAATGAGTTCAGTTCGGCGGAATGCCCCCACATGCGAACGCAAATCTCAGGTAAGTCGAGTTGTTCGAGTTCGGCACCCAATAATTTTTCTTCAACCGGGGCACTCACGATGGAGATGGGTAGTTCCATTTGATCGCGCCAGCTACCGCGAGCTAATACGCAGCTTTGTGATACGGGGGCTGCCAAGATCAAGCGACGCATTCCACCACAATCGCCCAACTTGCTTGATTTCTCATCGATGATTTGACGCGCTGCTTGTCCGACCTGATGTTGGAACCACATTTGTTCCAATTGGCCGTCGATCAAATCGGGATGATCTTTCTTGAGCAGGTTTTCCATTGCGAAGAGGATCTTCGAAAAGTCAAACGCTAAATCAGGATCAAATTCCAACAGCTTGACCAACGCGGCTCCTTCTGATGCACCGGAGATTTGCTCCGCTTCTTTATCACCGAGAACGACGTGTGTGGAGACGCTGCGTAGGGCAGAGTACACATACCGGCGAATTTCATCAACGAACGGAGCCAGCTTCATACCGAGCGCATCGGATTCCAGATCCTCAAGTAGCGAGCCTGCTCCTTGTTCTGGCAATAAGCTAGGCCAGCTAGACCAAGATCGATGCAGCTTGCCCATGCGTCGACGCCCTTGCTGAAGTGGCTCTTCCAGCTTTTGAATCAAAGACTCAAGAATACGAATCGACGCATCGTATCGCAGAATGGTCAATTGCAGTTTGCGACTTACATCGACAAGCTGAGACTGAGATACTTCTTGTTCGGCTTGAATGCCCTTTTTCTTGGAGGCATCATTTTCCGTATCCAAAAGCTTTAACGCATCCAAGTCCTGTTCATGGCGTTGCTTGGAACGTCGCAACATCTCTTCCAACTTCTTGGCTTGAATGTGCAAGCCAGTCAGCAAGCCAAGGTTGATCTTGCAAGGCATGGAGCTCAGGCGGCTGCGGGTGCTGCAGCCATCGATCATCGTTCGAAACAATGATTCGACAATCGGCGCAATGGGCTCTTCAAATGGATTGCGGCTGCGAGGGTATAACGCACGAATCGAATTGCTGCAATTATGTAACCAAGCTTCACCTGAAAGTCGCAGGTCGGCCAGGAGTTGTTCGAGATTATGCGACAACTCGGTAAGGTATTCTTCCGATTCGGAAATGACACCTGTCGTTCGAGTCGGATCTTTTTCAAAACTGATCGTGTTCTTGCCATTGCTGTCGGAACGTAAGCCCAGCGGGAACCACTTGCGACAATAGTCCGCGATACAGCTTTGCACGATGTCCGATAATCGATTTTTGAAATCGACGCTACATGGATGGAACGAAATCGTTCGCAGCCAGGGAGTGGGAGAATTTGTTTTGCCAGTCGGTGGAGTGTTGCGCGAAATGTCCAGCGCACGACCAATATTGGTACTGCTATCGACAATCATCAATTGAGCCATTTGATGAATAGTCTCTGCCAATGCATCTCTCGACGAAAGTCTATCGTTGGCGAAACAGTACACTTGATCGACAGGCGGCTTACGATCGGCGACTGCTTCTGGGCTTCCGTAAAAGGGCTTTTGAGTTAAGCCGTAATATTCATTGTTGGTGTCGAAGTAGTGTTTGAGTTCACGGAAAAATGCGACGGACGCAGCACTGGGAATCAGTTCTTTGGGGTCTGACGAAGATGCTGCTGCGGAGACGATTCCCAAAATTTGATAATCAGTAATCTTGAGTTCTTCGAGCAGATTTCGCAGAGCGAAGCCGATGTCACAGAAAATGGCGCTACCCGTACCACCATGGGCCGAGGTTACCAGATAAATTCGCAATTTTCTGGAGTGATTGCTTTTTCCTTCATCGTCATCAGAATGGGCAGTTTGTTGATATTGCAACAAATAATCGAGAGATTCAGCGAGTGCAGCGGCAATGGAGGATTGATGGTCGAGCAGTGCAACTTGCCCTAAAGGACGTGCGCCGCCGGTGTTCTGGCTCCGCGGAATATTGTAGAGCCAACGTCGACTGATCGTTTCGAAGGTATCTGTTTTGGTTTCGCGATAGTAGTGCGCATCCCGCAACGGAATCAGTAGTTTCTCGTGATCGTCAAAGGCGATATCAGGATTTTCAGAGCCAGCCTTTAGGCCGTCACTGCTGGTGTCAATCAAAAGCCAATGCGTATGATCGGTAGGAGCATCCGATTCAAGAAAGACGGAGCGAAGCTGCGCTAAAACTTGGCAGCCGACGCCGCCGAGTCCAATGAACAAACTTGGTGACTGTCGCCATGTACCGATCACTGAGTCGGGGAGAGCGGGGGAATTTTTGACCGGCTTTTTCTGGACAAGAACCGTCGATTGTTTATGATCGACATTGGTGCTGCCACGGGCAATTAAACGACGTTTGGGTGCAAAAGCTCGAGGCGTATTCTCAGAATCGCTAGTTGTTCGAGACGTCGTTTCACTTGATCCAAAGGTCTGATCTGCATGCGCGAGCTTATCAATGAACTCGCTGCAGCTTGGAAATCGCTGCGAAGGATCCTTTGATAGGGCACGGTGCAGAATGGCTTGTTCTGCATCGGGGATCAATTCTAAGTTGGGCTTATGGTGCAAGTGTTGAGTGGCCAGCTGCGCCATCGATGAGCCATCAAACGGCAACCGACCCGTGAGCAACTCATAATACATGATGGCCAAACTATATTGATCGCTATGGCGACCAGCGCGGCCATCGAACATTTCTGGTGCAGCATACGATGGAGTGAGCCCACCAATACATGAATGTTGCTTTTCTGATAGGCTCTTCACCACGCCGAAGTCAGCCAACTTGACACGGTCGGCGACCAACAAAAGGTTACCTGGCTTGACGTCCAAATGTTGCAAGTCGTGCTTGAGGCTGAGGAAGTCTAAGGCTTCCGCCGTATCGCGCAGGTAACCGATCAAGCGATCTCGCGGAATACCGTTCATTCCCTGAAGGCAATACGCTTGAAACTGATCGTACAGACTACTTTCAGCTAACTCCGTCACGATCATCAAATGGCCATCGATCACTTCGATGCGTTCGAGCGAAAGAATGAAAGGGTGTTTCACTTCTCGAATGCGTTGCAGTGATCGCATTTCGGAAGACGCTCGTTCTTCGTCGAGCGTGCCGTACACAATTTTGACGGCCTTTTTGAGACCACCGGGCGCATCGCACAACCAGACCTCACCATAGCCACCCGATCCAATCTTGCGGATCAAGCGGTAGCCTGGAAGGATCTCCACATCTGGATGAATTTCAAGGGTGGTTGTCATAGTGAGCTTCTTACCTCAGAGTGAGTAGATCCTATGCGTTGACGACTGGTGGGGCTGGCGGGTTCGTAGGCGTCACAACCATGGTACGCTGATAGTTCCCATCATTAGCGGCCGATGTCGGCATGGTACGGGACATAACCGTCTGCGGACCAGCGGCGTTGTTGACTGCTGCTTGAGGTGGTACAGCCGGGAGGTTTGCTGTGGACGAACCAAAATAATTGCGACAGGCAAGATCCAGGTACTCTTCACGTAGCTCGAGTGGACCACCGGTATAAGCACAAAAGGCTTTGATTTGGTGGATCAAATCGCGAGCATGGCATCGACGGAAAGGTCGTCCAACGCTGCGATAATGCTTGTGCACAAGATAATCAAAGGCTCGTGGTCGCCATTGAAATCCAAGTTCTTCGCAGCACCGTCGCATCAACGTGCGGAACTCATTTTCGCTTGGATCACCAATTTCAATCTTAAATGGTACGCGGCGCATAAATGCTTCATCGACCAACGCTTCAGGTTGCAAGTTGGTTGAGAAGAGAATGGTCTGTTCGAACGGTACGCAAATTTTCTTACCCGTAGGCAGAGTGAGATAGTCGATGCGGTTTTCCAGCGGAACGATCCAACGGTTCAATAATTCCGATGGTGCAATTCTCTGGCGACCAAAGTCGTCGATCAACAAACAACCGCAATTGCTCTTCATCTGCAATGGAGCTTCGCAGGTATTGCTGCGAGGATCATGTCGAATTTCAAGATTGTCCATCGTCAATTCGCCCCCTACGACCACGGTAGGACGTTTGATGCGGACCCAACGTTGATCGTAGCTTGATGCATCCATCAAGACACTATCTTTGTTGTTCGACACTTTTTGGTGTACGGATTGATCAAACAACTTGATGATCATTCCATCATCAATGACGGCGTGTGGAATCCAAACACTTTGTCCTTGAGCCGCTGTGAGGCATTTGGCTAAAGTGGTTTTTCCGTTTCCAGGCGAGCCATACAAGAAGATGCCGCGCCCGCTATTGATCGCTGGACCAATGAAATCAAGCCAAGATTCTTCGTAGGTAATCTCTTTCAAGGCTTCGACCAGATGTGGCCGACGAATGGGGCTAAAGTTCTTGCCTTGAGCCTCGACGGATACCAAGTATTCCGCTAACGGAACAGGAGCCGGACCAGAGTAAGTCGATGTCTTTTGTAGTTGTTGCGCGCGGGCGCGTCCATTTTCGGTCAGGCTGTAGTAATAATCGTTGAACGCAGCTGGGCGGGCATGCACAACCAATTGACGCGTACGAAGTGTCCCCAACATTTGCTCGATGATCGCAAACGGTAAGCCAACTCGTTCGGCAATACGCCGGCCCGAGGCGGTGCCCGAAAGTTGCAAGACCTGGCAAACTAACGATTCAATCAATGAATCCGTTAGGCCCGTTTCTTCGATAGTGCGCGGCTCCGCTGGCCAGAATGCTTCATCAAACATGCTGGGCGTAATCTTGCTGCCGCTCGAAACCATCGTTTCCTGTGCTGCCATAGTTCCGTAATCCTAAGCTCATTTCTCAAGGTTCGGTTTGCAAAAGCAGTCATTACGTGCTCCCACTTATGGGGCTACTTTGCAAAAACCATCAACGAAATGTAGCTAACGATTTGATGCGCCTAGGAAAAAAAATGGAAATAAAGCGATTGTTTTGGCAAAACGTACCGGTTGCGTTGTTTCTAACTCTCTGACTGCTCACAACAACTAAGACATCTCGCAGGAAGTCATTCCACGTCTGGATGGAACAATCGGTACAACCAGTAACCTTCTTTGTTTTCGTAGCTGATTTTGTTTCGCGAATCCATCTCAGGACAAGCCTTCTCTCTAAATGAAAACTATGGTTCGGTGGCTGAAATATGCCACAGGGGTAGCTTGTCTCTCCTCGTCAACACAGTAAATACGCAGCTTCGTTAATATTCATTGGTGAAACATGGCCGTTGCTCCATCAGTCGCTCCACTTTCCATTCAGCCGATGTCGTCGGAATATGATTCCGTGTCTTGGCCGTCTGGTGGAGGTCAGCTAACTACCAGCAATGCGGTGGTTTGGATGTTGAGTGGGTCATTGAGTGGAACCGATAGCGCTCAAAATTATTCTCTCAGTCCACCCACGGTTCGCGTTGGTCGTAAGCCAGGTTGTGATTTGTTGTTATCCCATCCAACCGTTTCTGGTCAACATGCGCGATTCGATATGCGCAATGAAGAATTGTGGCTGACAGAGTTGGGAAGCACCAACGGGACCTTCGTGAACGGAAAACGCTTGGTCGGCGAAGTTCAGGTTCAAGAAGAAGACCTGATTCAGTTCGCTGAAGTCGCGTTCCGCGTGCGTCGAAATCATCGTCGCGCAGCCGCCAGCACAGTTCAAGGAAACGTATCCGATCAAGCTCTAGCCCTTGTTCAATTCGATCGCTTCATGGAGCAACGGCTGGTGATTCCTCACTTCCAGCCTATCATCGATTTGGTGAATGGCTCATTGCTGGGATACGAAGTCCTGGCCCGTAGTAAAGTGATCGGTTTGGAAAGCTGCGGTGCGATGTTTGACATTGCTAGCCGCTTGAATATGGAAGTCGAATTGTCCCGCATGCTTCGCTGGGAAGGTATCCGCGAAGCAACCACGCTACCCGGTTCACCGAAAGTATTCGTCAATACACATCCATTGGAATTGCAACGCGAAGGCTTGCTGAATTCCATGATCATGGCTCGACAACTCACTTCGCAAACTCAGTTGGTCTTGGAAATCCACGAAGCAGCGATCAGCGATGCGAAACAGATGCGAGAACTCAAAGAACGTCTGCGCGACCTCCGAGTCGAACTAGCTTTCGATGATTTCGGTGCAGGTCAAACTCGCTTAGCCGAATTGACCGAAGCTCGCCCCGACTATCTCAAGTTCGATATGTCATTGATCCGCGGTATTGATCAAGCAGGGCCTGAACGCCAAAAACTGGTGCATTCGCTGGTTGGCGTAACCCTCGACCTGGGCATTACTCCACTCGCTGAGGGCATTGAAACCGAAAGTGAAGCGGAAGTATGCCGTCAACTCGGATTCGCTTTAGCACAAGGTTATCACTTCGGTCGTCCATCACCTGCCTCAAGTTTTTGCTAATTGCACACCGATTCGCTGAGATTAGCCGAGCTAGAAAATAGATCGTACAAATAAAAAAGGTCCGGTTCTTAATCGAATCGGACCTTTTTCGTTTTCTACCGCAGCGATCGAAGCTTCCAACGCTCAATCGCTCAGGCTTTCGAATCAGTGTTTTTCGGATTCATAACCTTCGGCGGTGATGGCCATCACAATTGGGGCGCTCTCATCTTCGCCCTTGACTAGTTCGACTTCTGTCACAGGCGATTGTGATTTTACATCGATCGACAAATAACGAAGTTGTTGACCACCCTTCATTCGATATGCGTGCTTCGATCCATCTACATCGACTTTGCGAATGTAATCCGCAAAGTGCACCGCATTGAGAAGTTTGTGTTCTTCAACCTTGCCATCTTCTAACTTCAAGCGAACGATCATCGATACGCTCTTCGATCCAATAGCAGGGAATCCCCAACCGCTCACACCGCTCAGCAGGTGCAACTTCTTGACGGGCATGTTGCATGGGATCGACACTTGCTTCGGCATCTTCGGAGGAAGTGTTCCCAATGGTCCATTGAGCAAAATGATGTTCGGAACGCGGTCGACTTGTGGATCAACCAGCACGAACGGAACACCTTCGAAAGTCTTTGGTGCCCAATCATCAAATACCATTCGGTCTGCGCCTGGAGGGCCATCATGGAACAAATTCTTGGTGCTGACTGCCGTTGCGATTTTACCGATTGGTAATGGAACGTAGCGACCTTTGCTGGTGAGAAACTCCAGCAAGTTGGTCATGTCTGGCTCCGTCATCTGGCTCTCAAAACCTTCAGGCATCAACGATTTGGTGGAGCCGACGAGTTGTTCAATATCTTCACGCAACAAAGTCTGACGTTTGCCTTGGCTATCGATCAACTCGATGCTCGTTCGTGACTCACCAGCCAACATACCGGTTAAAACCAAACCATCAGCGGTTTGTACTGTATAGGTACGGAAGTTACCTTCCACGCTACGGCTCGGGTCGAGAATGTGCATCAGCAGTTCTGCCTTAGGATGTACCGCCATGCCCGTGAGGTCAGGACCAATGGCAACCCCTTCTCCTGCGATCTGATGGCAAAGAGCACAGTGCTTCTTGAAGACCGCTTTACCGGCCATCGAGTCACCCTTTTTCTGAGTGATTGGGAGATACTGATCCAGAACACGTTGGCGATCTGGGTTTGGCAAACCACCGCCGGACTTCATCAGCATCTCAGCTGCTTTGCGAACTTCCTCTTTCGGATGAGCGAGCAAAGCTTGCTTTTGTTCGAGACCGAGGTCGGCTAGCTGAATCTTTCCACCTTCAACCGCACCAATCAAATCGTTGATCAAATCAGCGCGAGCCATCAGCAAGCGAATCACTGCTTGACGGGCCGCTGGAGTTAACATGCTGTATTGGTTCACGATCTTGGAACCCGTTTCCTTGGCGCGGCTGTTAGCGAGTCCTTCGATAATTCCCTTAGCAAGTTCTGGTGGGCATTGAGGAGTGATCTGCTCAAGCAACGAATCGACCAAGCTGCTATCGTTTGGCGAAATACCGATGGCTTGCTGTGCAGCACTGATTCGGTCTTCGACGCCCAAGTCAGAATCGGCAACACGCGAAGCCAATTCAGCCGCAATTTCACGGGCTTTATCCGCTAACACGCTGCTTCCCATGCGTTGCGAAAGCTGAACCAATTGAGCCTTATTGCCGGTCGCCATGCGCTCAAGCAGAGTCAACAATTTGTTTTGTTGAGCTTCCGACAGTTCAGGTTGATGATCATTGGGCCAGCCGGCGCTGAGGCCAGCGATCATTTCACCAGCCACTTGGGCATCGGCCTTTTCGAGTGCAGCCAGAATGCCTTCAACACTCGCAGCATCTGGGCGTCCACGTGCAATGTGTTCAGAAACAATGCGGATTGCGCCGCGAGTACGTTCCGGCAAAGAGTCCGCTTGTGTGTTTTCTTCCAACACCGACACAAATTGCAAGAATCCAATCGCATGGGTTGCTGCCGCAGCGGTAACTGCATCAGCCAACCAACGATCATTCATGACTGCGGTATCCTGGCTCATCTTTGCAATCGCTTCACCAGCAGCTGCGTCAGAAGTTTGATCTGCCAGAGCCAATAGAGCTGCTAAACGAACCTGGGCATTGCTGTCGTTCAGAACACCAGAATCCAGTATGGCTACTGACGAAGTTTTATCTTTTGGCAGAACCATCAACGCGTTGCGGCGCACACCGGCAGAAGGATGTTTTAGGGTGGCGATAACAGCTTCTGCTGTCGACGACTTAGGTTGAATTAAGCCCAAGCCATGCAATGTCCACAACGAGTGAATAACTCCTACATTCAGGCCGACACCATCAACGCTGGTGTCCGAAAGCTTTTTCACTAGAGCAGCCTCAACATCTTTATTGCCACGTTCGACAAGCAAACGTTGTGCGTGTTTGCGCCAGAACATGTTGCTGTGACTTAAGGCTTTCACTAAACCTTCTGGATCGTTTTCCGAAAGTTTAGGTGCAGCGGTGTCTTCCATCTTTGCGCTTGGATAAGTCAGGCGGTAGATGCGACCATGTCGCTTGTCGCGGAGTTTGGTCTCATACGCATTTCCCTTACCGGTTTGGAAACCGTTGGGTGTTGGGTTGTGCTGAACGATATAGTTGTACCAATCGATGATCCACACGCTGCCGTCGGGGCCAATCTCCGCCATGATCGGCGCGGCCCATTCGTCGTCCGCAGCAATGAGATTGTTTGGGCTGTAGGACTTATAACCTGCTCCGTCGGGAACCAGGACGAAGGTACCGACCAAATGGCCCGTTGGTCCGCATACAAATGCGGTGCGATTCCACCAACTCTTTGGATAGGCTCGCGCGGTATACAATGCATGACCTGCAGCGGCAGTGTAACCACCGTGTTGATCTACTTGGCGAATTTTCTCGGTGATAGGTTTGAACAAGAAAGTGTCTGCAATGCCTTGCAGAGTAGATGGAGACCAACCGCGAACTTGTTCGTAATAACGGTTTGGTATCGGCATGAAATCGCTTGGATTACGGTTAGCTGTTGAACCGAAGACCAAACCTTCTTCGCTGAAGCCAAGGCCCCAAGTGTTATTATTGGTGGACCGCATGAATTCCACTCGGCCAACTTCGGTCTTCTTGCCGCCGTTAACACGTGCCTCAAATCGCCAAAAACCTTGACGGAAATTGTCTTGTTTTCCAGCTGCGGTGACAGGTTCCGAATCATTGTAACCTTGCATACCCCAATACCAGTTGTCCAAACCGTATTGGAAGTTGCTGATGCCGCCGTGGGTATCGCCCATGGCCCAACCTTGGATGACAACTTCGCGAAGATCAGCTTTGTCGTCACCGTTGGTGTCTTTGAGATAGAGCGTTTCTGTACCGTTTTGTACAAAGGCTCCACCACGGCAAAATGCGATGGCAGTTGGGATACTCAAGTCTTCAGCAAAGACCGTGAATTTATCTGCTGCACCATCGCCGTTGGTGTCTTCACAAATGCGGATGCGATCGCGACCTTTGTTGCCTGGTTGCAATTCGTTGGGATAATCCATGGTTTCGCAAACCCACAAACGACCGCGATGATCCCATGTCATGAAGATTGGCTTGCCACCGATTTCAGGTTCGGACGCGAACAGCTTGAACTCGAAACCTTTGGGATAAACATAATGCTTGATTGCCTCGGCTGGAGATAGCGGCTCTTGCATCAAGGACAAAGGCTTACCCTGTACGCCCCATTGTTTGCTGGGCGTGTAATTCGGAATTTCGTTGCCAACGTCCACAAACTTAAACGGTTCGACATCTTTGGACAGTTCCGTCATTACCGGTGCTTGGAACAGTTCTGCATTGGAAAATGGTGGAGCGTCTTTGAGGTCTTGGCCGCAGGACCAACGGATACCGCGTTCAACTAAAGCTTGAAAACCGGGTTGACTCCAAGTGCGTTCATCATGACCCCAGGCGGTATAGAAGACGCGACCTTTACCTTCTTCACGAACCCAAGTCCAAGGTTCGGAGGTTTGACCTTCGGCTTGATCACCTTGTTCACGATACTCGAGGACCAAACGACCTTGAGGATTATGCTTGGTATGGATGTACGTTTCATCCCAACTACGAAAGCCATCGTAGTTCTTCATGATTTGATGGTCGGGCTCAGCAATGCGCGTGACAAACTCTTGTCCCCCGTGACGCTGAAATTGAGCGCCCACCATAGCGATGTAAGCTGGTGAGTTTAAGAAGCAATACGAAGCGCAATGCAACGGTACAAAGCCATGGCCACTGCGAACGTAATCCAATAAGGCTTTTTCTTGCGCTGGGCTGATCTCGGTCGTGTTAGCATAAATGACCAAGGCATCGTATTGATTGAGCGTTTCAGGCTCCAAAACGGCCATGCTTTCCGTGTACTCAACCGAAATTCCGCGCGATCGGAGTACGGGAATCAATTGAGCTGCACGATCTGCAGGTCGATGATGTCCTTTATCGCCGAGAAACAAGACTTTGAGGTTTTTGTCAGCCGCATCCACCTGAGGTGATGCTGTGCACCAACTAACAAAAAACAAACCTAATAACAGAAAAAATCGTCCGACGTTCATGGGTGTACTCGTCATTGACAGTAATACGCGACAGAGTGCAGCTTAATTAAAACCGCAACATAAGGTGAGCGGCAACCGTTGAAATCGTGCGATTCCAACGGTCAACGCAAAGGACTTGGGTAAAAGGATGCAGGAGGTTATTCCAAAGTAAACTTCGGCAATGGAACAATCGCTCCACCTTTCATTGCCGATTCATGGGCACACAAACCAACGCACGTCCAGTTAGCGCTAGTCACTGCGTTTGGCCATGGATCACGATCTTCGATCAATGAAGAAACGAACTCATGGACCAAGTGAGGATGTGAGCCGCCATGCCCACCACCTTGAATAAACGAAAGATGATCCGCATCTTGAATAGAACGTGTAAACTTGCGAATGGGTTCAGGCAACAAGTGGGCATAATCGGGAACTTCGATTGGGCTTGGGATCTCGTGCTCTGGCTTCTTTGCTGTGTGGATCACGTGAGGTTGGCCTTCAACCAAAGACCACTCAAAGCTCTGCTTGGTGCCGTACACATCAAAGCTCTCACGATATTGACGAGCGGTGTCGTAAAGGAATCGCCAGATATGGCAAGCAACATCGCTCTCCGCAATCTTGATATGGCACGATTCAACCGCAAATGCGTTACCCGACTTGCGACGAATATCTTCGCGAACCGTACCGCTACCAAAGCACGACACATACTCTGCACGACCGTTGACCAAGCCCAAGCAGGGACTGACAACGTGTGTTGCATAATGCATTGGAATCATGCGTTCCCAATACTCAGGCCAGCCGTCCATATCTTGTGGATGGGAGGCAGCCAGATATTGAATCTTGCCGAGTTCACCTTTTTGGTAAAGCTCTTTAAGGAATAAAAACTCGCGGCTATAGACAACGGTCTCGGCCATCATGTATTTGAAGCCGGTCTTCTTGACCATATTGCAAATCTGTTGGCACTCTTCAATGGTGGTCGCCATTGGCACGGTGCACATCACATGCTTGCCAGCCTGCAAAGCTTCGAGACTCATCCAAGCATGATCGGGAATCGGCGAATTGATGTGAACGAAATCGATGTCAGGGTCACTCAAGACATCTGCGTACTTGGTGTACCGCTTGGCAATTCCGAACCGATCGCCAACTTCATTCATCTCTGCTTCATTGCGGCGGCAAATGGCGACCACTTCCGCATGAGGATGAGCTTGATAAATGGGAATGAACTCAGCACCAAAACCGAGGCCGATCATCGCGACTCTGACAGGCTTCACCGACATGGCAGGATCCGTTTCTTGGGAGGGAGAGGATGGAAACGATAAGTATTTCAACGTCCTTAGTATGGATTCTGGCGCGAGCGTTGACACTGAGAAAAAGCGCATTCAATATTAGATTTTTTACCAAAAATCCCCTGCAGGGGTGGTGCTGCGGGGAGGGCGATCGATTAGCTTTAACTGCGGTGTTTTCAGCCGAATGACCAAAACCTCTGAGGTTTTTAACGATGGCTCGCAAGTCGGTAGCTCTGCTCGTGGAAACGTCGAATGCCTACGCACGAGGGTTGGTTGAAGGGATTACCGACTATCTGCACGAGTTTCCTGGCTGGTCGATTTACCTTCCTGAGCAGCAGCGGTCCGCGGAAGCTCCCAGGTGGCTCACCAATTGGCATGGGGATGGAGTGATCGCTCGAATTGAGACACCGCAAATTGCCGCTGCGCTGTCGAAGCTCAAGATTCCCGTCATCGATGTGAGTGCTGCTCGCCCTCTTCCCGATTTACCGTGGGTTGAGACGGACGATGGAGCGATTGCACGGCTCGCCGCGGATCATCTTTTGCAGCGCGGCTTTCGCAATTTGGCGTATTGCGGAGAGATCGGTTTCAATTGGAGTCGTTGGCGCGGTGACATTTTCCTGCAAGAGGTGCATGCGCGCGGCGCGAAATGTTATCAGTTTGAAAATGCGACGCGTGGTCAGCAAGGTTATCGCTGGCAAGAACAAATGGATCGTATGGTTCATTGGTTATGCCAGTTGCCTAAGCCGATTGGCATCATGGCCTGTTATGACATGAAAGCCCAGCAAGTATTGGATAGCTGTCGACAACTTGGCATTGCAGTGCCGGATGAGGTGGCTGTGATTGGAGTTGATAACGATGAGTTGTTGTGCAATTTGTGTGATCCACCGTTGTCGAGTGTGATTCCCGATGCGCGGCGAACTGGTTATCTAGCGGCCGATCTGTTGCGACAAGCGATGGATGGTAAAAAAATTCCTGCGGAAGGGCACTTTATTGAGCCGCTGGGAGTGGCGACACGTCAATCGACGGATGTATTGGCGATTGAAGATCGGGAGATTGCAGCGGTGGTGCGTTACATTCGAACGCACGCATGTTCGGGGATCACGGTGAAAGACATTCTGCGCGATATTCCCATGTCGCGCCGCGTCTTGGAAAATCGCTTTCTGAAAATTGTTGGCAAGACACCGCATCAAGCGATATTGCAGCAGCGGTTAGATCGCGTGAAAGTATTGTTGCGCGAGACGGAGTTGCCGCTCGACAAGATCGCCACGCAAACAGGTTTTGAGCACCCTGAATATTTGAGCGTTGTATTTCGCAAAAACTTCGGCATGCCCCCCGGCGCCTACCGGAGCAGGCTTGAGGGGTGAGGTATGAGGCTTGAGGAGGACCTTGAAAGCTGAACCACTGAATCACTGAATCACTGAATCACTGAAAACTGAACCACTAAAAAAGGCCTGCCACCGAAGAATAGTCTCCCCAGTCGCAAGCCTCCAGTCTCAAGTCTCATTCCTCCAGCCTGTTCTCACAGCCAATCGAACGAGTTGCGGAGCCATTGTTGCAACGCCATGTCGACGGACTGGTCGGTGCAAGTGGGCGCGTTGCTCGATGTGGAGCTTGCCAGTCGCACGGTGCCGGTCGCGGCTTGCGTGGTGCTGGCGGTCGCAGTTGTGGAGCCTGCGGGTTGTGTTGGCGAAAGTTTGGCAAAGAAGTTATCGACGCTTTGCACAATGGTGTCGGCAACAGGAATATTCGAGTTGCTGATGCCAACTGCTACATCGCTCCACACTTCTTGTAGCCACGAGAAGCCGGTCATGATGCCGTTCCCTGAGGTACCGTCATCGTTGATGATGGTACCGATCCCTTGGCCATCGATGATGTTGGTTCCGGTGACGCTGGTGAGGTTCACAAAGAAGTTCTCGTTGGCTTCAACGGTTCGATCGCCGCGAATGGCGACACTCACTGTGGCGCTGGTTCGGCCAGCGCGAATTCGCACGCTACCAGAAGTGGCGTTGTAGTCGCTACCTGCAATAGCAGAGCCATTGGCGGTTGCGTAGTTTACGGTGACTGCCGTGCTCAATGCGTTGGAGAGGGTAATCGTAAACTGCATGTTCTTCGTATTACGATTTCCTTCGGTGATTGAGACGTCGTTGATGCTGACACCGACCGGACTGGTATCATCGTTGGTGATGGTACCCGATCCTTGGCTGTCATTGAGCGTGGCTCCACTGGGGTTGCTCAAGTTGACAAAGTACGTTTCGTTGCTCTCGAAAGTTGTGTCACCGTTGATGGTCACATTGATTGTCTTGGTAAGTTCACCAGGAGCGAAGCTCAACGTACCGCTGCCTGCCACATAGTCGCTGCCAGCGGTCGCGGTACCGTTAGCGGTTGCATAGTCCACCGTAACCGTCGATGCTGAAGCTGCCGAGAGCGTGACTGTAAAGCTCGCCGTTTTCGTACCGCTGTTGCCTTCTGAAACAGAGCTGTCGCTAATGGTGAAGGAAGGTGTCGGCGTGTTGTTGTAGTCAAGAGCGGCTGCGATATTGAGCCGACCGCCGGTCACCGTTTTGCCGGTCAGCGAGGTCGTGGGTGTCGCTGTCGACAAAATGGCATTTCGAATTTGTTCTGCTGAAGCGCTCGGATACTTCGAAGCATACAGCGCAACCGCACCTGTTACGTGCGGCGTTGCCATCGAGGTGCCGCTGTAGTTCGAATACGTATTATTGGGTGTCGTTGAAATGATGCCGGAACCTGGAGCACCGATATCGACGGTGGTCGCACCGTAGCTGGAGAAACTTGATATAGCTCCAGTGCTGGTAATCGACGCAACAGCGATAACGCCTTCGTAGCTGGCAGCGGCTTCATTCACCGTACCACTTAAGGTTGTGTAATTGGACGGATAGTTTCCAGTGGTATCGTTGTTCGAGGTGCTGTTACCAGCGGCCGCGACGAATAGGATGTCGGCTTTGGCGTGACGCAGGATCGCATCATGCAATGCTTGTGAGTAGCCACCGCCACCCCACGAGTTATTGCTGGCAACGATATTGATGCCATGTCGAGTCTTGAGGTCAGTAAGATAGTCGACAGCTCGCACAGCATCTGACGTGTAGCCGCCACCTGGGCCGAGGAACTTGGTGGAAATCATCGTGACTTCCCAGTTCATACCGGCAACGCCGATACCGTTACCTCCTACGCCACCGATGGTACCAGCGACGTGAGTGCCGTGGGCATCTTCGCCAGCATCGTATACGGTGTTGTCATCGTAATAAAAATCCCAACCGTTGGTGTCATCGACGTAGCCGTTGCCATCATCGTCAACGTTGTTGCCAGCGATTTCATAGGGGTTTACCCAGATGTTCGAGGCAAGGTCAGGGTGATTGATGTCGATGCCTTCATCGATGATACCGACAACGATGTTGCTGCTGCCGGTGTAGCCTGCATTCCAAGCTTCTTCTGCTTGTGATCCAAACAGAGAAGTTGTGTTGGCCGGACCAATGTTCACAGGCGAGTCATCGCTTTCCATACCCCACAAAGCACCGCCGGTATATTGAGGGTCGTTGCTGATTGCGTTGTTCGTGAGTTTCCAGTTCGGTTCAGCGTAAAGAACGCCAGGTTGTTGACTGTAGTGTCGAGCAGCGGCGATCACATCGGTGTTATCGGGGAGTTCTACGACTTGCATCACACCGAAATCCATTTCTTTCATGGCATTGGTGTGAATGGTTTCGCGCACAGAGTACGAGGATTGGGCGGTAGCTACAGGTTCATAGCCTGGGGCGTATTGAATGAGTAGTTCGCGGGCAGCGAAATCGGCTGCGAGCAATTCGCGTAGTTCGAGATGTTCAACACGCAGGTTCCGTTTGGAGCGTTGTTTAAGTTGAGCGGAGTGACGAGAGCGGCGATTCTTTTCTGTGCGCATAGACGTAGTATTCTCCACGAATGAAAAAAGAAAGTGAGTCAATAATTGACGCAACTCACGCCGCAAATCCCTGCAGGCATGTGATTTCGTGATGGTGGGAGGTTGGGTGAACGAATCTTTTAGATCAAGCCAGTTCGACCAACCCACATCACGATTTGGCCTCAGTAAGGTCCATCTGAGGCAAACGAAAAGGTGACAAGTGCGGGCAGTCTAGCACGGTTATTCTGACTGTCAAATTTTGTTTTTCCATTTAGTAAAAAATGCAGGCTGGGGGCAGTGTATTGATAGCGTTGAGTTTCCTGAAAGGTCGCAATGGTGTGGGAGACGCAAACGAAAGTGGCTTGCGGGAGAAGGCTATTTTCGTTGTTTTTTTCACTAAATCGTTGGTTTCGACCCTATGGAGCTAGCTCTTTTCTGAAGGATCGCCACCACCTGTTGCATTGAGTTGAAGGGGGCTAGCCGTGGGGGTGTTTTTTGGGGGTGGAATTCGATTCAACCCTTCCACAACTGAACCCTCGCGGTTACGCTTAAGTCTCTTCATGGAACACCCGATTTTTCGGGTAGTTCGCACGACAGTTTGTTCTTTACAACCTGTCCTCTTGAGCCACTCACACGGGACCGTAGCTCAACGGTTAGAGCAGGGGACTCATAATCCCTTGGTTGCAGGTTCGAATCCTGCCGGTCCTATTTTTCACTTTCCCTACCGTAAGATCCCACTAAGGGACGTTAGATGACTTTCTTGGTGACGTGATATCTCTTGGGCATATTGTCTAACGCCAAAATCTCTCAAGCCCGTCAAAACTGTCGTCTATTGGGGTTGCAATATCCACTCTTGAAATGCTCGAACTTCTTCACCCAGCGTTTGCCACGGTCTAGGTAACGCTGATACACTGCTGCATTGAGATACATATTGGAAAATGATCGCAAATCCTTGATTAAGCTTGAAGTACTTTAGATGACCAAACAGCCGCTTGGGGAAATTTTCGGTTTTCCCGCAGACAATCAATCTGCGGAAGCGATTCGCTATCGAAAGCTAAGACTTTGTCCCTTCAACAACCGGGTGCCCAATTGCACTAAAGATAAAGCTAGCTCACCACTGGGTGTTTGTTGCATTCTCGACCAAAACAATACCGTCATAACTTGTCCTGTTCGATTTCGGCAAGATTGGATCATTGCAGAAGATGCAGCGCAATTTTTCTTTCCTCCTGACGCGATGTGGACGTCGTTGACGGAAGTTCGTTTGAAGGATGGTAATGATGGCTCTGCCGGAAATATCGACATAGTGCTCGTTTCATATGATGAGCGGGGGCGAGTCGTCGATTTCGGCGGGCTCGAAGTTCAGGCAGTCTATATATCTGGAAACGTTCGAAATCCGTTCGAGTTCTACATGTCCAATACTCGTGCCAATCAGCACTTTGATTGGTCAACAGAAAAGAACTATCCTCGTCCAGATTTCCTTTCTTCATCACGAAAAAGGCTAGCCCCTCAGTTGCTATTCAAGGGGGGAATATTTCATACTTGGCGAAAGAAAACGGCGGTCGCCCTTGACCGGTGCTTTTTTGAAACGCTACCGAAGCTAGTCGAGGTTTCGCCAAACGAAGCCGAAATCGCTTGGCTAATCTATGATTTGGAATTAGACACTTCCAAGAATCGCTATCAGCTAATTCGACATCGATCGGTTTTCACAAAATTCTCGGAATCGCTGAAAAAGATAACGATACCTATTCCAGGAAGAGTGTCGGATTTTGTCTCAGTTCTTCAGCAAAAACTGGATGAAAAGTTGACTCCTCCCACAAACAAAACGATAGGCGAGTTCTGATGGCAAAATCCAAAGTTGTAAATGTTGCAGCTGTCAAGAAATTGAGCCCCTTCCGATATCCTGGTGGAAAGACTTGGCTTGTGCCCTATGCCAAGGCATGGTTAGCTAGTCTACCGCATAAACCCACCAACTTTATCGAGCCGTTTGCGGGAGGAGGGATCATTAGTCTGACTGTAGGTTTCGACGGGCTTGCAGATCGAGTCACAATGATAGAACTAGATGACGATGTGGCTTCCGTTTGGCAGACCATTTTCGGTGCAAACGCCAAATGGCTTTGGCGGAGGATTGAGGAGTTTGAAATATCAGTTGAAAACGTAAAAAAGGAATTAGAGTCCCGTTCAACGTCGATAAGACAAAAAGCCTTTCAGACCATTCTCAAGAACAGGACTTATCATGGCGGAATACTTGCAGCAGGGAGTGGGCTAATCAAATCTGGCGAGGCAGGGAAGGGTATTTCTTCTCGATGGTACGCGAACACTCTTAGCAAGAGAATTCAGGGCATTTACGAGCTTCGTTCGAAATTCGACTTTATTCAAGGCGATGGGATTAGCTTGTTGAATTCGTATGCCAAGGAAGAAAATATTGTTGCTTTTATCGACCCACCGTACACTGCTGGCAAAAACGGGAAGCGCGCGGGGAAACGCTTGTATAATCACAACCAATTAGACCATGAGGCACTTTTCGACGTTGCGTCAAAACTGAAAGGCGACTTTCTAATGACCTACGATAATGATACGGAAGTGCGCGATTTAGCCAGGAAATTCGGCTTTGTCACTGATTTAATTCCGATGAAAAACACTCACCACGCTGAAATGACCGAACTCGTTATTGGCCGAAATCTCGACTGGCTCAGTGATATGAGGAAAGCAAAACCGGTGAATCAGTGGCTTTTTGATCCCAATGCGGACTAAATAGTTGTGGTAAGTGATTTTGAGATGGAGTGAAAACAATTCCACGTTTGTTTGCTTTACTCCCTACGTCTTTCAAGTTCCTGCAATAAGTCCGTTTGCACTTGTTGGATCTCAAGTAGTTGTTGCCATTGGTGTGTCAGCAGCAAGTCCATCTTGGAATGTAGATGTCGAATTTCTAGTTCCGCTTTGAGGTTGATTCGATAATCGTTTTCGGCGCGGAGGCGATCTTTCGCTTCTTGTCGGTTTTGGCTCATCATGATGATCGGCGCTTGAATTGCCGCGATACAAGATAGAACCAAGTTCAAAAGGATAAATGGAAATGGATCGAAGGGCTTCTGGAATAATGAAATAGAGTTCAGAATGATCCATGTAACCAAGACGAACCCAAAACAGAGAATGAACGTCCAGCTTCCACCAAAGCTCGCGACACGGTCCGCCATTCGGTCGCCAAGAGTCTCGCCTTCATCGATCTTGTCGTTGATGTTCTCCGTTAGGATATTCTGGGCGCGAACGTTCTCGATCACTTCTTTTTCAATCGCAGTCAATTGGCCTTTCGACGCCATCAGCGCATTTTGAATGTATTTGCTCCGGTAAATATTCAAATCTTCTTGGCATACAAAACTATCGTTCGACCACTCGGGATGATCTTCCTTAATGAGGTACGCAACACTGGGGCGAACAAACCGCGACGGAGTGACATCGTTCAAAGAAAAGCACTTCTTGCAAATCTCGCACTGAATTTCGGATTCACTCATAGGACAATAACCATTTCAAAGTTCCCGTGGATCATGAACGGTATCTGTGTGGGGCAGTCTGTAAACCGTTGACTTCGAACTAGCGCGGAGCCCGTTACTTTTGCACCGCCTTCTTATTCTTCATCCTCTTCGGCATCGATTTTCAAGTCTAGTTCGACTAAGCCCTTGCCATGGCTGCCTGACCATTCGACCGGGTACGGAGTGGTCCAGCCCTTCTGCTCGTGCCAGACAAATCGATTGAGATTATCTTCGTCTTGTTCCGTTTTCATACCAGTGCGTTCAATCGGTACCGTCGCCAAAATTGTACGCCACTTTTTCTCCACCGCCGATTGCTTGTTGGCGTCTGCCGGACGTTGATTTAATTCCACGGTCGCAGGAAGAGAATCGAAAGGAGCCTTGTTCACCGGCTCATCGACAAAACAATCGGTCATCAACGGAGAAGAAGCATCTTTTTGATTCAACGGTGGTAAACCAAAAATGTGAAGTATCGTTCGCAACACCGACGTTTGGTTATAGAAATGATGATTCACACCCGCTTTGCTGTAAGGGCTAATCACCAAACACAAACTCCTATGCCCATCAATGTGATCATAACCATTCTGCGGATCATCCTCATTGACAAAGATGACCGTCGACTCCCAGTACTTCGACTTCGATACTGCATCGACTAAACGCCCCAAAGCTAAATCGTTGTCGGCCATGTGCGCTGAACTGGTAACGCCTCCACCCAGATGGTCTTGCGGTAAATACAGAAGTGTGAAATTGGGAAAGCCACCTTCCTTTTCAAACTTGCGAAACTCTTCCAGAAAACGATCCATTCGCAAAACATCGGGAATCGCCATATTCCAACCTGGATAATCGCGGCATGTATAGCGTCTCAATCTTTCAATACCTACTTGCTGCCGAAACACCTCTCGTTCGCCTGCTTGGTAGCGACTCCACACTTTCTGATAGTCACCACCATCCTCGATCTTCGCATAGTCCATTTCACCATAGTTGCGAAACGATAAGCCTGCACCAAGGATCCGATCCCAAATGAATCCGCTGGATGAATAGGTAATAGGATCGTCGCCGAAAGTGTAGCTGCGTGTGAAACCACCGAACGCCCTTTCCAGATACGGTGTGACGTTGCCTTCGGTTGCCCACGAATGTCCATCCGCAGAAAGCACGCCGTTGCAATAATAATTGTCCAGCAAGCCAAATCGCTGCGCCAACGCATGATGATTGGGTGTGAGTTTCTCGGGGAATACGCACAAGGCAGGTTCCGAACGCGCCTCTTTGACATCGCCAAAAACTTGATCAAACGTTCGATTCTCTTTAATCACATAAATCACATGCTTGAAAACACTAGGTTCGCCGAGCTTTTTGGGTACAGGAAGTGGGCGGACATCTTTATCGCTGGATTCAATCCGAGATTGAACAGTTTCAGCAATGCGAGTTTCACCCAGCAGTGTCGCTCGATGAAGCACTTGATCTGTCCACACTTGCAACGTCTGCGGATCGAGGATTGATTTTAGTGGCACACGTTGCACTACCCCTTGCTGATCATGGCTATTGCGACCTTGAGCTTCGTTGCGTCGCACTGAACGCGAGCCGAGGCCTTTGGTGTTCGTGATGTAAATGAAATTTTCATCCGCAACACAGCCCGCCGGATACCAAGCGGTGGGTATCAAGCCCTTCATCGTCCATTTGCCATCTCGTGCATCAAGCACTGCCACAGCGTTATTGCCCGCGAGTGAAACGAACAATAAATTCCCGTCAGCTGACAAGGCTAGCCCGTTCGGCATCGATCCAAACGGATATTTCAAATCGGGCTTTACCACGACTTCTTGCGACTCAAAATTCCTGAGCGAAATGATCGTTAGTGAATCTTGATTGGTATTGCAAACCACTGCGTAATGGTCGAAAACTCGAACGACCGAGGGTTGCAAGCCAACTCGCACTGTTTGGGTGAGTTTTAATGTCTGAGTGTCGATGATGCTGACACTCCCTGTGGCTGCAATGCCACGTGGATCAACCACAACAGCTGTCCCGGCGCTGGGAGCAGTAGGTTCCCCTTCTTCGGGTCTGCGACCACCGATGTTGGTGACAATCAACTGCGATTCATCTGGTGATAGTGCCACATCAAAGGGAGCTACGCCCACTTCAATTTCCTGTTTTATTTGCTGGGTGATGAGGTCG
This sequence comes from Planctomycetota bacterium, assembly GCA_017303505.1. Classification (GTDB taxonomy): domain Bacteria; phylum Planctomycetota; class Planctomycetia; order Pirellulales; family Pirellulaceae; genus JAFLCP01. The sequence goes on along the minus strand of JAFLCP010000001.1, from coordinate 58,721 downwards.
ACCATTGCAACGACATTGCGTTTGGATAAAGCAACGTAAGCTAGTGTTTCAGGACGATTGACACAGATCCCACATGGATAACTGCCATTGGCAAACTCGATAACTTTCGCTTCTCGGTAGTTGCCCGTCGGATCTGCGCTGTAGATATGCAATCCTTTTTGCGCATCGGTAACTAAGATGCTACCGTTTTGCAACATTTGAATACCGTTGATGGAGGCTCCGTTACCAAGTGGCAAGGTTTGCTGGAGGGTAAAGTTCTCCGTATCCATTAACAAAACGGAGTTCCGGTCCTTAACCGCAATCCTCGTCGATTTCGAATGAATGGCGATGTCGATGGGGCGGCCAAAGTAGGCCAACATTTCGCCAGCGGGTTGGATGACTTCGCCTGTGGGGAGCAGCGATTCATTTACGGTTGCGGTCGGTTGCCGTTGTTCGTCTTGGGCCTGATTGAAACCGCTTTGTGTCAACTGAAGTATGAAGAGGATGTAAACCAATCGGCAGATTTTCTGCATAAAGTGTCGCATGCTTTACCTATTTTAAGCCAAGCCGAGTATTTCAAGGTGATAATGTATCGAGAGGTCCGCACCCAGGTGATTTAGGTTTGGACTTTCGTCCGATTAGCCATGCAGATCAGTGTACACGGTTTTGAAATGTTTCTCATCATTACCAAGTTTCTGAAGGGGCCGCAGATGCGATTTTCCTTATTCATTTCGTCGCGGGTTGCCGGCAGTGTTTTCCTTCAAGCGTTACTGCTGTTCTTTGCATTTACGAATCGTTCGTTAGCGCAAGAAGAGCAAGCACCACAGACGCCACAGCCTAAGAAGGAAGCAGCCAAAATCGCAACGGAGCAGTCAGAAAACGATGCCCCCGAGTTGAAGAAGAAAGCCGAGCCGAAAGAGCTCGCGGTAAGGTTGATCGACTTGTCTGTACAAGGAAAGTTCGACGAAGCGACAGAGCATTTTGATTTTGTCATGTCGCAATTGTTGCCGCCGGTCGCAATGAAGCAGACATGGGCTGGCATCACGGCGCAGTACGGTAACTATGTGGAGCATGGTGAGCCAGTTGTCGAAGACATTGCGGAGAGCACCTTGGTTCGCATTCCGTGCAAGTTTGAACGGGGTTCGCTCGAGGCGAGAGTTTCCTTTAATTCTAAAAACAAGATTCAAGGATTTTTTCTCACGGCCTTGGGGACCTATCATTCTCCAAGTTACGTCGATACGAATAAGTTTGAGGCAGAAGAGGTTGAAGTTGGCGGGGGATTGATGAAACTGCCTGGCACATTAACCATTCCCAAAGGTGAAGGTAAATTTCCAGGAGTGGTGTTAGTGCAAGGTTCAGGGCCAAGCGATCGTGATGAAACGGTTGGACCCAACAAACCCTTTCGCGATATCGCTGAAGGTTTGTCATCACAAGGTGTAGCCGTGGTGCGTTATGAAAAAAGAACTAAGCAGTTTCCCTTGATGGCCGTGTTGTCGTTGAGTTCTTTTACGGTGCATGAAGAGACCGTGCATGACGCTGCCGAAGCGGTTGCTTTGCTAAAAAAACATCCCAGGATTGATCCCGATCAAATTTATGTCGTTGGGCATAGTTTGGGTGGCTGGATGTTGCCGCGAATCTATGAAGCGAGTCAGCCTGTGAAAGGTCTCGTGAGTTTAGCAGGCTCAGCTCGCCCGTTGGAGGATTTGATTTTAGAACAAGTTCATTATTTGGCAGAGACCGATGGAAATGTGACGGACGAAGAGAAAGAGCAACTTGAAAAAGTGCGGGAGCAAGTACAGCAGGTCAAGGCGGAAGATCTTTCGAAAAAGACTCTGTCCTCTAAGTTGCCGCTCTCAATTGCGCCCGCTTATTGGCTTGACTTGCGCGGTTACGATGCACCCAAGTTGGCCCGCAATATTCCTGCCCGCTGGTTGATGTTGCAAGGCGAGCGAGACTATCAAGTGATCGATAAGGATTTGTCCGCTTGGGAAGCAGGGCTGAAGGGACATGCTGATGTAACGATAAAACGATATCCAAAACTGAATCATCTGTTTATGGCAGGGGAGGGGCCTTGTCGTCCGGCCGAGTATTTTAAGGAAGCGAACGTTGATGAAGCGGTAATCCGCGATATTGCGCAGTGGATTCAAACGCCGAAGCCATAATTTTGGGGTTCGTGGACCGATCGAACCCCGCGACATTCTTGTATAATGTGGCTTGGTGTTGAGGTATGGCACGGCTCTTCTCACGTGAGTTTGACATGATGAAGCCAAATTGGAATTGGTCTGCAGCGATTGTTTGTCTGTTTACTTTAGGCATCCAATTTGCAACGTTGGCTGGCACCGCACAAGGTGGAGAAGGTTCGTCGGCGACATCATCAGCCACTAAGCCGAACATTGTTTACATATTGGCAGACGATTTAGGGTGGACTGATACCGGGGCCTATGGAAGCCAATACTACGAGACGCCGAACATCGATCGCTTGACCGCCAGCGGCATGAAGTTTACGGCTTACCATAATTGTCAAAACTGTCAGCCAACGCGGGCCGCCTTGATGACAGGTCAGTATGCTCCGCGAACTGGCATCTACACGGTGGGCGGTATCGATCGATTTGATTGGAAGTCGAGACCGCTGCGGCCGGTCGACAATGTGGTTGGCCTCCCTTTAGACCGGGCCACGATCGCTGATCAGCTTAAGTTAGCTGGATACAGTACGGCGATGTTTGGGAAATGGCATTTAGGGAACGGTGCTCAACGTCATCCGAGTAAGCGAGGCTTCGATGAAGCGATTGTTTCCGATGGGAAACACTTTGATTTTGAAACGCAACCTAAAGTCGATGTACCTGAAGGAGCCTATCTCGCGGATTTTTTGACGGACCGAGCCGAAGATTTCATACGCCGCCATCAGGACCAACCCTTCTTCTTGTATTTACCACATTTCGGTGTTCACTCGCCCTATCAAGCTAAGAAGGAATGGATCGAGAAATTCAAAGCGAAGCCAGGTGTTGGAGGACACAATAATCCTACGTACGCGGCCATGATTTACAGCGTGGATGAGAGCGTTGGCCGAATCATGCGTCTGTTGGATGAGTTGAAACTCAGCGACAACACCATCGTTATTTTCTCAAGCGACAATGGTGGCGTGGGGGGATATGTGCGCGAAGGAATCAAGCAGGCGGGGGACACAACCGATAACGCTCCGTTGCGCAGCGGTAAAGGAAGTTTGTATGAAGGTGGAACCCGCGATCCGTTTGTGGTCCGCTGGCCAGGTGTTACGAAAGCTGGTTCCGTGTGCGATGTCCCCGCCATCCATGTCGATTTTTTTCCAACGGTACTGGAGATAAGTGGAGCACCGAAGCCCAATCAAGTTTTGGATGGCGTGAGTTTGGTGCCATTGTTCAAAGATCCGCGAGCGAGTTTAGGTCGAGAGGCAATCTATCAACATTTTCCTGGCTATCTTGGTGCAGGAAATGATCAATGGCGCACGACGCCAGTTGGAACCATCATCGCCGGCGATTGGAAGTTGATGGAGTTTTTTGAAGATGGACGCTTAGAGCTCTATAACTTGCGTGACGATGTTGGGGAGACCAAAAATCTCGCGATCTCTGAGCCTAGCAAGGCCAAAGAGTTGTATGACAAAATGCTCCATTGGCGGAAAGAAGTGGGAGCGAAGATGCCCACACCGAATAAGCCGTAGTGAGACGGACACCGCAGGCGGATGAAGCTCCCCTTCGGGCCACCGCTTCGATTAAAAGATGCCCATAATGGCCAAGACAACGGTTGCGACGAAAATGAGAGGGCACAAGATGATGCCCCACAGCATGACCGAACTTACGCCCATGCAAAAGAAATGTGCAAAGAGGGAGGAGGTCTTTAGTCCCCGTTGGTTCCGAAATTCAAGATAATCAGCACCGATCCAAATCAAACCACCAATGATTCCAGCACCGATTCCAAGCAGAGCGAAAATGAGAACGTTTGTTGCGTCAGCCGCTAACTTTCGGTCTCGACCCAATGTCTGGGCACCAATAAGTAAGGTAACGGCTGTCGAGATACCTACACATACGATGAGTCGCCGCCAGAACGGAAAGCGATCGTGGGGTGAATGTGGAGGTGGTAAATCGGGCAATTCCTGATGATGGAAGATCTGTTGGGGGCGTTGCTGATAGTCCATAACTTATGCCCTAATAACGAAAGTTTGCTCTACTGGCACAAGGTTATGATAATGGATTTTGATCCTTAATGAGGGCTTGAAAATCTCTGGGAATATTTTTTTCAACCTACGACTGAGGGATCGATGATAAACGTTTTCCCGCTTGATATAGGGTGAGTCCGAGAACCAAGATAAGAACCGCGAACACTGCCCCGACAAGCCAACGATTTTCGAACAGTTTGGCCCATTCGGAACGAGGATCGTCTAAGGTGTGTGGAGTCGGTTTTCCCAGTGTGGCTGGAACGGCTTGGACCTTGGTATCGATCGCTGTTTTGATTGCCAATGTGTCATATCGGGGAGCGTCCAATAATGGATTGCCGTATAAAACAGAGTAACTTTGTCCAGGCTCGGAAAAGAACAGAAGCTCATAAGTTTCACCTTGAGCAGCCAATGCTCCTTCTTTAAGCGGTGGACTGTCGCCGTTGTTAATTACCAAGCGATAACGTGAAGCTCGAGTAGGATTGAAGGGGATCAGCGAATCGGATCGCTGAACATTGGGCAATGAAAGTTGAGTAATGGAGCTTTGGGTCAGAAAGCGTTCCGAGTTCGTTGAAGTGCCAAGTGAATTGTCAACTGCCAAGGCATAGAGTGTCACTTCACGATGAAAATTCTTGTCTTGTGTCGTGATGTTAATTTGAGTGAGGGGTTCACGATGCGACGTAAATTCCACTACGGTTGTTTTAGCTTTTTCATCTTCGCGACGGCTTTCTAATTGGATGGGATAGTTGGTCAACACGGGGAGCGTCGAGATGACCGTTTCGGTTTCATGCCAAAAAGAGATTCCATCGATTCTCAAAATCTCACGGTTGATGTTGAATTTCTCCTGCGTTTCGTTTTCCACGCCATTTTTCATCGTTCGAGTGAGTTCACGAAGCTGAGATTCTTTTTCCTGAGTTACTTTCTCGATGCGAACTCGGAATTCAGTTTGATTCGTTTGATTCGATTTTTCTGTGAATGGGACTTCGAGGCTTCGCACGTCCATATAACGCGAGTAATCATAGATCAAAACGTTGCTTGCCAGAGTTTTCCATGGTTCCTCTTCTTTGGCTCGAGACTCGACGGTGACGCGATGCTCAAAGTCGCGAAGACGCGCTGAGAACGTTAAGCCATCGATGGAGTGGGGATGTTTTTCGCGATCGATGGTGAAGGTAATTTCTAAGCCGTCGTTTTCCAGAGGACGGGCGTGAGGTTGGGTGATCGTCGTCGGGATTCTTTGAGTCTTGCGTTCTTCGGTTAAGCGGCGGTGCAGTACGAAAGGAACCTCTTTGCCCGACTTATTGAGCAAGCGCAGGTCGTTGAACGAATCCGTCGAACCCGCATAGATGTCCTGATCTAATGTAATAGAAGTCAGTTGTTCTTGTGTGGTGTCAGAAAGCTCGACGGCCTTCTGAAATACTGAAGCTCCGGCGGTTGTGGTTTCTTGGGCACTCACGCTGCACGCCGCGAATACAACCGAAAGTAGAAATGAGAGAGCCAAGCAGGGATATTGAAGTTTCATATTACTTTGCCTCATCAGATTCGTGTTTGGTCGCGAATCGTTCACGGTGTTTGAGGTACAAGAAAGAACCAGCGAGCAGCATCATGCCTAGGATAACAAAAGCGATGATGCGATAAATTGGATCCAAGTTCTTTAGGTCGACAAAGAAGACCTTGATCGAAACAATGGCAAATAGGGTTAGGCCCGCATAACGCACCGAACTGTTGTCTTTGGCGATCCCGCGAATGAGGAAAGTGAGTGCAAAGATTGCCCAAAGGATCGAGATCCCACCGTAGCGGAAGCCGGGATAGTAGTTGAATAAGAAGCTGTTCAGTTCGAGGGAGCTGTAGATAAACAAACCACCGATGGCTGAGATTAAGAAGAATCTGCGTGGGATTTTCTGTTCGCCGCTATTGGTGGTCAATGCGGTCATCATCGTTGCGAATCCGATCAGGGCTGCGAAGTCGATGAGTCGCATCAAAGCGTCGCGGAATGAATAGACACCCGAGTAGAGCAAACCATCCGCGAGTTTCCAACCCAATGCCACGTCAAAAAGCAAAATCTTACCAATCACAACAAGGGTGGCGGCACTCGTGAGTACCAGCAGGATTTCGCTCTTGCGTTGCTTCCATAACATAGCCAACACACCGCAGAAGCCCAGCCATAACAAAGTGAGCATCGCATTGGTGGCAGCGGGATACGCATAGTTGACGGACTTCGTCACTTCTAGATGCAAGTAGACAAGGCCGGTTACTAAGGCTCCTGCCAATAACCAATTCATAATCCAGTGATCTTGCAGTCCAAGCAACAAGCGATGTTCGAGTGGCTTGGTTCCAGCTGTGTCATCGGAGCTTACGCTCTCATCGGACAACTTGGTAATCCAACGATAAGCGATGGCGAACGAACCGATCGGTACACCAAATGAAACCACCCGGCTTAACAACAGTGTGAGATAAGAGGCCCAAGGGAGTTCTGCCGTTGAGCTCCAGCCCGAACCGAAGAATGTGCGATGCAAGTCGAGGAGTGCAAACCGACCCAATACGAAGCAGAACAGCACATAAGCCATCGTGCGCATCATGCCACTTCGCATTTGAATCGCCATCCACAACAGCATTAAGGCTTGCAATGACCAACTCGCCGTAATCCATTCACGCGACAAAACTAAAGGCATTGTGGTCGCCAAGAAACAGCTGGCCAAGCCGAGAAAAACGATCAACAGATTGCGATCTACGAACTTGCGTTGCAGCAAGGCAAAGAAGTGAGCCGCAAAGTAAATGGTAAGTCCAATCGTTGCAGCCGAAATCCAAGTTCGTTCGAATGCTTGGTCGATAAGCCGATAAGACAGCCCGAAAAAGATGGCCGTATTCAGCAGCAAAGACAAAACATCGAGCAGGTTCGTCTGTTCACTCCGGATTTGTCGATTCAAAAACGACATCGTTGAGAAGAGAACAAAGAATCCTATTAAGAATGGATATACCTCGCTGAAATCCGTGGGCGTGTACGCCCGCATGGCGAGTGCCAGCAGAAAATAGTTGGCCAAAAAACTTAGGTAGTTGACTAATGGCCAATTCTTGTAGATGGCGATTGCCAAAACACCACAGCCAAGCACAAGCATGTATCCAAGCAGTGCAGAGAACTCAACGGTCTGCGTTTCCAGTACAAGCGGAGTACCGTAACCTCCTATTATTCCCAGCACAGCGACCAACATCGAGTTGAATCGAACCGACACGCCCCCAGCTAGGGCTGTGATGCACGCCATCAGGATAAAGGCGGGAGTGGCTTCGATCATTGAGAAGAACTGATGGGCTGCAAAGACCGAAAAATACAAAGCCGCGAATCCACCACCCATTAAACCTTGCCCAAGGATATGGTAACGGCGTCCTAATAACTGAGTGCCGGCGATCAACATACCAAAGCCAGCAATGGTGGTGAGAACGACGCGTGCGGTTGGACCGAGGATACCTTTATCGATCGTGTACTTAAGAAAGAAGCCAATACCGACTACTAGGATCACGATACCGATTCGCAACAGCCACTGACTGGCAATCGCAAATTCTGTCGATACACCTTTCGGTATGTGCTCTTCACCCACGATGATCCAGTTCCAGATCTTGCGGAGCGTGTCACGCGCTGCTAGTTCAAAAGGAGTCAGTTCGCGAGGGGGAGCAGGTGGAGCGGCGCGGTATGCCGCTTGATTCCACTCAGGCCGTGGCGGGGATTCCTCCCCAATAGGTAACTCATCTTGAGTCGCGTCGGCATTCTGCGCCTGCTCGTTCGTCGATAAGTTGGGAAGAGTGTTTTCAGGCTGAGGATTTGTGACAGTAAAGTTCGGAGTCGAGTGAGGTAAAGAGATAACAAAAGGTGTTAATGGCGTTGTCGTTGAGGGATCTTCGCTTGGGATAACATCAGCTTGAACAACGGGTGATGTCGTAGGTGCGGTTGTGCTTGACGTTTTGCCAGTGAAGCCAGCCAGCAAGATCGATTGATTTTTCACTAGCGACTGTAGTGCATCAAAGCGGTTGTTTAACAAGCGGAAGTGTTCGTTCTGATCCTGTTTGATTCGGGCGAGCTGCACGAGCGCGACGATTGGAGCAATAAACAGGACAAGAAAAATGCCGCAGGAGAGAAGTAGAAAAAGTGGTTCCACGGGAGCCTCGCAGCATGGCAGGGATTATCGAGGGGAGAAAAACTTGGGCGAATCAGCGTGCGTTTGAGAGCCTAAAAGGGTCTAGGGTCCATTCTTCTTGAAACTTCACGCGAATTTTGAGCCAATTCATTCGAAAACTGCCGAAAATCGCGTACGCTATACTCCCGACAGGGGGGCTGTGGCGTGTGGCAACTCCCTTATCGATTCCCTACCATGTGAAGATGCTGGAGTGGATCGAGAAACCAACCTAGAGGTGTTTCATGAAGACTTGGTGGCTGGCACTAACCGTTTTATGCCTCGTTGTGCCTTCGAGCGGATTCGCACAGCAAGCCCGCTATCAGTTGGGAAAGCAGGTGATCGGTTTCGAAACGGCATTCCAACAATCCATGTCGCAACTCGAATCGCGGAAAGCGGTGTTGCCGAGTTTAGAGCGGGCTGTCCAAGCCTTCTTTAGCATGTCATTCTCGGGGGCTGAAAAATCGATCGACGATGCTTGGCTCAAGCTATTGCCAGAGGAACAGCAAGCAGAGATTGCACCGCTTATGCCCCTTCGCTTGTCGCTTGCCAAACATTGGCACGACACGAATGCGGCTGAGATGGAGATCGCATTGTCGGCGGCTTACGAATCGAAGACTGCTCGTAGCCTTCCCTTTGATATCGAAGTGGAATTCAAAGATCGTCAGGGCAAGACGTTGGTCTCGCAAACAAAAACGGTCTCAGCATTACCTTACAAAGATGTCGTTTCTATCAAAGACCTCAGCGAAGGAGATTGGGAGTGTTGTGTTACGGTGATCAGCAACCAAGTTCGTTGGACGTTACCTTCGCAAATTGTCTCATGTACCAATGCGTTGGAAGAGCGACTGATCAATGCGAAAGAAAACTTTGAGAGTACCAAATCGAAAGATCCGAATACGCAGCGACGCAGCCAACAGCTCATGCTGAACCTACTGCGTGATTTGAAAAATGGTCGTGATCTGGAAACCGATTTTCCGGCGCATCAGTTGTTGGTGACGGTAGAGCAGTGGGATAACGCAGCAGGTGCGTTGCCCCAACTTGAAGGTAGTTTGCTGGAGGGCCAATATTGGTTGGAGTTGGATGGCGCCAAATCATCCACGGTGGTCCGCGTGTCTATACCCGCGAATGTTGTGTCGGGTACGAGTGACAAGGTTCCTGTCTTATTCGCTTTTCATGGAGCGGGTGGAAGTGAGAACATGTTCTTCGATGCATATGGGGCTGGCGAAATCGCCGCTCTTTCCAAAAAGGCGGGTTACATTTTGGTCTGTCCGCGCCAACCTCTGATGGTCGGAGTGATGTCTGTAGAGGAAATGTTGGAGCAGTTGTCGCAGATTGCACCGATCGATAGGGAACGTGTCGCCGTATTGGGACATTCGATGGGGGCGGCACAGACGATTTCGCAAGTCGAGCGGAGTAAGGCGGGTTCGATTCGTGGGGCGGTTATTTTGGGAGGGGGGCGCGGAATTTCAAAACCCGATCTTTGGAAATCCATTCCTGTGTTCGCGGGGGCCGGGGAACGCGATTTTGGACGCCGAGGGGTACAACTATTTGCGGCCAGTTGTCGTAAAGAAGGAGGAGTGGTTCGCGAAGAGATCTACGAGGCCATTGAACATTTGGGAATCGTTCAGGTAGCCTTGCCCGATGTTTTCCGTTGGCTGGAACCTCTCTTGCAAAAATAACCCTATTCATTGAAATAGCCCGTTCGCCCAAATAGCCCATTCGCCGAAATAGACCGTAGCTCAGAAATAGATTGTGCCGCCGGGATATGGTATGCTGTCTCGCAGTTGTCATTAGCAGGAGCAGTTGAATATGACGTTTACCCTACCTTCTCGTTTGGATTTTCGCCACGCGCAGTTAGCCATTGGTTTGGTTTGCGGATGGTACTGTTGCGGTTGCAGCACACAACAAGCTGAAAACAAGCCTGTTGAAAATGCAGTTGGTGTCACGAATCCCGTCAGCAATGCAGAGACGGGAGAATCGACCAAGCCGACAGAAGCGAGCCATGAAGATGAATCCAAAGTTGCCGCTGATTCACCATTTCAAGAAGCCCAAGAGGAGGGAAATGTGAGCAAGGATAAATCAGATTCGAAATACAATCCGCTGACCGAATTCGAACAATGGGTCATTTTGAAGAAGGGGACAGAGCGTCCCTACGTCGGCGAGTATACGGACAACAAAGCAGAGGGGACATATGTTTGTCGCCGCTGCAATGCCCCACTTTACGAATCGTCAACGAAATTTCAAAGCGATTGCGGTTGGCCTAGCTTCGATGATGAAATCAAAGGGGCAGTCGAGCGACACGTCGATGCGGATGGATATCGAGTTGAGATTGTCTGCAAAAATTGTGGCGGCCATTTAGGCCACGTATTTGAAGGCGAAGGCTTCACCGCTAAGAATACTCGCCACTGCGTGAACTCTGTATCCATGAAGTTTTATAAGAAAGGTGAGCCGCTACCAGAAGTCATCAAATAATGGACTAGTGGTTGCCCTGACGTTGTCCTATCCCTACCTATACCTCCCTCCTCAACCGTCCAAGGAACCTTGTCATGTCATCTCCTCGTCATCTTCCAGGCGTCTTACAGGATTCGAAAAGTCGAAGAAGTTTTCTGCAAGCCACATCAGCGACTTTAGCTGGTTTGGCATTGATGCCTCGTGGATTATTCGCAGGCACCAATTCGGGTAACGATGCTGAGACGGTCATCGGCGAACTATACAACAGCCTCACTGAAACGCAGCGCAAGGCGATTTGTTTGGCCGTTAACGATCCGATCCGCGTGCGAGTCAATGCGAATTGGCATGTAACAAAGCCACTGATCGGAAGCGACTTCTATGATCCGAAGCAAAAGGCGATGATCGACGAAATCGTGCGCAAGATAACGAGTGAAGAAGGCCACAAGAAGCTGATGCAGCAACTCGACGAAGATGATGGTGGTATCGGAGCTTACAGCCTAGCCATCTTCGGTAACCCAAGTCGCGGCGAATCGGGCAAAGATCCCTTTGAATGTCTCATCACGGGGCGTCACCTCACGTTGCGAGCCGATGGCAATTCGATTGAGAACATCGCGTTTGGTGGGCCTATCGTGTACGGTCACGGTGAAGAATCGAGCGCACAAGATAATCTCTTCTATCATCAGACCGTACAGGTCAATAAAGTGTTTGTCGCGTTGGATGCAAAACAGGCAGAAAAGGCATTGCTGAATAATGCACCTGCCGAAACGAGTGTCCAAGTCCAAGGCAAGAACGGCACATTCCCTGGATTGGCAGTCGGTGAAATGACGGCGGATCAGAAAGTTGTCGTCAAAGAAACCCTACAAAAATTGCTTTCACCTTATCGCGATCAAGACACAAGTGAAGTGATGGCGATTATTGAAGCAACCGGTGGGCTCGATGCGCTCCGCTTCGCGTTTTATCAACAAGGTGATCTCGGCAGCGATCGCATTTGGGATATGTGGCGCATTGAAGGTCCATCGTTTGTCTGTAACTTCCGCGGTGCACCTCACGTGCACGCTTACCTGCATATAGCTGGCCCAAGCAAGTTGGCGTAATGGCCGGTAGCGTCCGCAGTTTATTCGTTCGTCGTTTTCAATGAGTGAAGACGACGAACTATCTTTTGCTTTTCATCCTCACTCGTCAGGATTCTTTTAGATATGTTTCGATATCGTGTTGCGCTCAGCGTTTTGGCTGGCTTGTTGTTCTATTCGTCATCCTCTGGGCAAGATTTTGAGTTTCGCTCGGGTGATCGTGTGGCGTATCTCGGCAATACACTCGCCGATCGCATGCAGCACGATGGTTACTTGGAAGCTCGCTTGCAGGCATACTTGGCAGACTTGCAGATATCGTTCCGCAATCTCGGTTTCTCGGGTGACGAACTGGATCTCCGTTTGCGTTCACAAGACTTTGGCTCGCCTGAAGAATGGTTGCGCCGGACCCGCAGCAATGTGGTGTTTGCGTTCTTCGGTAGTAACGAAGCGTATGCCGGTCCAGAGGGTGTGGATGCGTTCAAAGCGAAGTTGAAGAAATTCATAGAAGACACGGTTGGAAAAGATTTTGGCAGTTCGCCAGCTCGTCTCGTTTTGTTCTCACCCATTGCTCATGAAGATTTGGAAACGCCCAACCTTCCTGATGGCAAAAAGCATAACGAGCTTCTGGAGTTGTATACCAAGGCTATGGCGGAAGTCGCCAAAGAAGCCAATGTAAAATTTGTCGATTTGTTTCATCCAACGTTGGCCATTTATGCAGAAGAGAAGGCTCCATTGACCCTCAATGGCATCCATCTGACGACTCGCGGTAATGAGTTGGTATCGAAGGTCATGGTGCGCGAACTATTGCCGTCTAAAGTTGCCACCGCCGTCGATGACCAGAAAATCGAACAGATTCGAAAGGCGGTGGTGGATAAAAACTTCTATTGGTTTAATCGATACCGCACCACGGACGGTTTCAGCATTTTTGGTGGTCGCGCTGATTTGCGATTCGTGGATGGGCAAAGCAATCGCGATGTCGCTCAACGCGAAATGGAAGTGCTGGATGTGATGACCGCAAATCGCGATCCGAAGATATGGGCTGTAGCTCAAGGCCGCAATTATGAGGTCGACGACGCGAACACTCCAGCTTTTCTACCTGTGATCAGCAACAAGCCGGGTGATGGTCCCAATGGAGAGCATCTTTTTCTGGATGGAGAAGAAGCGATTGCCAAAATGACTCCTGGTAAAGGGATGAAGGTCAACTTGTTTGCGTCGGAAAAGATGTTTCCCGAGTTGGTGAATCCTGTGCAAATGGCTTGGGATACCAAAGGACGTTTGTGGGTAGCTGCGTGGCGTACGTATCCGCACTGGAAGCCCAAAGATGCCATGGACGACAAGCTGCTTATTCTCGAGGACACTAATGGTGATGGCCAAGCGGATAAGTGCACGACATTTGTTGGCGATATTCACAATCCGACCGGTTTTGAATTCTGGAATGGTGGCGTGCTAGTGGCTCAGACACCTGACTTATTGTTCCTCAAAGATACCGATGGCGATGATCGAGCGGACGTCAAACTGAGAGTCGTAAGCGGATTGGATTCCGCCGATACGCATCACGCATCGAGTTCATTCACTTTGGATCCAGGTGGTGCTCTCTATTTTCAGGAAGGAACGTTTCATCATACGCAGGTCGAAACACCCTATGGGCCTGTGCAGCGCGTCGCTAATGGTGCGGTGTTCCGCTACGATCCGCGTCGCCAAGATTTCGATATCTACACCTCTTATGGTTTTGCGAACCCACACGGTCACGTCTTTGATCGTTGGGGACAAGATATCGTTCACGACGGAACCGGCGCGGTTCCCTATCATGGGCAAGTTTTTAGCTCTCACCTCGAGTTTCCGAATAAACATGGAGGTGCACCTACCGTTTACCAACAGCGAACTCGGCCTTGTTCGGGTACGGAGATCTTATCGAGCTCCCACTTCCCAGAAGAGATGCAAGGGGATTTGTTGGTCAACAACGTGATTGGCTTCTTGGGAATTCTGCGCTACAAGCTCAAAGATGATGGGGCTAGCTTTTCGGCGGATGAAATGGAGCCCATTGTTTCATCGACCGACCCCAATTTCCGGCCTGCGGATGTCGAGGTTGGGCCTGACGGTGCAATTTATTTCACCGATTGGCACAATCCGATCATTGGACACATGCAACACAATTTGCGAGACCCCAACCGCGATCAAACTCACGGTCGCGTTTACCGCGTGACCTACGAAGGACGACCGCTATCGCCGGTAGTTAAGATCGCCGATGAACCGGTTGCCAAACTCTTGGATCTTCTCAAATCACCCGATAATCGTGTTCGCTATCGCGCGAAGATTGAATTGAGCAGCCGTCGTACCGAGCGAGTGATGGAAGTGCTCGCATCATGGGTGAAATCGCTCGATCCGAAAGATCCCGAGTATGAACATCACCTGATGGAAACGCTGTGGTTGCATCAGCACCACAATGTTTACAACGCCGAGTTGCTGAACCGCATGTTGACGAGCTCCGATTTCCGAGCCCGTGCTGCTGCGACCTTTGTTCTGTGTTATTGGCGAGATCGAAGCGACAATACCCTGGATTTGTTGCGAAAATTGGCTGCTGATGAACATCCACGAGTTCGCATGGAAGCGGTCAGAGCAGCAAGCTTCCTGCGTGATCCAGCCGCTATTGAAGTGGTTGTAATTGCCAAGAATCGACCTACCGATCGATTCTTGGATTATGTGATTCGCGAAACCGAAAGAGCTCTTCAGCCCTATTGGAAAACGGAATTGGATCAAGGTCGGCCGCTTGTCATGAAGACTCCAGAAGGTTGGGATTTTTATTATGAACAACTTCCAACCGAAGCTCTACTAAAACTCCCAGCTAGTTTGGAAGTGAGCCGACAGTTGGTAAATCGTGCTAACGTCACCGACGATATTCGTTTGAATGCCGTCCGCGATATGGCAACGAGAAACAAGACAACTCCAGTACAAGAGTTGGTGCGAATCATTCAACAAATCGATGCGAGCACCAAGCCGATCGATGACAGTGTGGTGTTCGATTTGGTTCGTTTGTTGGGAGCTCAAGGCGCAGATCAACTAGGGCAAATTCGCAGTGAATTGGAACGCTTTGCGCTAAGTGCCAAATCGCCCGTGATTCGCCAATCGGGATTGTTAGGCTTGATCGCCGTGGATAAATCAACCGATAAAGTTTGGACGTTGTCGAGCAAGAACGTTGGCAGTTTACGCGATCTTATTCGAGCGATGCCACTGATTTCCGATACAGGTTTGCGCTCGACGCTCTACGAACGCATAGTGCCTTTATTGAAAGGCTTGCCGCCGGAGTTGGCTGCGGCGACAGGTGGCAAAAAAGGAGCTTACGGACGATATGTTCGAATCGAGCTCCCGCGCCGTGGCACTTTAACTTTGGCTGAGGTTGAAGTGTATAGCGGAGATCGCAATATCGCTCGCAGCGGTAAGGCGACTCAAATCAATACAAGTCATGGTGGTGTTGCTTCGCGTGCTATCGATGGGAACAAAAGTCCCATTTACGGCAATGGTGGGCAGACTCACAGCGAAGAGAATACCGAAAACCCTTGGTGGGAGTTGGATTTAGGTGAACCCGCCGCGATTGAACGCATCGAGATCTTCAATCGAGGCGAGAGTTTTGCGAACCGACTCAACGGATTTACCCTATTGGTGTTAGACGAATCACGCAGTCCCATTTTCGAACAAAAGAATGTGCCAGGACCTCAAGAGAGCAGCGTCTTTCAGCTTGAGGCGGGTGGAGTTGAAGGTGTCATTCGTCGAGCGGCGATGGAAGGGTTGGCCTCCGTGCGCGGCCGCGAAACTGAAACCTTCGAGTTGTTGTCACCATTTGTGTCTGAGCGAACAGAACGTGTGGCAGCGATTCGCGCCCTGCGACGTTTACCGAAGAATACTTGGCCAGTCGACAAAGCACCTCAATTGTTGAGCGAGGTTATGAAGTTCGTCGCCTCGGTACCAACCGAAGGGCGTACTGCACCATCGGTTTTGGATGCGATGGAGTTTGGTGAATCACTCATCAGTTTGTTGCCCGTCGATTCTATCGCACAAGCTCGCAAACAATTGCGTGAATTAGGAGTTCGCGTTATCCGTCTCGGCACTTTGCTAGAGCGTATGTCTTACGATCAAGAAATCTTGATTGTCGAAGCGGGCAAGCCGGTTGAATTTATCTTCGAAAACAGCGATATGATGCCCCACAACTTGGTCATTGCAATGCCGGGTTCGATGGAAGAAATCGGAATGTCGGCTGAAGCGACGGCGCAAGATGCTGGAGCTGCCGCGCGACATTATGTGCCGCAATCGGATAAGATTCTGTTGTCGAGTCGCTTGTTGCAGCCGTCTCAAATTCAGCAGTTGAGCTTTAAGGTCCCGAGCAAGCCGGGTGTCTATCCGTACGTTTGTACGTATCCTGGTCACTGGCGTCGCATGTATGGAGCGATGTACGTGGTCGAAGATATGGATAAATATTTGGCCGACCCAGAAGGATATTTGGCGGCTAATAAGTTGGAACCGACCGATGCCTTACTAAAGGATCGCCGTCCTCGAACGGAGTGGAAGCTCGACGATTTGGCCGCATCCGTCGAGGGGCTCAAGGGGGGACGGGCTTATGGAAATGGCCTGCAAGTCTTTAAGGTTGCAAACTGCGTCGCCTGCCACAAGATTGGCGACCTGGGTGTAGCAATTGGCCCCGATCTGACTAAGCTAGACCCTAAGATGAAGTCCTTGGAAATACTCACCTCGCTGTTAGATCCCTCCAACAAAATCGAAGAGAAGTATCAAACGTATCAGATTTTGACCGAGGATGGTCAGGCTATCAGCGGCATGATCCTGAAAGAGACCGACGATTCGATTGAACTGATCGAAAATCCGTTGGCCAAAGCCGATCCAGTCGTAATTCCAAAAGATGAAATCATGGAACGGAAAAAGTCACCCGTATCGATAATGCCCAAAGGCCTACTCGATAAACTGACCCGTGAAGAGATCCTCGATCTTATGGCTTTCTTGATCGCTCGCGGCGATGAAAAACACATGATGTTCCAAGGTTCTGCACATGACCACCATGGTGATCACGAACATGATCACGACGATCATAACCATTGATCGATTAGTGAAACCCCACCCCACATCCGCACCCTTCCGTAGCGTTGAAGAAATTCAACGCTACTGGTTTATTACGTATCGTCGAGGTTCGCACCGTCCATGCGCAAGTTGTTGACATTCGCCACTCTGATTTGTTTTTCTTGTTCGCTATCGGCACAAGAAGAATATACGCCTGTTCGTTTTGAAACGACGCCGTTGGTTACCGGTATGTTGCGGCCCATGGAGCTTTCGGTCGCTAAAGATGGACGTGTCTTTTACATTGAACTCACAGGCCAATTGAAGGTCTTCGATCCGAAAACCAATCATGTGACGTTAGTCGGTGAACTTCCTGTAACGATCGAACAAGAGAACGGGTTGATTGGCCTAGCGCTAGATCCAAACTTCGAAAAGACGCAGTGGATCTTCTTACAATATTCTCCACCGAATTTTACCGGACAGCACATCAGTCGCTTTACGTTGGTCGACGGAAAGCTCGATCTAACTAGCGAGAAAGTGCTGTTGAAATATGAGGAGCAACGAAAAGAATGTTGCCATCATGCTGGTGCCTTGGAGTTTGGTCCCAACGGTGAGTTGTTTATTGGCACAGGTGACAACACCAATCCGTTTGGCGATTCACAAGGTTTCGCTCCTATCGATGAGCGGCCAGGTAGGTCAGCCTTTGATGCGCGACGTACCTCTGCGAATTCGATGAATTTCAATGGCAAGGTGTTGCGGATTAAACCGCTACCTGACGGCACGTATGAAATCCCTGAGGGCAATTTATTTCCGAAAGATGGTTCGGTTGGCTTGCCTGAAATCTACGTGATGGGTTGTCGAAATCCTTGGCGAATTAGCGTCGATCAACGAACGGGCTTTTTGTATTGGGGTGATGTGGGGCCCGATGCCGGAGGTGACGGACCACGTGGCCCGCGCGGTTACGATGAATTGAATCAAGCTCGCCAAGCGGGCTTTTTCGGCTGGCCGCTGTTCATCGGTGATAACTATGCCTATCCCGATGTCGATTTTGAAACAGGAAAGATCGGCGAGAAGTTTGATGTAACCAAACCGGTAAACGATTCTGTAAACAATACCGGAACAAAAATTTTGCCGCCGGCTCAGCCCGCATTCATCTATTACCCAGCGGGGACCTCAGATAAATTTCCTGAAGTGGAATCGGGTGGACGTACGGCCTGCGCAGGCCCCGTTTACTATTTCGATCCTAAGCATCCATCCACAACTCGCTTCCCTGAGCATTTCGATCGAACCCTTTTCTTCTTTGAATGGTCGCGGAATTGGATCATCGCTGTTCACATGGATGCGGACTCCAAGATCGTGAAGCTCGAAAAGTTCCTGCCTGAGCAAAAGTTTGTGCGACCTATCGATATGGAGTTTGGCCCCGACGGTGCTATGTACTTAATTGAGTATGGGGAAACATGGGGCGTGAATGCGGATGCGCGATTGGTACGCATCGACTATGTGCGAGGTAATCGTGGGCCCATCGCACGAGCTACTGCTGAAAACAACATCGGTCGCGCACCGTTAGAGGTAAAACTTTCGTCCGCTGGCACCAGCGACAAAGATGGCGATGCATTGAAGTATCAGTGGTTTGCGATTGAGGCAGGGAATCCCAATGCTTCGCGTAAACTGCTCAGCGAAGAAGCCCATCCCGAAGTTCGCTTTGAGAACGCCGGCGTCTACAACGTTGAATTGGTAGTTACCGACCCAAGTGGTGCTCGGAATGTGGCGACTGCTCCCGTTATGGTCGGTAATGCGCGACCCGAAATTCGATTCTTGAAACCTGAAGAAGGTGCTTTTTTCGATCCGCAACAAACCGTTGATTTTCAGGTCTATGTGAACGATTTCGAGGATGGTACATCGGACGACAAAGAAGCGGAGGAAAAGGAGATCGAGTTTTTGGATTCCGATGCTCCGCAACGCGTCAATGTGAATGCGATGTTGGTGGATCTTCCACCGAATCAACTCAATAACGCAGCTGATGCTGGGCCACCAGGTCTTCAATTGATGAAGAAGAGCGATTGCTTCAACTGTCATTCGGTAGATCAACCGCGAGTCGGTCCAAAGTTTTTGGACATTGCTGCGAAGTATCGTGATCAAGCAGGTGCCTTGGACGCTTCAGTGCAGCGAGTGATCAAGGGTTCGACTGGCGTGTGGGGGAAAGTGGCGATGTTGCCACACGAACATAACTCGCCCGAAGAGATTAAGCAGATGGTCGAGTGGGTCTTCTCGGTGAAGCCAGATCAAGCCGTGCGAGCATTCAAAGGATTCGCGGGCAATATTGATATGCAGGCCCCGCCAGAAAAAGCTACCAGCTACATGGTGCTTGAGGCTAGCTACGTCGATCTCGGCGCTGAGGGTGTCCCAGCGCAAAGTGAAGTGGCTAAGATCACTCTGCGTCCACGAAAAATCGAAGCCGAATATGCGGACCAAATTTCAGGACCTCAAGTGTTGAATTCAGGTAATGCGAGTGCCGGGAAGTTCATCGGCGCCATTAACCATCGACATTTTCTCAAGTTCTCCGACATCCCACTCAAAGATGCTAAGCGAGTTCTGTTGCGAGTCGCATCGGCTGGTGCAGGTGGGGCAATTGAATTGCGAGCAGGCAGCCCCGATGGGAAACTGCTAGGAAAAGCAGACATCGAAGTGAATGGTCAGTGGGAACAGTTCTACGATAAGTGGATCGAATTGCCTGCTGAACGTGAACGAGGCGATGTCTACGTCGTATTTGTCCATCCACAAGGTGCAAGTGGTTTGATGAATCTTGATTCCATCACTTTTGCTAACGAAGAATAAGATCACAAGTCGGTCTTTCCAACATAGGTCAATCATGCAAAACGTAACGGATTTGCTTTGCGCGTTGATTTCGATTCCAAGCGTTAACCCGATGGGGCGAAGCGTCGATGGCGATGTCTATTTCGAAGGTCGAATGACGCGGTGGTTGCAGAGTTTTTTTGCGGATTGCGGTGTCGAACAGGAAACGATCGAAGTCGTCCCTGGCCGAGCGAATGTTCTTGCCCGATATGGAAATGACCCACATAAGCCAACTTTGTTATGGGATGCTCATCAAGATACCGTTCCCGTGGAAGGGATGACGATTGATCCCTTCAAGCCTGTCGTTGAGCAAGGCAGGGTGTATGGACGTGGGGCCTGTGATGTCAAAGGGGCGATGGCAGCAATGCTGTGGGCTTTTCGTCGCATATGTGCTGAAAGGAAAACGCTTTCGCATAATCTAGTTATGAGTTGCTCATGTGACGAAGAGGCGACGGCTTTAGGAATCATCGATCTGATCAGCTATTGGAATCCAGGCTCGAAACGAAGTCGCCTGCTTTCCACGAAGCCAATAGGAGCAGTGGTCGCGGAGCCGACGGACCTGGATATCGTGGTCGCTCATCGCGGTGTGACACGTTTTCGTATTCACACGCATGGACGAGCTTGTCATAGCAGCGATCCGAAGCAGGGTGTCAACGCTATTTATCGCATGGCAAAGGTGTTGCATGTGTTAGAAGAATATGCTGAAGTGTTGACACAATCCGTGCAGCCTCATCCTTTGTGTGGAGGGGCAACGTTGAGTGTGGGACGTATCGAAGGGGGTATTAGTGTCAACGTAGTACCCGATCACTGCGCCATCGAAATCGATCGTCGCCTTATTCCCGGCGAAGATCCAAAAGCTGCCGCTGAACAGATTCGCGACTATCTCAAGCAGCGCCTTGATTTTGAAGTAGAGTTTGAGAAGCCGTGGATCGAGTGCTGTGCGCTGACCGATGCTGATAATGATCCGCTTGCCTCTTTACTGCTTCAAACCATGGATCGCTGGGATCAAGAACGCGTGCAACAAGGTACGAGTCCGCTTTGCGGTCCACGCAAAAGAGTTGGCGTTCCCTATGGAACCAACGCCTCAACCTTGTGTGAAGGTGGTGTACCCGCTGTTGTTTTTGGGCCCGGTTCTATTGCTCAAGCTCATACGAAAGATGAGTACATTGAAATCTCTGAACTCGAGAAGGGGACAGAGATTTATTATCGGTCCGTAACGGGGAATTAACGATTGTGGCCAGGTAGATGTGTTTCGCAAGTTAGACACGGGACGCCTTACTCGAGGATGAAGCGATGGTTCAAACGGCGACGATCGATGACGTACGGGACGCAGAGAAAACGATTCGGCAGTTTCTAGATCCCGTTCCGCTGGTCCGTTCGTATGCGCTCGAAAAAGTACTTCGAGTTGCTCCCGGACAGCGTGTCTGGCTAAAAGACTATGGCTGGACGCCAGTAGGTTCGTTTAAGGTATATGGCGCCTTAAATTGGATGGCGAACAATTTGCCTCGTATCGGTGAACGCGCCGTTACAGCTCATTCGTCGGGCAATTTTGCATCGGGTATTTCTTACGCGGGCATGTGTTACAAAAAGCGGGTCATCATTGTAATGCCCGAAACTGCGCCCAAAGTTAAGTTCGAATTAACCGCTTCATTTGGTGCTGAAATTCGCACCTACGATATCGCGACCGATCATCTCACAGGACAGCGGGATGCGCTCACGGCAGAAATCGCAGCGACCGAACAAGCTATTCAGGCCTCTCCCTATGACGATCGTTGGGTCATTGCAGGTAACGGTGTCGGTGGATTGGAAATTGCTGCTCAATTGCAGCAGTTGAATCGCCAGTTGGGTCGATTCTATTGTCAGGTGAGTGGCGGTGGCTTGATGGCAGGACACGCATTGTCCATCCACGCTGCGTTTCCTGAAGCAGAGATTATAGGCGTCGAGCCCGAGGGGGCGAACGATTTTGCGATGTCGCTGAAGGCCGGCAAACGTGAACGGCTTCCGAAGCCAACCAGTATCTGCGACGGCTTATTGTCCTACGATGTCGGCGAACATAATTGGCCCATCTTGCAACGGTTGGTACCTCGCAGCATCGCCATGAACGATCTCGAAACGCGTCGGGCAATGAAGTTACTCTATTTGAAACATGGACTAAAAACCGAGCCATCCGGAGCCATCGCTCTCGCTGCGGCCATACAAGATCTTACCTTTGGCACCAAAGCTGCCGATCGGGAAGGGGATATTGTGATCGTGGTCAGCGGACGCAATGCAGACGAGGAGGCGTTTCGAAAATGGCTCGACGTTTAGCGGCAAGCTAACTTCTACTAGCGAGCCTCTCGTCCAGTGCTTGAGCGAAATTAATACGCTAAGCGTTTCGAGCTCAGCTAAAGAAGACTCGTTCGGCGGTGCCACGCAACATTTCTGCTTTATCGCTGTCGGACAAGAAGTCAGCCCGATCCCGAATCAACTCGATCGAAGCGGCGTAAGTGTGGCCCCCTTCGACTTGGAATGGACAGTCGCTGGCCCACATTAAGCGCTTAGGACTGTAAGCGTCGACAACTTGTCGGATCATAGGTAGAAGATCGGTATAAGGTGCTTTCTTTTTGCCGAGTGCATAAAAGGCAGATGTTTTGACGTGCACATTGGGAAACTTGGCCAAAGCGCAAAGTTGGGCCAGCTGTTCTTTGTTGACTTCGCCACTGATGCCGATTCGAGCAAAGTGATCGATCACAACTTTCGTGTCAGGATACTTTTGACAGAGCTTTTGAATAAAGGGCAAGTCGGTGGGATTGATCAAAGGGCAGATCGCAAGGTTTTCTGCCTGGGCTGTCGTCCACATTTTGGCCATGCCAGCATGGTCGACCCAGCGGGCCCCTTCACCTTCACCAGGATAAATGCGGAATCCTCGAACGCCACCTTGTTTGAGTTCCTTCATTTTCTCTGCAACATCTGCAGCTTGATAATCGACGATACCAACTCCTGAGAACACGCCCGGATGAGCGGCGATGACATCCAGCATGTAGCGATTGTCATACTGATAGTAACTCATTTGAATCAGCACAATTCTCTTCACACCGCACGGTTCGCTGTGCTGGAACAATTCCTGTGGCTCAAAGCTGGCGGGTTGCATATCACTCTTTTTGAAACCCGATGACAATGGATACTTCGTGAGATTGGGTGTCCAAACATGAACGTGAGCATCAATCCAATTACCATCGGCAGAGTTCAGCGAACCAGAGGCCAGCAATTTGGGACCAAGTAACAGAGATGAAGCGATGGCTGAGTGTGCAAGAAAGCTGCGGCGCGAGTGACTCATGAGAAGTAGCCTCTGATTTAGGTGGGGACGATCTGGGATGGTAAGGGGAGTGTTGGTTTACAAGTTCTGCAAATGCTGAACGCTCATCTCAATGCTCTTTAGCGGGGCAGGGGATTGGTCTTGTTCAACATGGCAGAGATCGACGCCAATATCGGAAGCGATCGCAATAACTTGCTTCATATCAATAGAGACTTCGCCAACTTCCTTAAAGGCATCGAAGGGGACTTTGCCTTCGTCATGTTCGGTTTTGCTTCCTTTAAGCAGATCCTTCAAATGGACTTGAGCGACGCGTCCCTTCAAATTCTTGAGCGTTGCAAGTGGATCCCAACCTCCGATCGCAACCCAAAACACATCCAATTCGAATTTCATCGTTTGGGTATCGAATTCTTTGATGAAAACGTCAAAGCCGGTCGTCTTATCCTGCAATGGGGCGAACTCAAAAGAATGATTGTGGTAACAAAGAGTGAGGCCTGCCGCTTGACACTTCTCGGCTGCTTTGTTGCAGCGTTCCGCAATGCGTTGATATTGCGAGACGGTTTCTCGATGTCCTTTACCGATGTAGCCGAACACGAGGTATTTTAGGTCATGCTGCTTCGCTTGGTCGATAACAACATCCAGCTTAGGAACCGTGGCCGCAGGGTTATCACTTCCCAAAATTTCCCAATTGAAAAATGCAGAGTGGACTTTCATTCCCAAGTCGTTTGCCATGGGAGAAAGCTTGATGGCATCTGCTACATCCATCAACTCAACTTGTTTGTACCCAGCTTTGGCAACCGCCTTAAGAGTTGCGGCCGGATCCGAAGCCATTTGATTGCGAACCGTCCAGAGCTGTAGTCCCAAGGTTTTCATGTAGGGATGATCGGGTGGGAGGGCTGCGTGGATTCTCGGGGCCAAAAGTAAAGCTGAGGAGGTGGCCAAAGTTGATGCTAAGAATTGTCGGCGCTGAATCATGGCAAGATAACTTTGTAAAGCGTATAGGGATGAAACCGAACGGCCAAAAGATTAGGATAGGCGGGCAAAGCTATTCATACGAAGTTGCTGCATTATATCCCACCTCCAGGCGACTGTCTCCTTCTCGTCGATCGGATAGGCGAATCTGCTATGTTTTTCAATTTGTTAGGTGCCTCTGAGGCGGAGTGGGTCCAAAACTATGACCCACTTCAGCAGCCATTTTTGTCCACGTTGATGGCCGCTTCGCCCGTCGTCGTTTTGTTAGGGCTATTGGTGTGGGGATGGCAGGCCCATCGGGCCGCGATGGCTGGCTTAGCTCTGGCCGTGGCGGTTGCCGTATTCGGTTTTGGTATGCCCTGGTTATCTGTAATCGCAGCCGCGCTTTATGGAGGAGCGTTCGGCTTAATGCCCATCGGCTGGATCGTAGTATCAGCCGTGTTCTTGTATCG
Source organism: Planctomycetota bacterium (assembly GCA_017303505.1). Lineage (GTDB taxonomy): Bacteria > Planctomycetota > Planctomycetia > Pirellulales > Pirellulaceae > JAFLCP01. Next base: position 34,248 of record JAFLCP010000001.1, on the reverse strand, counting down.
ACTCACCGTTGTCAGTGGGCAGTTTGACGTTGTCAAGAAATCGGTGGCGTCACTGTCTCCCGATCATCGTATCCAAGCGTTGTTGATCGCTTTTTCATTTGGTTCTTTCATCGAAGGGGCTGCTGGGTTCGGGACCCCAGTTGCCATTTCGGCAGCCCTGCTTATTGGGCTTGGTTTTCCACCGTTGCTCGCCGCTGGAGTGGCGCTCATTGCCAACACCTCGCCTGTCGCATTCGGTGCCTTGGGTACACCAATCATTGTCTTGGCCGATGTGTCTGGGTTAGATGAGCGAGCGTTGTGTCGCGTCGCCGGAAATCAGTTACCGTGGTTTTCGTTGTTGATTCCAGCTTGGCTGGTGGTCACGATGTCGGGCTGGAAAGGGCTACGAGGCTGTTGGCCCGCCGTATTGGTATGTGGCGGGAGCTTTTCCGCTTTGCAATATGCAATGAGCCATTACCATGGACCAACATTAGTGGATGTGGTTGGCGGAGTTGGGTCGCTGGTGATAACTGCATTGTTCTTGCGTTTTTGGCAGCCCGCAGAAATCTGGAAACTCAATAGCGATAGTTCATGGAAAATTACTCCCGCTGATTCTTTTACTGTTACCGCATCGGACATTCCGAAGAGCACTGAGAGTCCGGCTTATTGGCGAGCCTGGATGCCATGGGCATTACTCTCGCTGATGGTTTTGTTGTGGGGCTGGCCTTCGATTAAATCGACACTCAACGGAGGCACCGCAGAGAAGCCCAACCTGCTTCGCGGTGTCTCCGTTCTGAGTTACCCGATACCAGCTTTGGATCAACGAGTGTATCGGGCCGCTCCTGTCGCGAAAGTTCCCGAAGGAAGCGATCGAGCGGAGAAGGGTGAAGAAGCTGTTTATAAATTGAATTGGTTATCCGCCACAGGAACAGGTATCTTCTTAGCCGCATGGTTGTCCGTATGGTGGCTTAAGATTCCAACTCGGACCGCGCTCACAACATTTCGCGACACGTTGCTCAAGTTACGTTTAGCTTTGGTCACCATAGCATGCATGTTGGCGCTAGCGTATGTCACTAAATACTCTGGAGCAGATGCTACGATGGGATTGGCATTTACCAAAACGGGCAGTTGGTATCCCTTCTTTGCGCCATTGTTAGGATGGCTCGGGGTAGCCTTAACGGGATCGGACACTTCGAGCAATGCATTGTTTGGGAGCTTGCAACGTATCACGGCCGAGCAACTTCAGCTCGATCCGACATTGATTGTCGCCAGCAATAGCACAGGCGGAGTGATGGGCAAGATGATTGATGCTCAGAGCATCGTCGTCGCTGCGGTCGCTACGGAGCAAACACATGGTGAAGGGAAGATACTGCGGTTTGTATTTTGGCATAGTGTGGTGTTGGCGTTGTTGATGGGGGCGCTTTGTTTTGTTCAAAGTCGCTGGCAGTGAACTGGTTTGGAGGCCTGATAGGCCTTCGAGTTTTGGGTGGAAGCGGTAGAAATCAGGGATCTGGAAGCGGTGTGGCTAGGGTATTTGGGGGATTTTCTACGCCATATTTCTCGATTATCCGCAAAAATCGGCGAATTCGGCGCCCAATTGCTTGTCTTTCCTCGCCCAGAATTGTAGAAGTGTAAAAAATACACTAAGTCAGCCAGGAAACTCGACTGGGGAAACCTACATGAGCCATGATTCGTTGGCCCTACTAACGGATCTCTATCAGTTAACGATGTCTTATGGATATTGGATCCATGGCAAATCGGAACAGCTGTCCGTCTTTCATCTGTTTTTTCGCAAGAACCCATTCGCGGGAGGTTATGCGATTGCGGCCGGTTTAGAGTCCGCTCTGGAGTACATGCAGAATTTTCGTTTTTCTGCTGAGGATGTGAATTATCTAGCAACCATCCCAGGCAATGATGGGAAGCCGATCTTTGAAAAGGGTTTCTTGGATTATTTGCGCGAGCTCAAATTGACCGTTGATTTGGAGGCTATCCCTGAAGGAACGGTTGTCTTTCCACATCAACCGTTATTGAGAGTGACAGGCCCCATTCTGCAGTGTCAGTTGTTAGAAACGGCCCTGTTAAACATCATCAATTTTCAAACGCTGATTGCGACCAAAGCCTCTCGAGTGGCGCGAGTCGCGGGGAACGATCCCGTATTGGAGTTTGGATTGCGCCGTGCTCAAGGACCCGATGGGGCCTTATCCGCTAGTCGAGCCGCGTTTGTGGGTGGTTGCGCGGCAACCAGCAATGTTCTGGCAGGTAAGCGTTTTGGAATTCCTGTTCGTGGTACTCATGCTCACAGTTGGGTGATGTCATTTGACACAGAGCTTGAATCGTTTGAGGCTTATGCCAAAGCGATGCCCAATAATTGTGTCTTCCTCGTCGATACCTATGACACTCTCGATGGAGTTCGCAATGCGATTCGCGTGGGCGTAAAGTTGCGGGAGCACGGGCACCGCATGGTAGGCATCCGCTTGGATTCAGGTGACCTCGCTTATTTGAGCATAGAGGCTCGAAAGCTATTGGACGATGCGGGCTTTCGAGATGCGGCTATTGTGGCCAGTAATGACCTTGATGAAAAGCTCATCGAAAGTTTGAAAAGTCAAGGAGCGAAGATCGGGATATGGGGCGTCGGTACTAAGTTGGTGACGGCCTACGATCAAGCCGCTTTGGGTGGTGTATATAAGCTTGCGGCTGTACTAGAGAATGACCAATGGATACCAAAGATCAAGTTATCGGAGCAAATGGTCAAAACATCGACTCCAGGTATCCAGCAAGTACGTCGATTTTATGGCCCGGATGGCATGGCCTTGGCCGATATGATCTACGATGAGCTTCATCCACCACGCGGCATGGGGGCGTTGATGGAAGGTGGCGATTTCCCAAAAACAAAATCCTTCGACGCGTTGGCAACATCTTATGAAGATCTGCTTGTGCCCATTTGGCGGAAGGGCGAGTGTGTGGTCTCGCTCCCTAAGCTTACTGAGATTCGCCACCGAACATTGCTGCAGCTTCAAAAGATTCCGGTGGGTGTTCAGCGATTCGACAACCCGCATCTTTATACGCACGGTCTTGAAGAAGGTTTGTATCGCACCAAACTAGAGATGATCCGCGCAAATCGACAAACTCAAACATGATGCTTACATCAACGAAGTGAGGCTAACTCCGATGTCAAAAGAAACCAAAGCTAAATACTCCTACGATTTTCCACGGGCATCTGTGACCGTGGACTGCGTCTTGTTCGGATTGTCCGAGGATAAACTCAAGGTCTTGTTGATTCAGCGAGCCCATGATCCCTTCGCTGGTAAATGGGCCTTGCCAGGCGGATTTATCGAGATGGAAGAATCGCTTGAGGCCTCTGCCCTCCGTGAGCTTGAGGAAGAGACTGGTCTATCGAAGATTTATCTCGAGCAATTGTATACGTTCGGCGATTGCGGACGCGACCCGCGCGGACGAACAATTTCGGTCGCCTATTTCGCGTTGGTGCAAGCAGCGGAGCATCATGCGAAAGGGGCCGATGATGCAAGTGCGGCCGAATGGTTCCCGGTCGACAAACTTCCGAAGCTCGCCTTTGATCATGCCAAGATCTTGGATTGTGCATTGACGCGATTACGTGCCAAAGTGCGTTATCAACCGATCGGCTTTGAATTGTTGCCGCGCAAGTTTACGTTATCGCAATTGCAACGGCTTTATGAATTGATTCTGGGGCGTGAGTTGGATAAACGGAATTTCCGCAAGAAGATTCTGGGGATGAGTGTGTTAGAAGAGCTCGATGAGGTGGAAGCTGGTGGGGCTCGTCGGCCCGCGAAGTTATACCGCTTTCATCGTAAACAATACGATGCCTTGGTGAAGCAAGGATTTCACTTTGAAATATAGCCGACCTTGGGAGCATACTTAGAAGAATCCATGAACAAAAAACGCATCCGAGCCTTGTTACTGATCGATCTGCAAAACGACTTTGTCGATGGAGGAGCCTTGGCTGTGCCACAAGGTCGTGAAGTAATCGCTGTTGCCAATCGCTTGATGAAACAGTTTGACTTCGTGATCGCAACTTTAGATAGCCATCCGTCCGATCATAAGAGTTTCGCGAGTCAGCATCCGGGAGTGAAGTTGTACGAGACCTTTGAGCTCGATGGTTTGCCGCAGACGGCTTGGCCTGAACATTGCATTCAGGGTACGTTTGGGGCGGCGTTGGTCGACGAGTTGGATCAATCCGGAATCCATTTTCGTGTCTATAAAGGGACAGATCGCTTCATTGACAGCTACAGTGGCTTCTACGACAACGGGCATCGGAAATCGACCGGTCTGACCAGGCTATTGCGAGATCTGCAGGTTGACGAAGTTTTTGTCATGGGATTGGCAACCGATTATTGTGTATTGTACTCGGCGCTGGATTCTGTTCGCGAAGGTTTTCAAACGACCGTGATCACCGACGGTTGTCGCGGGGTGGGAATACACGCCGACGATATACCGAAGGCTTGGAACCGTATGTCTGAAAATGGAATCGCTTTGGTGATCAGTGGCCAAGTAGAATGAGAACATTCTGTAAGTTTTGTTGTGTGTGAGGCGAAGTATGTCACAAGCCGAATTTCTAAATCCGTTTTCGGTGACACCAACCTCTGCAGGCCAGTCGGTGCCTGCTCCTGACGTTTCGGCAAGCGAGCAGTCGGACTTTGAGAGTATTCGCAGGCAGTATTTGAAGCATGAACGAGCGGTAAACTCGGTTAGCAGTGTTCTCTTCTTTTCCGCACTGCTGTCTCTTTTCGCCAGCATCTTGGTTGTTGCGTTGCCCTTTCTCTACATGCTGTATGAGAATGCACGGCTGACGGGCTCGATGATTGCGGTTTGTTTGGTTTTGAGCGTTAGTTTGATTGGCCTAGTAATTTTGCAGGCTTTGGTTGCGATGTCTGTGCGTCGAAGCTTTAGTAACGCGAGATATGCGGCCATCTTCTTAGCGATATTGGGAATGTTTGCATTTCCCTTCGGCACTATTTGCGGCATCTACGTCTTGGTCATTATGGGGGCGAAAGATACGCCCTTTGTGATGAGCGAGGAGTATAAGAAAATAAAAAGAGCGACGCCGCAATACGACGCCGCTCCTATTTCATGGGTGATGGTGACGTTAATCGGCTTCGCCATCATCGCCACGTTAGCGACACTTTTGATGATTGGATAATCGCCATGTTGGCGATCAGCCGCTATCGCGTTTTACTCAGCCTTGATTTCGAAGATCGCTTCGACTTCGACCGCAGAGTTCGTTGGGATTTGAGCAAACCCTAACGCGCTGCGAGCGTGATATCCGTCGGTTGTCTTGCCATAAATTTCGTGAAGCAAATCACTGCAGCCATTTATCACCAAGTGTTGTTCGTGAAATTCGAGGGTTGAGTTCACGCAACCGAGGAGCTTGAGGACTTTAAGGCCATTGAGAGTTCCGTGGAAATTCCAAATTGAATTGAGGATTTTCACAGCGCATTCGCGGGCTGCTTTCTTACCCTCTTCAACCGAAACACCATCTCCCAATTTTCCTTTGATATCGCTCACGTGGCCCGATGTGATAAGTAAGTTACCTGTGCGAACCACCATGGCTAGATAGCCAGGTTCTTGTTTGGTGAAGGTAACGCCCAGTTGAACTGCTTTGTCTTGTGGATTCATCTGCGGATCTTTATGGAAAAAGTTTGAAATGTTACCAAGTGAGTGGAACAGGGTTATTGAACACCCTTGACTTCAAAGCCTTTGCGATAGGTCTTTGTGACAAGTCGAGTTGCTTCGGGAGAATTGTCAAAGGTCAGCGTCTCACTGTTCCATTTCAGTTCTTTGCCCGGCAATCGAGCAGCAATGTTACCAAGTTGTACGGTCTCAGATAGTGGACCGGCGTATTCGAAACCATCAGTGGTTTTCTTGCCGGCGATAACGGCATCGACCCAATCGTGCCAATGGCTTGAACCTTGTGCCTCGGGCATTTTGTAAGTTTCAAATTTTTCAGCAGGATAAAGTTTCGGCATACCTACGTGAGGCAGAATCATCGTCCCTGTTTCGCCGATAAAGAGCGAACCTGCGCCGGGCAAGTCGACTCCCTCTGGCAGTTGGGCCAATTCACGTGGTGGCTTTAGGCCACCATCGCGCCACACGATGTTGATGGTTTTGTTGGCTGTGTATTGTGTTCCGGGGAACACAAACGAGACGGTTTCTGGACCGGGCCACACCTCATTGGTTGTGCCAGCGTTTTCGGCGTGCACGCTTAGTGGAGATGTGACACCCAGTGCGCCAAAAACGGGATCGAGAATATGACAACCGAAATCGCCGAGAGCACCGGAACCAAAGTCTTGCCAATCACGCCATTTGAATGGATGGTATACATCAGGCGCGAAAGGACGCTCGGGAGCTGCACCCAACCAGAGATCCCAATGAACGTTGCTCGGAACGTCAGCGGTTGGTGGACGATCGGTTCGATTGCAATATTGACGCCCTTGCACACCAACCCATGAATGGACTTCGCGAACTTTACCGATTGCCCCACTGTGAATTAGTTTTACTCCCAAACGATATTCCAGATTCGAGTGAATCTGATTTCCCATTTGTGTGGTTAGATTCTTCTTGGTCGCCAGCAAGCGCATCTGTCGCGCTTCCCATACGGTATGCGTCAGTGGCTTCTGACAATAGACATGTTTACCCATTTCCATCGCCATCATCGCGATGGGAGCATGCATGTGGTCAGGCGTCGATACAATCACGGCATCGATTTGCTCACCCAGCTTTTGAAACATCTCGCGATAGTCAAAAAAGTGAGGTGTATTGGGATAAGAGGCGTCAACTTTATCGAAACGTGTACTATCGATATCGCAGAAGCCGACGAACTTCACACTCTTGTGCGAACCAACCGATGAAAGGTCGGCCCAGCCCATGCCATTAACACCGACACAGGCGATTTGCAGTTCTTTGGGTAAGCTGGCGGCACGAACAAATGCTGGTGCTGCAAAAACGGTTGAAGCAGCGAGAGCGGACTGTTTGAGAAATTGGCGACGTTGCATGTTGGATTTCTGCATTGGGGTGGGCTCGCAATGTGAGAGGTGTGGTAGGTGATTCGGCAGAAGAGGGGTGCGAGAAAATAGTCCGGGAACCTTTCCTCATGGTCACAAGTATAGGCATGTGTGGAGGCTGAAAAAAGTGAGACGAAAAGTAAGCCCAAAGTAAATCGACGAAACGCATCAGAATCGCCCAGTTGGTTCGAAATCCTCGAAATAGTGAGGGGAATGGAGGGGCATTGGGTGGAATCCGTGCAAACTCTGTGAGGGCGATGTATAATGAGCGTTCCGCGTAAGTGAACAAGTATTCCAGCCTATTCAAGTCCTCACATAGCTCCCGGAGTAGACAACCTCGATGTCGTTCTCGAAACCTCCGCACCTTCGCTTCTCGATGCGTGCTCAGTTGCAATCGGCTTTACTTCTTTTTGGTGTTGGCGTTGGTTGCCTCGTTGCTGGCCATTCGTTGCCCAATGTGGTCGCTCAGGATAATCAAGCCACTGCAGATGCAGCCAAACGACCTGCGCTGCCAGAAAGCGTGTTGCCTTTGGAATTTGTACCGGGCGAAAAGATTGGCTTCTTGGGTAATTCCCAAGCCGAGCGCATGAATTTGTTCGGAAATTTCGAGACCTACCTCCATCTACAATTCCCAGAGCGGGGTTTGGTAGTTCGCAATTTTGCGCGACCAGCAGAAGAAGTGGACCAACAACAGCGATCGGCGGATTACACCGCGATCGACGATCCATTGAAGGTCTTCAATGCCGATACTTATATCTGCTTCTTTGGTTTCAACGAATCGTATGCGGGTGTCGATTCGGTTGCTCAATTCAAAGATCAATACAAAAACTATTTGGACCAGATGGCACGCCAATATCCTCGCAATGCGGATAAGCCCGCACCGCGGTTTGTGTTGGTGTCACCACTGGCCTTTGAGCCCACCGATTCTCGATTCTTGCCAACAGGTGTTGATGAGAATCAGCGATTAGCGTTGTACGCTGCTGCGGTTGAAGAGGTCGCTAAAGAACGAAAATTGGCGTTCATCGATCTGTATACACCAACCTTGAAGTTGTTCAACGAAAAGCCGGGCATGCAATACACCATCAACGGTTGTCACCTCAATGAAGAAGGTGATGCGGCCGTTGCCAAAATGATGGTCGAGAAATTATTCAAAGCAGATCCAGCCAAACTGGCTTCGGACAAGGCGAAGTTTGAAAAACTGCGTACGGCAATCAACGACAAGAGTTGGGTGCATCTACAAGATTATCGCATGCTCAACGGTTGGTATGTGTATGGTGGCCGCCGAACTTGGGATAAAGAAACGTTTCCACTTGAGTACGCGAAGATCCGCAAAATGGCGGCAGTTCGCGACCAATATTGTTGGGATATCGCGCAAGGTAAAGCCGTTCCTTCGACTCCCAATGATGAAGGAACGGGTGATCTGTTTGTTCCACCCACTCGATTCGGTAATCCTGGTCAAAACTATTCAGAAGCCGAGGAGTTGCGATACCTAACGCCCGACGAATTTATCGCACAGACCAAGGTGCCTGCTGGCTTCAAAATTGAATTGTTTGCCGATGAAACGAAGTTCCCCGACATCGCTAAACCTGTGCAATTGAACTTCGACAACAAAGGTCGTGCTTGGTTGGCTTGTATGCCGACCTATCCACAATGGAAACCAGGTGAGCCTCGTCCTGGCGATAAGTTGGTGATCTTGGAAGATACGGACAACGATGGCAAAGCCGACGTATCAAAAGTGTTCTATGACAAGTTGCATTGCCCCACAGGGTTTGAGTTCTTTGATGGTGGTGTGCTTGTCGTCGACCAACCACGCTTGTTGTTCTTGAAGGATACCGATGGCGATGACAAGGCAGACCAAGTCATTCATCTCATCGACGGTTGGGCATCCGATGATACGCATCATACGTGCGGTGCATTTGAATGGAACAACGGTGGTTTGTTGCATATGCTCGAAGGTATTGCGACCAGCACCACCTTGGAAACACCTTGGGGACCTCATCGCAGTAAGGGTGATGGTGGAGCCTATGTGTTGGATCCTCGTACCTTGAAAATCCGACAGTTTGCATTGCCAGGTCAATACAACATGTGGTGCTATGTCTTCAATCAATGGGGACAGGGTATTGTGGGTGACGGCACCACTGCTAACCACGCTTGGGATACACCGCTGTCTGGTGCTCAGTTCCGTGGCCGACAAGGTTTGAACTTTGTTTTCAATAACGAAGGGATGCGCCCAGCACTCGGTTGCGAGTTCTTGATCAGCCGCAATTTTCCTGACGACGTTCAAGGCCAATTCACTTATGCTTGCGTCATCAATATGAACGGTATGCCACGCTTCACCGTCAACGATGATGGGGGTGGATATCACGGAGCACGTATCAAGAATAGCGACGGTAGTCCTGATGATTTGATTCGCTCCAGCGACAAGCATTTTCGACCTGCCGACCCACAAATCGGTCCTGATGGTGCATTGTGGTTTGGTGATTGGGCTAACGCCTTGATTGGTCATATGCAATACAGCCAGCGCGATCCAAATCGCGACCATGTTCGCGGACGCTTGTATCGTCTGGTATATGCTGACAAGCCGCTTGTTAAGCCAGTGACACAATACGGTAAGCCGGTTTCCGAGTTGCTCGATCAATTGAGCGAATATGAATGGCGTACTCGTTACCGAGCGCGTCGTGAATTGCGAGATCGCCCAACCGACGAGGTAATGGCAGCTACCAAAAACTGGTTGAATTCCAAAGATGCGGCGTCGCCTGATTACGATCGCTATTGCTGCGAAGCTCTCTGGATTCAACAATCGCACCATCGAGTCGATGTTGATCTGTTGTCTCAAGTTCTCAAGTCGGCTAAAGCTCCCGAGGCTCGAGCAGCTGCTGTTCGCATTGCTGCCGACATGCGAGAAGAGATTCCTCAAGCCGAAGAGTTGTTGATTGCGGCTGCGGCAGATGCTCACGCTCGAGTGCAAACAGAAGCGGCTCGCGGTTTGAGCTTCTTCCCAACAAAGCCAGCGATGAAAGCGTTGTTCAGCATGACCAACGCCGCTCCTGATTACTGGCGAGATTACACCGTTCAACATGCACTTGGTCCAAACGAGAAGGTGTGGATCGGTGATTTTGTGGCCGGCAATATCGAAGGAGCAGGGGATCGAGCTAAAGCGGTCGTTAATCAATTGATGGCTTCGTCGAAAACGGGTGCTGCCGCATTACCTCACTTGCAGGTTTTGCTCTCGCAACAACCCAAACCGGCTGAGGAACGCAACAAAGCGATGACAGCTCTATTGGAGATCAAGGGTGATGTGAATCGAGGACGAGAAGTCTTCGTTCGCAATTGCACTGCTTGTCACAAAGTGGGTAATGGTGATGGACGTGAGTTCGGACCAAACTTGGCGGGTGTAGCCAAACGAATGGTTCGCTTAAAGATCATCGAATCGATTGTTGATCCCAATGCTGAAGTGGCTGAGAAGTATCGTTCGACGGCAATTTTGACTGATGACGGTACGGTCGTTACGGGCTTGCTCGTTGCCGAAACCGACGATGTTGTTGAGATCTTTGACGGTAAAGAAACTCGCAAGATCAATAAAGATGAAATCGAAGAGCGTAAAGTGCAGCAACAAAGCTCGATGCCTGAAGGGGCTGCTGGCACTGTTGCACCTTCCGAGTTTGTCGATTTGATCGAGTATCTCTCGGCACAAAACCAAGAAGTAAAACAATAGCTTTTACAAGAGAGACCTGATTCATCGAGTTGAGATGGTTGGGTCTTGAAAGAGATTACGGCACAAGAGTGGCAAAATGATTGCCACTCTTGTTTCGTTTTTGTTACGATATTTGCTCTGTCTTGTCTGAAGTAGCACTCCCCCTCCCACCTTGATTTAGCTTCCTCCCATCTCTCATCGAGGCGCCTCGAATGAAATGCAGTAATACCATCCGCGCTAAGTTCTTTTTTCTAATGAGCGGACTTGTTTTCCTAAATTCAGGTGTGGGGATAGTTAGTTGGTCCACCACAGGGGAAGCCATCGCCCAAGAAGCGGTTGCAAGCCAAGACGTCTTCCGCAAGGAGAATCTGGTTGCATGGTGTATCGTTCCCTTTGACCGAGGTCGCCGAAACCCTGAGCAGCGGGCTGCGATGTTGGAGAAGATGGGAGTAAAACGATTAGCGTATGATTATCGCGCTGAACATATTCCGACCTTTCAAGAAGAGGTGGATGCACTCAAGCGACATGGCATCGAGCTCACCGCTTGGTGGTTTCCGACGGTGCTCAATGATGAAGCGAAAGCGATTCTGGCGATATTAGAAAAGAATCAGATTAAAGCTCAGTTATGGGTTACGGGGGGAGGGGCGAATCCCAAAGATGCTGCCGAACAGCAACGTATGGTTGAAGCAGAAGCGGCCCGTATCAAGCCGATTGCCGAAGCGGCAGCCAAGATCGGTTGCACCGTTGGACTCTACAATCATGGTGGCTGGTTTGGTGAACCCGAGAATCAAATTGCCATTATTGAGACGTTGAAGATGCCGAATGTGGGCATCGTCTACAACTTGCACCATGGACATTCCCAGCTCGATCGGTTGCCTGAGTTGATCGCCAAGATGAAGCCTTATTTGTTGGCTTTTAATCTCAACGGTATGGACACCAATGGTGATCAAGTCGGCAAGAAGATTCTGCCGATTGGGGAAGGTGGTCGAGATACGGAATGGATTAAGGCGATTCGCGATAGCGGCTACACCGGGCCAATCGGTATTTTGAATCATACCGACGAAGATGCCGAAGCTCGGCTCTTGGATAACTTGGATGGCCTGCACTGGTTGTTGGATGGGAAGAAGGGCGATAAACCGAATTGGCGTAGCTGGAAACCGGCTCCACAGCCCGCGATTAGTGGTGGTTTATTGTTGCCTGATGAACGTCGCTTTCGCCATGCGCCGCTGACGCTTGAGATGACAGCCAAAATTGAGAGTCCTGCTAATTTCAACATATTGGCAGCCTCGGATACCAAAGCCAGCCATGAGCATTGGGAGTTGTTTACTCATGCAGGTTCCGGGAATTTGGCGGTTTATCTCCCGGGTCGTATTCCTGATCACGTTAATGGAAATCGGTCCGTTACCGATGGCAAACTCCATCATTACGCGATGGTGTATGAGCTCAATCGCGTACGTTTGTACGTGGATGGGGAATTGATTGCCGATCAAGCCATCGAACGCAAGGGAAATAAGAAACCGGATGACAGTAAGCCCGAAGGATTCGCATTGGGACGCTTAGTGGAAGGTGGTTTGTATTGTGCGGGCTCAATTCAGTGGGCGCGCATCTCATCGGGAACACGCGACATTACGCCGGCTACCGCGAAGGTATCTGAAAAAGATGATAAGGCTTGGGCGGTATGGCAATTTGACGAGAAGGGTGTGCTCGGCGTGAATTCAGCGGGTATAGGTGAGCCGGCGAAACCGACGCCCGCATTGACCTATGATCCCAAACTCATCGAGACTCTGTTGAGTGAAGCTAAAGATCGTGGGAACGCCAAACGCGGTATCAGTGTTTTTGCCGATGCCAAGTCGGCGTGCTTGTCTTGCCATCAAATTGGAAGCGTCGGAGGAAAGGTTGGGCCAGCCCTGACAGAAATCGGTAAGCAACGAGATGGTTTGAAGATTGTCGAATCGTTGTTGTGGCCCAACAGGGAAGTCGAAGATAAGTTTCAAACGCTGCAAGTGTTGACGGCAGATGGTGAAGTCGTACGCGGCTACAAAGTTCGGCAAGATGCTGAGACGTTAGTGATTCGCGACCCTGCTGCTGGAACGGATCGCGAACTTGCCATGGAAGATGTGGAAGAAACCAGCCCAGCCGGTTCGTTAATGCCAGAAGGTTTAGTGGGAGGAATGGGACGCCAACAACAATTGGATCTCATTCGCTTGCTGATCGACTTAGGCAAAGAACCCAGTTTGGAAGTGGCGATGATTGAGTCGGCATTACATCAAGCCCACGGCCATCAACCAGCTAAGTTTCCGTTGAACCGAGCACCGATCGATATTGCGGATTGGCCGCATTGGGAAACCTTCATCAATCGCGATCGCTTGTATGAGTTCTATGCGAAACAAGCGGAGTTCTTTCGTGTTCATGAGCCTCGCCCTACATTGTTGGGCGAATTCCCTGGTCTCGATGGTGGGCCATTCGGGCATTGGGGAAATCAGAATGAGGCCAGCTGGGCCAACGACAATTGGAACAACACGGACTTAGGCTATGTACTCGGTGGCGTATTCAATAGCCCGAATGGACCGATCGCTCGAGCAGTATGTGTTGCATTGGGTGAGACGCAAGATTACGGCGTCTGTTTCAATCCAGATACCTTGACCTATGAAGCGTTTTGGAAGGGTGGTTTTCTCAAGTTTTCGCCCGTGCGTCATGGTTTTATCAATGGCTTAACACCCAAAGGTGACTATTTAGATAAGCCAGCCGGCAGCAAGCCGACCGAACCATTTCAATATTTGGGATACTATCGGGCTGGCCAGCGAATTGTGTTTGCCTATCGCATCGGTGACGTGGAGTATCTCGACTCGCCTTGGGTAGTTGAAGGAAAATTCGTGCGCGAGGTTGCTCCGCGAGCAGAGCATCCGCTGAAGAATGCACTGGAAGGAAGTGCCCCGCAATGGCCGCAGCAAATTGAAACCAAAATCAAATATGGCACACAACAGCCATATTCCATCGATACCATCGAGTTGCCTCGAGATAATCCATGGAAGGCTCTGATCTTTGGTGGCGATCATTGTTTCTTGCCCGACGGTTCGGCATTGTACGCAACCATGCAAGGTGATATCTGGCACGTATCCGGCATTGGACTCGGTGTAGGTGAGGCTCAGCAACCTAAGAGTGGCGAAGATGGCAAGGCGGTGTGGCGACGCTTCGCTTCCGGTCTGCACCATGCATTGGGGATTGTTGCCGACAAAGATGGGATTTTTGTGTTGGGACGCGATCAGATCACTCGCTTACACGATCTGAATCACGACGGCGAAGCAGATTATTATGAGTGCTTTAGCAATGCTTACGTCACATCTCCGGCAGGTCATGATTATATTTGCGGCTTGCATCGCGATGCCCAAGGTTACTTCTTCTTTGCTTCGGGCAATCAAGGTATCGTCCGCGTATCGCCCGATGGTAAGTATGCAGATGTGGTCGCCGTCGGATTTCGTAATCCCGATGGGTTGGGTTTGTATCCTGATGGGGTGATTACAGTTCCTTGTTCGGAAGGAGAGTGGACGCCCGCATCAATGATTTGCGGTGTTAAGCCGAAGGTTGCCGGGGATGCCACGCGTGAAGCTGCTTACGAATTGAGCGATCCATTGTTCTTTGGATATCGAGGCCCGCGCAACGGTCAAGTTCCCTCTTTGCCAATGGTCTATCTGCCGCGTGGGATCGATAACTCAGCCGGTGGCCAAGTCTATATCGATACTAAAAAATGGGGTCCAACTCACGGCAATATGGTTCACACATCCTTCGGTACCGGGACTCATTTCTTGCTCTTGCGAGATGAAGTCGACGGTCAACTGCAAGGAGGTGTTGTGCCGATGCGCGGCGAGTTCTTGTCAGGCGCACATCGTGCTCGATTCCATCCTATCGATGGTCAGCTTTATGTTAGTGGCATGGCGGGTTGGGGAGCCTATTCCGTCGAGACGGGCTGTTTTCAACGAATGCGTTACACGGGCGGCCCCGCGCAAATGCCTATCGGGTTCCATGTGCATGAAAATGGAATTGCGGTTCGATTTTCAGAAGCCATCGACCGAACCGTAGCGGAGAATTTGCAAAGTCACATCGTTCAAGCTTGGAACTATCGCTACAGTGCGGCCTATGGCTCACCTGAGTTCTCGACCATTCATCCAGGTGTCAAAGGTCATGATGTGCTTACGGTTGCATCAGCTCAGGTATTGGAAGATGGCAAGACGCTTTTCTTGGAATTGCCCGATCTACAACCGGCGAATCAAGTTTATCTGAGGATGTATGTGGGAGGTGATCGTGCGCATGATCTCTTTACCACGGTTCACAAACTCGACCAGCCTCGCACCGATATTCGTGGCTATCGATTCGTAGAAAAGAAGATTTCACCGCATCCGATCTTAGCCGATTTGATTTTGGCGACTCGCAAAATTCCTAATCCATGGAAAGGCAAGATTGCTGAAGCACGTACGATTCGAATGGAAGCTGGTAAGAACTTGACGTTTGCGACTCGCAGCTTCAAAGTGAAAAAAGGCGAAGCGATTGCGTTGAAGTTTGTGAACCCCGACGTCGTGCCACATAATTGGGCCTTGCTGAAGCCAGGTAAATTGCAAACAGTTGGCGAATTAGCCAATCGCTTAATTTCGGACCCGGAAGCGGCTGTGATGCAATACGTCCCACGAACGGATGATGTCTTGGCTTATACGGATATCGTCGATCCGAATGAAGAATTTACGATTTACTTTAGAGCTCCCTCCGAGCCTGGGCGTTATCCGTATTTGTGTACGTTCCCTGGTCACTGGATGGTAATGAACGGCGAAATGATTGTGGAGTAACGTAGGCCGACACGTAGCCCGACTCTCCTGAGTCGGTTTTTTGTGGTTTGATAAGATCGCGAGTCGAATTTTTTTGCGGCCGGATTCACGCGCGTGCCGACTTGGGAAAGTCGGCCTACGTCATACCAAGATGTCATGGATGACTTTGCCGTGGACGTCGGTCAGGCGGCGGTCGATGCCCGCATGTCGGAATGTCAGCCGTTTGTGATCGATTCCTAATAGATGCAATAACGTTGCATGAAAGTCGTAGCAGTAAGCTTTCCCTTCGACCGCTTGATATCCCAACTCATCACTTGCGCCGTAAGAAACACCTTCCTTAACGCCAGCACCGCAGAGCCAAGTGGCAAACGAACCGCCATTATGATCGCGCCCCACGCTTCCTTGAGCAAATGGGGTTCGACCGAATTCGGTCGTCCACACCACCAGCGTATCTTCCATTAAACCCCGCTGGTATAGATCCGCCAACAACGCTGCAATCGGCTGGTCAACACTGGCTGCGATCGGTGGTAGCTCACCGATGATGCTGCCATGATTGTCCCAGTTATTGGCTGCTCCTTGTGGACCACTCCAAACTTGTACAAATCGAACGCCACGTTCAACCAATCGCCGTGCCAACAAACAGCGCCGACCAAAATCTTCCGTCGTCGGTTGATTCAAGCCATATTGTTCGAGTGTTGTGGCGGACTCCGACTTTAGATCAAAGGCTTCGGGTGCACTCAATTGCATCTTGGCTGCTAATTGATATGCGGCAATACGCGAACGTAGTTGCGGATCATGAGGATGCTCGGCTGCAAACGATTCATTCCATTGTTGCAACAATTCGAGCCCTTGCTGGTCTGCGCTCCCTTGAGCAAAACCAAATTGACTCGCGGGCCTAAGGTTGGGGATCGGTTCAGCGGCCGCAGCGTTAAGCATTAAGCCTTGGTACTTCACTGGCAAAAAGCCTGAACTAAAATTGCCGCGTTGATTGTAAGGTAGCCCACGTGGATCTGGCAGAACGACAAATGTGGGTAGGTTGTCCGCCAAGTTGCCAAGCGCATAAGAAATCCACGCTCCAAAACATGGAAAGCCGGGGAGAGTGAAGCCCGTGTTCATCATATAACTACCAGGCCCATGCACGTTCGTCTTGGAGGCCATCGACATAATGAAGGCCAGCTTATCGACCCATTTCGCTTGGTGCGGAAAGACTTCGCTGACCCAACGACCGCTTTGTCCATATTGCTGAAACTTGAAGGGGCTCTTCATCACGGCGCCAGCTGGTGCGGTGAAGCCTTCTGGTTTCTCTTTGGGGCCGAGGCTTTGGCCATGATATTTTTCTAAGGCGGGTTTGTAATCGAACGTATCCATCGGGCTGGCACCGCCATTCATGAACAATTGAATGACGCGTCGCACACGAGGACGATGGTGCAAGCCACCGTCTGGCCGAACCAGTAATTCTCCTCCGAGTGATGGTTGCAATGTTTCTGAAGCTGGCAGTTCTTCCGCCGCACGCAATGGATCGCGACTCAATAGAGATGCCAGGGCGAGCCAGTTAAAGCTCTCACCGGCATGTCGCAGCCATTCTCGACGGCAGGGCTTTATTGTTGAGTTTGAATCATGCATGGCTTGGCAACTCAGTTCAACGGAAAGTCAGGAATTCGTTGCTGTTGATGAGCACTCGTATCAACGCAGCTAAATCATGTTGGGCGGTAAATTCATTTGCCTTTAAGCGTTCTTGCTCTGTCGGTTCGCGCAGAAATAAAGTTCTGAATGCACAACCGACAGGATCGTCTGCTTGTTGGCGACGGCAATAGGTGGCGATTTCGTTCGCCGCATAAAGAACAAAGTCATGATTCCATAACGCCAGAGCTTGTAACGGCGAGGCCGACGGTGTTCGTATCGGAGTGAGTTGCGCGGCATCGGGGAAATCGAGAGCTTCCATAAATGGATCTTGAATCCCACGATAAACAAATCGGTAAATTGTGCGGCGATGGGCAACAGGTTGTGACCAATCAAAATTGGTGTAGTCCACCGATGGCGTGATCTGAATTCCTGGGCCAAGCTTGAACCATTGAGCTGCTGGTCCACCTGTTTGCTGATCGAGAGAACGGGCAAGATAGAGCAACGAATCGCGGAATGTTTCTGCATCAAGTCGTCCCGATGGTCCTCGCCAAATCAACCTATTATCCGGATCAACGGATGAAACTTCGGGCCGCAATTCGGAACTGCGCCGATAAGCCTCGCTGGTCACAATAAGTCGATGGATGTGTTTCAGTGAGCCACCACTATCTCTAAGTTCATTTGCCAACCAGTCCAGCAGTTCTGGATGAGAGGGCACAGAACCCATCCGTCCAAAATCGTTAGGAGTATCGACAAGTCCTCGACCGAAATGATGTTGCCACAATCGATTTACGATGCTGCGCCAAAAAAGTGGATTGTCCGAGTGAGTGACCCATCGCGCAAGTTCCATTCTCCGTTGTGCTTCGTTTTGGATTGTCTCGCTTTGGAATCGGCTTGGCGCGTGGGTTAGGCAAGACATAACACCAGGCACCGCTTCATCTGCTGGCTTCGCGATGTCACCACGTTTCAGAAGATGAACTTTCTTGGGTGTTGTCCAAGGTGCATAGAAAGGACTCTCTGTCAACGATTCGAATTGCGGAGCGGTGGCGTAAACGTAACTAGGAGAAGGAAGCGAGTTGAGTACTTCGATGGCCTGCTGTTTGGCGACAAAGGCAGCAAGCGATAATTGCTCTACATCGCTCCGTTGATCGCGCGGAATGGCCAGGGCATCAATGACTTCTTGAGGCAAAAGAGTCTGCTGAGGATTATTGTCCGAGGAGAGTGTTAACCGAAATTTACCAATCGTATGAAAGCCACCATGCAGCTGTCGAAGTTGAACAATGAGTTTGTCTTTAGGGCCTAACGTGAGCGGTGTAGCAAATTGAAAAACGGCCGTGTGATCTTTGCCTACTTCTGGGAAAATGCCCCAAGCGGTACTCGGGTTTCCATCGATCGCGTGCGCAATCGTCCAGCCTGTTTGATCAAAGTCAGCCATCGCTTGTGAGATGGGAACTCGGACCGGTGTCGCTGAACCTTCTTTAAGATGTTCGACGATGAATTCATTCAGGTGCAGGTTTCCATTGTCGTTGCGACCTGGACCGCCCATGGGAAAGGAGTCATCGCGAAAAACTTGCAAACGAATACCGGTTACTGAGCTGAGATCGGTATGGCCTGTAACGATACAGGTTTCTGTTGCGGGACGCGGACCGGTCGCCAACACAACATGATCGTCGAGGACTTTGATTTCCGTTCCTTCGAGCGCCAGAACCATATCCTCAAGCAGCGGTGCCCATTGAGTCCGTTGCTGTTGATTGCGTTGTTCCCAATCAGCGACCATCTTTTGCACAGTGATAGTTAATAGTTGGCTCGCATCACGCGCTTCGGCGGCTTGCTGCAATTTGCGGGCTGCTTGCCGACGAGCTCCTACAGTGACGTCTCGATCAAAGGGGACGTTTCCCCGTCCCACACCCGCGAATACCGCTTGCATCGCATAATAATCGCTCTGGGGAATGGGGTCGAACTTGTGATTGTGACAACGAGAGCAGTGTACGGTCGAACTCAAAAGTACCGAAGATACTTGTGTCACCATTTCGTCGCGATCGATATAGTCAAACGTGGTTTGAGCTGTGGCCGCTGTGCTATGATCCCAAGGGCCTGCAGCTAAAAAACCGAGAGCCGGAATGAGATCCGTTCGGTTGGGGAAAAATGCGTCGGCTGCCAATTGCTCTCGGACCCATCGATCCCAAGGTGTATCTGCGTTGAGCGATTGAATGACATAATCGCGATAAGGCCAAGCATGGATTCGAATCACATCATGCTCAAAGCCATGCGTATCCGCAAAGTGAATCCAATCAAACCAATGACGAGCCCAGCGTTCACCATAATGAGGTGAGGCGAGCAGACGGTCGACTACTCGTTCATAGGCATCCGGTGCGTTGTCGTTCTGAAATGCGATCAGCTCTTCTGAGGTTGGAACGACACCATGCAAGTCAATCATGAGGCGGCGCAAAAGAGTGCGTCGCTCAACAATAGGATTGGTGGTTAATCCCGCTTCGTGAATCTTCTGATTTAGGAAAGCGTCGATAGGATGTTGAGCGTTAACGTCCGACGTAGGTGGAGTGACAGCATGTATGGGAAGGTAAGACCACCAAGGTTCGGTGGCAGTTGTTTCGGCTCGTGCGGCGCGAGGATCAATGGCGCCTTGAGTAATCCATTGTTGGAGCGTGGAGATTTGTTCCGGGGATAACGATTCTTCCGGTGGCATTTTGAGATCTGCGATTTCACCGCGAACCGCTTGCAGCAACAAACTGTTTTCTGGTTTTCCTGGGACAATAGCCGGTCCTCGGTCACCACCGACCTTCCAACCGCTGGCGAAATCGAGTGCTAAGTTGCCACTAATTTCTTGGTCATGGGAGTGACAGGAGAAACAGCGTTCTTTAAGAATAGGTAAAACGTTGTCTTCGAAGAAGGCAACTTGAACTGGATCAAGTTGCTCGGCATTGGAATCGGGGCGTTCGGAGATTGCGTTCTCAGCAGGGACCTCGTTCGCAGCAGGTTCTTGGCCGAATACGCATTCGGAATGGATATTGACTGCCAATAACAGCCAAAGCATTGCAACCAAGTACCGAACTGCACGGAAAAAAATGGGTGGACGCATGAATCAAACGGAGTTGAAGCCGAAGAAGAAATGGTGGGACATGAACCGTTGCGGCGGGACCTCCATCTTAACATGGTTCACTAGAGCAGGGAATCATTTTCCCCAAATATGGGTGATGTAGCGGTCGGCAAGACAGCTTTTCATAGGCCAAAACAAGACGCGGCGAAAAACCGTACGTGGAAGGAAAAGAAAATGCGGAAGTCATTGGGGGAAATCGAGTTACGCAGCGGCGAGAAACTCGAATGCTTCTTGGAGCCCGATTTGTCGGCTGCGGAATTTGTCGACGTTTTGGTGCGATCGACTTTATCTGAGCGTCGACCGGTCGATAAGCCTGAAGTGATTGAGGGAATGTTGCGGAACGCTGCCTTAATTGTAACTGCGCGAAATACTGCTGGATTATTAGTAGGGGTCTCGCGTGCCATCACAGATTTTAGTTATTGTACTTATCTTTCAGACTTAGCAGTGGATATAACATATCAACGAAGTGGGGCTGGGGGAGAACTGGTGCGGAGAACGCATCAAGCCGCCGGGCTGCAGACCATGTTGGTTTTGTTGGCCGCGCCTGCTGCGAGAGAGTATTACGGCAAGATTGGAATGACAAAACACGAAAGCGCTTGGATCTTTCCTCGCACATAATCGATTAGAGGACATTGCTCATGTTGATATACGGAACTGGTTACTACTTCAAGGCAAAGAAAGCTACGCAACGCGGCTTTTGTTCGACCTGTGGTAAGTACAGCAAAATGACTAGCTGGAGCGGCATGTCATTCTTTCATCTTTACTTTATTCCAGTTATTCCGATCAGCAGCTATCAGCGAATTCACAAGTATTGCAGTAATTGCAACAACGGGCTGACCTTTCCGCCACCCAAACACGACGAAATCACGCTCAAAATCAAAGAGCAAGCCGCCATGGCTCTCTTGGCCTTGCAGGATGGGGAAGAATTTGTTCCCAATATTGACGACGAGCCAACGGATGCTCTTTCGTTTTTAGAAGGAGCAGTGGACTGGTTGTATGCAGCGAAGGAAAAGGAATTTTGTTTGCAGTTTCTGCAGCAATTGAATCGTCCGGAATGTCGCTTTGCTGAAGCGATGATTACGGCGTTCCTCTACATGATGGATGGAGATCTGAATAAGTCAGCCGAACATTATCTATTGGCCGCAAAAGCCAGTCCGAATGATTATCGAGGTCACTTGCGAGCCGCAAATGTTTTGGTCGAACAAAAAAAGCTCGATCAAGCGATCACCGAATATCAAGCCGCCGCTGTAGCAGCGGCGGCCGAACATGCTGACATGCGAGTGAACATCCTCTATTTGATGGCCGAAGCATTGACCAAGCAAAAGCGTTTTCTGGAAGCGAGTAAGGCTTACGATGAAATTGTGCAGTATCGCCCCGAATACCTAAATGACAAAGAGTTTGTCAAGTTGATGAACAAGGCGAAAAAGAAAGCGGGCGTCTAGCTTCCTTTCTTGGATGTTTTGTCCATGACTTCCTGTATCCACGCCTTCATCAGCGTGGCAAATGCCAAGTTATATTCACCCTTTTGCATCGCTTTCATGCTATCTGGCTCTGTAGCGTGTTTGTGAAAGAGATGATCCGAATCAGGCAGCGTGAGGCTGCGGGCTGTATCAGGTTTTTCACGATTGACGATGTCGGCAATCAGTTTGTGGTCGACATCGTAGGTCACAAAATCGCTGGCACCACGTACCGCAAGGACATGGGCGTTGCATTGAGTCCAATAGCTGGGCATGTTCTCCTGTCCTAGTTGTCGCCAGAACTCGAGCGATTTACCGTTGAACTGGCCATTGGGGAACAAGGCATCGATCAACGGTTTGAGTTCTGGGTGGGATTTGTTGACCTCTTCCGGTGATTTGTTTTCTAGGAACACCAACGCGAGAGCACGCGAACCCAATCTCACGCGTTCGTCCGTGTTTTCGTAGTTGTCGCCGGCCACCAAGCCTTGGTATCGAAGTGTGTCCAAAAGATATTCGTACCATGTGCGAGATGCGGCGCCATATACGGCGATTCCACGGACGGGGTTCTCGGAGGCAATGATAGGACCAAAGGCACCACCCATACTATGCCCAAAAATGAAGACGTTATTCGTGTCCACTTCAGGCATCTCTTTGAGTTGCTTTAAGGCTTGGCGATAGATGTCGATTTCAGTGGTAAAGTCGAGGTCGGCAAATGGGCCCCCTTCACTATCGCCTACGCCAGGTTTCTCGACGCGAATCGTCACAAAGTTCGAGTTCGCGAATTCGTACAGCAAAGGACCGTTGAGGGTTGTAACATCACCTTTCGAGCCTTCTAACGTAAAGTCATACGATACGGGAGAAAAGCCTTGAATGAACATGAAGCCAGGGTACTTTCCCGCTTTGCGTGGCCGCGTGATGATCGTTCGCATGCGCTGGCCGTTGCTGGTGATATGTTGGTAAAGGACCTCGTAGTTGGCATTGCCTGGGTCGCGAGTTTTCTCAGTAACAGTGCCGGTTAGTTCGAGCTTCTCATCCTTGCGAATGACGCTGACGGTAAATTGTTTTCCTGCAATCAGTTCGCGGACGCGGGACGGCGTATCTTTGAAAAGGAGAGGTTTGCCATCGAGCGCAATGATGATGTCGTCCTTTTGAATTCCCGCACTCGCGGCCGTTTTCTCTGGAACCACATCGGTTGCCAAAATGCCAACACCCTCGTCAAGTTTGTGAGTCTTCGCATAACTTGGCGGGACCGGCGAAAAGGCTAAGCCCAAGACGGCGCGGCGTGGCAACGGCTCATCATTGGCAGTCGCAACAGAAATTGAATGTAGGAACAAGACGCCTAACAGGATGGGAATGAAACGTGTTCTCATGGAGTATTCCAAAGGGTTCAAAATGTAATCCACTTCAAGGTGGCTGACACAAAAGCGAGTACATGGGACATCGTCCAGCCGGAAGAAAGTCCCAGTCTTAGGATTAATCCGCCTATCAACAGAGCGGCCGTTGCGCTGAAGGCAAGTTTCTTCGATGCTGCCCAAGAGAATGTCGGACGGCTCGACTGCTCCAGCTCGCCGCGCAATGATTCGATGGAACCCAATTGTTTGCGAGCGATTTCAAAGGCCGCTTCTTGCGTTGACCCATTGGCGACATGTTCTTCGATAACACAGTGGAGATAATCTTCTATCTCCGCTTGATAGGCGCGACGAGAAAACCAACTCCCACACGCCTTACGAGCCAATAGAGAAACTTCGCGATTTAGGTCGAACATGGACGCAACTCCCGAACGCTATCCAGAATCACGTGGATGCGCTTCCAGTTGTCTCGCAAGCGAATCAATTCTGCGGAACCGTGTTTTTTCAGGCGATAATATTTTCGTTTGCGACCACTTTCGGCTTTCCCCCAATACGATTCAATCAGCTTTTGTTTTTCGAGCCGATGCAGGATGGGGTAAAGCATGCCATCGGTCCATTCCAATTCACCACGAGTCAGCTCATTGACCCGTTGGATGATGGCGTAACCGTAGCTGTCCCCTTGATTCAGAATGGTCAAGATGAGCGGGGTTGCTGAGGCAGCGATAAAATCTTTGGACAATTCGGCCATAAGTTGCCAACTCTTCGAGAAACGGAGGCACGGCGGAAATCGAGCGGAAATGGACACTTTTTCAGCAATACGACCGCTGGATACATAGAAGTTCTATGTATTGGAGAAAAAATGCGAAAAAAGGAGCACATTAGTTCGCCCACGAAATTGGCGACCTTGCCCATGCACCGTGAACGCATGAATCGTTTGAGGCGGCTTTGGAGATCGCAGGGTCTTAACCGAGCCTTCATCGGAACTTCGTTTCAAAGGAGTTTAATGGCGGGATGTTGGTTATACTATGGAGGCCTGCCTCGAAGATTGTTTTCTAAGGAACAGCTTCTTCGTGTTTTCCCACCATAGATTTTCCTGCCCATGTTGTGGAGCATAGCTTTGAAAAAGAGCCTTGAGTTTTTCCGTGTTGTATTGTTCGCGTTAGTTGGTTGCTTGTCGCTGAATCCGGCTGTGGCCCATGAAGGACATGAGCATGCCGATGGTGATGATAAGGTCACTGGTACTGCGACCGGCTTTGTCTTTCATGATCGCAATGGCAATCAGAAGCGTGACGAAGGTGAAGAAGGGCTAGCCGATATCAAGGTCTCAAACGGTCGACAAATCGTGAAGACCGATGCCCAAGGGAAATATACGTTGCCGGTTACCGATGACACGATTGTATTTGTCATCAAGCCACGCAATTGGATGACTCCGCTTACTGAGCATAAGCTTCCGAAGTTCTATTACATTCACAAGCCGAAAGGCTCACCCGATTCGCGGTTCCCAGGCGTGATGCCCACTGGTCCATTGCCTGCATCGATCGATTTTCCATTGACGCCTCAGGCCGAGCCAGATTCGTTTAAGGCCTTGTTCTTCGGCGACACTCAACCGCGAGATATCAAAGAAGTTGAGTACATTGCGCACGATGTGGTGGAACAAGTGATTGCCGAGAATGCACATGGAGCATCGTTTGGGGTTACCTTGGGAGACATCGTATTTGATGATCTTTCGGTGATGAAGCCGTTGAATCAAGCGATCGCTCTGATCGATATTCCTTGGTACAACGTGCTCGGCAATCACGATATGAATTACGATGCTGCGGACGATGAGCATTCCGATGAGACGTTTGAGAGTATCTACGGGCCATCGTATTACAGTTTTGATCATGGAACGGTGCATTTCATGGTGGTCGACGATGTGACTTGGCACGGTCCCAAAGATGGGCAAAAAGGAAAGTATACGGCTGGGTTAGGGAAGAAGCAGATGGAGTTCATTCGTAACGACTTGGCCATGATCCCTGAAAATCAATTGGTCGTATTGATGATGCATATTCCGTTGATCGAAGTCGAGGATCGACAAGAGTTGTATCGACTTATCGAAAAACGACCGTTTGCATTGAGCATTTCGGCACATACACATTACATGGAGCATGTGTTCATTGGCAAAGAAGATGGCTGGATGGGACCTGAGCCTCATCATCATGTGATCAATGTAACGGTCTGCGGTAGTTGGTGGAGTGGTACGGCGGATGAACGCGGTATTCCACACGCTACGATGAGCGATGGTGGGCCGAATGGCTATTCCATCTTCACATTCGACGGCACGAACTATGACATTGAGTTTCGTGGAGCGAGCCGGCCTGCAAGTTATCAGATGCTGATCGATGCTCCAGAACGGGTTGCTACAAATGAAGTGGAAGCCACTACGGTTGTTGCTAACGTTTTTGGTGCTTCGGAAAAATGGAAAGTCGAAATGCGACTGACCTCCGATATGCCGTGGGTTGTGATGGAGAATGGTCGCATGGCAGATCCCTATTTCAGCCGGCTGAAAGAATTGGAAAAGGCTCCAACACCTCCACCGGGCCGCACTCTTCCTAGCCCACAGTTGAGCAATCATATTTGGAAAGGAAAGTTGCCAGCCGGACTTAAGCCTGGTGGCTACAAAATCGAGATCCAAGCCACGGATCCGAAAGGTAAGGTGGTGACTGATCATCGAATCTTGTGGATTGATGCCGCCAAATAATTGAAGGGTAGGCAATTCGTTCTAGAACAAAAAAAGGTTGTCTTCGCTGTGCTGCGGAGGCAACCTTTTTTCATGAAGTGGTTTGTGTAACGACTATTCTTGAATTTAACGGGCCAAAGCGGGGATGCGAGCTTCTCCGCCAAGGTTCATCGTAGGAATTGCGGACAAGCAAGCTGTGGCAGCATGAACTTGTCCATAATGCAATTGAGCCATCATGCGAGTGTGTTGCTCAAGCATAATGAGTCCGATTTGCTGCTCGGTTAAAAAGCCTTCGCGGATGGCAATGCGTTCGAACGAGAGATGGCTTTGATCTTGAAGTTGAAGCAAGCGACGCATCTGCTTCATGTTGAGGAAGCCCATCTCGATAGCAAGTTGTTCGAGTTGAGGGCGACATTTGAGTGCTGTTTCGATGCGATCGATGCACTCGTCGGCTGAAAACTGGCCTTGGCGAAATTGATCAATGATCTCTAACACAACGGATCTCCCATGTATGCCTGGGTCGCATTGCCTGGTTGGTGTGCGGCATCGAGTGAAGACTACTCGGGATAAGACCGACACCCTATCAAACAAAAGTAGGTCTTATCGAGGATGCGAGCGGCGAAGTGGGGGGAAATCGATTCGACATTTGGTCAATCACCCCCTCAGGCAGGTAAAAGGATGAGGGTTGTAGCGATTGTGCGGCGGTTCGGGGTTAAGATCTGGAAGTGAAAGCTGCCATATCGGCGACAAGGGATTCGAAGCTTGGTTGTGAAGCAGTAACCATGACCGAGGCGCCTAAGGCGGAGGCTTCAGCGGCAATTTGTGGACTCAACGCGGCGGAGCGAAGAGTACTGAAGCGTTTGCCCAATAGGTTTGCGGCTGAACGGGCGATGGCCGAACTGGTAAGCGTGAGCCATGCCTCTTCTGTGCCTTCTAATAGCTGCGTGATTTGCGGTGAGAGGTTAAGGACATCGGTGCTTTCGTATACGTTGAGTTCGCTAAATCCTCCACAGCGTTGCGGCAGAATCTCTCGCAAGGAATCTTTGGATCTTGTTCCACGGACCCATAACACATGACTGTTGTGGTCGACTGGCAGTGTCTCTGCTAGTGAGCGAGCGTTTTGTTCAGGTGGCAGAAAATCACACAATAGGTTCCAGCGTTTCAGTGCATCGGCTGTCGCGGTTCCCACACATGCAAACTTGGTTTGAGCAAACGCGCGGGCATCGAGCCCAGCCGCTTCGCGAAGTTTAAAGTAACAATCGACTCCATTTACGCTGGTGAAAATGATCCAGGCAAAGGGTTCTACAGTTTGCAGTGATGCTCGCAGTGTTTCAGTGGGTGAAACGCACGAAATGCGAATCAACGGTTGATGAATCACATTTGCGCCTTGTTCTGTAAGGAGCTGAGCGAGTCGATCGTTGTCACCTTCAGCTCGTGTTACGATCACGGTTTGACCATGTAGAGGTAACGGTATTGGCTGGAAAGAAGCTAAATGAGGCATAATGATCGACGCAATGTTTTCTGGGTGAGCAACTTCACCGACGACAACTAAGACGGGTGGACGCAACTTATTGCTCGGAGTTAGTTCTTCAGCGACTTGCGATAGGGTGGTGTGAATGATCTGTTGATCGGGCCATGATACACGGCGAACCAGGGCGGCGGGGGTTGAGCCAACTTTACCTGCCTTGATCAATTGGCGACTCCAGGAGGCCGCTGTTGTAACACCCATATAAAAAACAAGTGTTCCGGGAAAGCGAGCCAATGAATCCCAATCCAATTCTTCGGAGTCTTCTGCTTGTTGTCCGGTAACAAGGGCGACAGCTGAGGCATGGTCTCGATGAGTCAGTGGCATGCCGGTATAGGCGGGCAATGCTAAAGCGGCGGTGATGCCCGGAATGATTTCGGCTTTGATGCCATGTTCGGCCAGGAACTCCAGCTCTTCTGCGGTGCGGGCGAAAACGGCGGGGTCGCCTCCCTTAAGTCGAACGACTCGTTTCCCTTCCTGGTAGTGGCGGAGCATTTCTTGGTGGATTTCGGTCTGTTTCCAAATCCGGCTTTGGCCATGTTTGCCTACGTTGATGCAGCGGCAATGGGGAGAAACGAATTGGAGCAATTCGGGGTTTACTAGGCCGTCGTAGAGAACAACATCGGCGGATTTAAGCCATTTCCAGCCGCGAATGGTGAGTAAATCGGCTGCTCCTGGCCCGGCCCCAACCAATGCCATGGCGGGTGAAGGTAGGGAAGGGGGGAGGGTATCGGGGGGCATTTTGCAGTCCAGAGAGGGGGAATTCGATGGAAAATTGTTCGTTCGGGGGGATTCAGTCACCTGGGCGATAGCTTTCGGAAAAGCAAAATGAGCTAGACAGATTGGCCGATAAAGGTCATTATATTGCGTTTCCGAACAAGCATAACGTCCTATCAGATATGGTTTGAGGTCTTAGAATCGAATGCCAACCACCACAAGTGCCAAGAAGCGTCACCGTCAAAGTCTGGAAAACCGAGCCAAGAATCGCGCGGTAAAGAGCACATTGAAGACTGCAGTTCGTAAGTTGCATGATGCTGCTAAAGCTGGTGGAACTGGCGCGAAAGATATGTTGCCATCGGTTTACAAAGCTTTGGATCAAGCTGCCGCTAAGGGTGTGATTCATCCTAACAAAGCTTCGCGTTCCAAGGCCCGCTTGAATGCCATGGTTAAGAGCGCTGCTGGCAAGTAGTGCAGTAACTTCTGTTACTTCAAGTGAATTCAGAACAAACAAAAACCGCAGCGAGGAGTTTTTCTCGCTGCGGTTTTTTCGTGTTTATCGTTACCCAGCGGTTGCAGTTACGAATTACGAATTAGGAATTAGGAATTAGGAATTAGGAATTAGGAATTGCGGAGAAGACCTTGCGATGCTGAAGCGTTTGGCGGTGAAATTCGTAGCTCCTACTTCGTACTTCGTAACTCGTCGTCGTGATCGCAATTCGTAATTCCTAATTCTTAATTCCTAATTCCTAATTCCTAATTGTTATCTCAATCGTGATTCGGTCAATTCGACCGCACGCAGCATTGCCTTCGATTTATTCATTGTCTCATTGTATTCGCTTGTCGGATCGCTATCGGCCACGATCCCAGCTCCGGCCTGGATATAGATCTTGCCGGGAGTCATCACCATCGTTCGCAAGGCAATACAGGTATCCATATTGCCGCCGTAGTCGAAGTACCCGACTGCTCCGGCATACGGTCCGCGTCGAGTCGGTTCGATCTCATCAAGGATCTGCATAGCGCGAACCTTAGGAGCTCCGCTTACGGTTCCAGCAGGCAAGCATGCCTTGAGGGCATCGATTGCATCCAGTTCAGGTCTCAGCTTGCCATCGACGTTCGAGCTAATGTGCATTACGTGGCTATAGCGTTCGACGGTCATGACGTCACTGAGTCGAACCGATCCAAATTGCGCGACACGTCCGACGTCATTGCGTCCGAGGTCGACAAGCATCACATGTTCGGCGCGTTCTTTGGGATCTGCCAATAACTCTTCGGCTAGTGCGCGATCTTCGGCTTCGGTTTGTCCTCGTCGACGAGTACCTGCCAGCGGTCGAACAGTTACGCAGCCGTCAAAGACACGGCACATCACTTCGGGCGAAGCGCCAACTAAGGTCGTGTCAGCGGTTCGCAAGAAGAACATAAACGGACTTGGATTGATAACGCGAAGTGAACGATACACTTCAAGCGGTTCGCAACGCGAATCGACTTCCATGCGTTGGCTGACAACCACTTGGAAAATGTCGCCGGCGCGAATGTACTCAGTACAGGTGCGAACGGCATCTTCAAATTCTTGTTGCGTAAAATTGGAACGCACTTCGAGAGGTTGGGTTTGGCTTAGGTCAACTTCTGCGCTGGTGAGTGGTTTATCGTCTCGACCGAGGAGTTCAACGATATGATCGATTTTTGATTCTGCGTCGTTGTAGGCCGCTTCTGTCGATGGAAATTGATTCGGTTGAACTAAGGCAACGATGATGAGCGTTTTGGTTACGTTGTCGAAGATAACGAGTTCATGGAAAAAGGAAAAATCGAGATCGGGTAAGTGGCGATCATCCACGGGCGGTGAATCAAGTTTCTCGACGTAACGTACAACATCGTAGGCTGCGTAGCCGATGGCACCGCCGATAAATGGAGGAAGTTCTGAATGGTTGGGGATTTTGAATTGACGTAAATGTTGCCGGAAGAAATCGAGCGGGTCTGCAACTTCGAGTGTGGTTGTTTGATTGCCCTCTTGAACGATCAGCTTGTTACCCCAACTCGCGATGCGTTTGTGGGGGCGAGTTGCGATGAAGCTGTAGCGTCCCACTTTTTCTCCGCCGATGACGCTTTCAAACAAGCAACCGGCAGAGGTGCCATCATCCAAGCGGTGGAATGCTGAGACTGGCGTCAGGTTATCGGCCAAGAGTCTACGAAATACAGGGATGAGATTATATTCCGCTGCTAGTTCTTTAAAACGTTGCAGTGAGGGGGCCGTTGCCATGGAGTGTTGTCTTCTTGGTACGGGGGCTAAAGCTTGTTGAAACGAGTTGGTTCAATCGTCGGGTACGAAATTACAGTGCTGTGACAGGGCTTACCATTCTGTGACAGGCCGGGTGCGCAGCGGTTCAAGGTATTTGTGAGGGGCTGCGACGCTGAGTCAGGCGAAGCTCTACCTATTGTCTTGGACCTCATTGTAGATCAACGAACGACTTAGCTTGAGAGGGTTTAGGGGAATAATCCAGGCTAAGAGTCCAACTTGTGATGATTTGTTTAGTGTTCTGGCGGATGGGGTTTTCTTGACAGTCGTACAGACACCGTTAGAATCCGCTGCGAAAATAGGGTAAAGTAGGGCCCTTTCGTCTAATTGACCTCACTCAAGTCGCACAAAAGGTGGGGCTAGTTGGAAACCGGCGAGCTAGGCCCTATAGTTTCACACCAGTTGCTTAGTGGAAATGGATTGTTACCCATGGAAAGAGGTTCGCGATGAAGTGTCAGCATTGTGAAAAGCCCGCGACCTTTCATATTACCGAATTGACGGGGCCTGGAGGCCCACACGTATTGCACGTATGCGAAGATCATGCCCGTCAGTATCTTTCTCCAGACTCGTCTCAGCCTGGTACATCGGCCCTGGCCGGAGTACTGTCGAGCCAGCAGAAGGTTGAGCAATCCGCTGAGCAAATCGCTTCGACCGATCAGAAGGCTTGCCCGGTGTGCGGGATCACCTTCGCAGAGTTTCGCAATATTGGTCGATTGGGATGTCCGTATGACTATGTGCATTTTCAAACCGATCTGGAACCATTGTTGATCAACATCCATGGCTCTCGAGAGCATCATGGCAAAAAGCCATCGAAGTTGCTTGGCTCGCCTGACCGGCAACAT
Source organism: Planctomycetota bacterium (assembly GCA_017303505.1). Classification (GTDB taxonomy): domain Bacteria; phylum Planctomycetota; class Planctomycetia; order Pirellulales; family Pirellulaceae; genus JAFLCP01. The sequence goes on along the minus strand of JAFLCP010000001.1, from coordinate 3,087 downwards.
CGTCTGTTGCAATTGCGACGCGAGATGAAGGAAGCGGTAGAGAAAGAACTCTATGAACGCGCCACGGAAATTCGAGATGAGATCCGGCGGTTAGAGCAAAACGAAGCGGGCGAATAACATTGGGGATGGATATCCTGGAGGCGAATTCAAAGTGAAGCTTGACGAGTTGGCTGGTAAATGCGGGGAATGGCTCAAGGGGACGGGCCCTGAAGCGGATATTGTGATCAGTAGCCGAATTCGGTTAGCTCGTAATCTCTCCGAGTTCCCTTTTGTGCGTCGTTGCACTGAAGGGGATAAACGCTCTATCCTCCGCGCCGCTCGACAAGCTGTGGAAGCGATCGATGAGTGGAAAGATGTTGAGTTTCTCGATGTTGAACCGCTAAGCGATTTGGATCGCCAATTCTTGGTCGAGCGACAATTGATCTCGCGTGAGTTATCGGAAGCCGAAGGACCACGCGGCGTGGCGGTGGACGGAACGGAACGATTTAGCGTGATGGTCAACGAAGAGGATCATTTGCGTATTCAAGTGATTCGCAGTGGACTCGATTTGAAATCTGCGTGGCAAGACGCAGCAGAAATCGATGATCGTCTGGAACGCAAGCTGACGTTTGCCTATTTAGAAAAGCTTGGGTACCTCACCGCATGTCCGACAAATGTGGGGACCGGTTTGCGTGTTAGCGTGATGCTACATCTGCCTGCCTTGGTCATTACCCGCCAGATTGAAAAAGTGTTCCGAAGTTTGCAGAAGATGAATGTGGCTGTCCGAGGGCTCTTCGGAGAAGGTTCGCAGTTCACCGGCGATTTTTATCAAGTCAGCAATCAGATCACGTTGGGACGAAGCGAAGAAGCTTTGCTGCAACAAGTGGAATATGTGGTGCCACAGCTTATCGAATACGAACGCAAGGCCCGCAATTTTCTCATGACCAATAGTGAGCACGATTTGCATGACGATGTGAGCCGCGCCTATGGCATTTTGCAAACCGCCAAGAAGATCAGCAGTGATGAAACCATGCTCTATCTTTCTAAAGTGCGCATGGGGGTTAATCTCGGCTTGATTCGCGAATTGGAAATTCCCGTTGTGAACAAGCTTCTCATTCATACCCAACCGGCTCATTTGCAAAAGCTGAGGGGTAAGATTCTCAACACCACGGACCGCAACATCGAGCGGGCTGGGTATCTGCAAAAGCACTTGGCGAAACGAAATTAGGCGGCGAATATCCCGGCGGCAGTACGTTTTCCGAGCCAATAAGTTCGAAAATTGCCCCCGTATTTGGGTGGTAAGTTCGCCAGCGGCACGAACATTGCGACAAAATGCCTTGTTCTCCCCGCTAAAATATGGTCTGAATAGATCGTGGTCGCCGTGTTGTGGAGCGGTGGCACGCCTAGAGTTTTGTTTTGTGGAGACATACTAGTGAAGAATAAGTGGGTAGTCGCATTAGCGTTAGCGCTAATTGCATCGGTTGGTACCAGCGCCGTGATGGCTGGTAAAGTTTCCTTGGACGGCGTGAAGTGCATGATGATGCCAGCCAAGCCAGTCAAGGAAGATAAGTTTGTTGAATACAAAGATGCCAAGGTCTATTTCTGCTGCCCAGGTTGCGTTAAGAAGTTTGGCACCGACTCCAAACCATTTGCGGCTAAAGCAAATCATCAGTTGGTGTTGACCAAGCAATACGAGCAGAAGAAATGCCCATTGTCCGGCGGCGATATCAACGCTGAACAATCGATTACAGTTGGCGATGTGAAGGTCGGCTTCTGTTGCGGTAACTGCAAAGGTAAAGCTGAGAAAATGGAAGGCGACGCTCAAATCGAAGCTCTCTTCGGCGACGAAGCCTTCAAGAAGGGCGAATACACTCTGGTTAAAGAGAAATAGTCTACCTGTTTCTGTAACCAAAGTTTGAATGATCAGAAAGCGTAACCGAGTGGATCGGTTACGCTTTTTTTGTTGGGTCGTTTTTGTACGGCGAACGTCTGGCTCAGAAAAAAGACTGCTACAACACCGAAGCATCAAGGCATGCAGGAAGTAAGATTGCTTCAACTTTGAACATTCGGCAGAAAAAAACGTGCTGAACGATGTTAAAATGCATAAACTAGAACAATGAGCTTGGCGCAGAGGTAAGAGTTTTGTAGACCCTGCGACTTCAAATTTCCGGATCGACGCACGGTATGTGCCGCAGCGTTGATGTGCGACTTGGCATTTAGGCGTTATGTGAATGAAGCAAGCAGTTAGCGTATACGGCGTTTATCTACAGGGAGTCGCACTATGTTCGCGTTAGGCGAGCCGACCAATACGCCGTACGATCTGCGCTTTAACTTATTTGGCTGTCAGGTGCGTGTTTCTGCGCTGTTTTGGTTGGTAGCTGCGTTGCTCGGTTACAACCATGCCCGCGCTGTCGATTACATCTACGATTCTCGTGGACTGGATACGCCTGGCGCTTTTGTCTTGTTGTTGGTTTGGTTGTTCGCGATGTTCGTGTCCATTCTGGTGCACGAATTGGGACATCATTTTGCGTTTCGTTTTTTTGGCATCGATTCGCACATTGTGTTGTACCATTTTGGCGGTTTGGCTATTCCATCGGGTGGTCGACGATCCGCCAGTACCTCTCCGTACGCTCGAAAACTTTCGGCCTATCGTCAAATCATCATTTCAGCAGCTGGGCCAGCTGCGCAAATCTTGTTGGCGGTTGTTGTGGCGGTTATCGCTAGGCTCGCAGGTTATCACATCGGGTCCATGGCGAGTTGGATCGATTACTTCGGATTACCGGCTGTTGGCGGCGAATCGCCCAATTCGGCGGTCCTATATGCGTTGATCGATTTCTTGATTTATCCCAGTATCTACTGGGCAATTTTCAATTTGTTGCCGGTGATCCCACTAGATGGTGGCCGCATAGCGGAGGAGATTATCTGCATGTTCTTTCGCGGTACGCAGCGCGACGCGATTATCTTGTCGATGATTTGCGCTGTACTGATTACCCTCTGGGCTTTTCAGCGCGGCGAAACATTTATGGGAATGTTCTTCTTGAGTTTCGCCTCCCAATATAAGCTTCTTTTGAACGTTTCACATTTGACGTTTCACGTTTGACGAACTTT